>JADFIF010000105.1 GCA_022566795.1 Chloroflexota bacterium
ACGGCAACACGCTGGAGCGCTGTCAAACACGCTATCGCGCCTACTGGACTACCTATTGGTGTGGCCAGTCGGTGACCAGTCGTTAGGGAGAGCCTCTCCGTTCCATCAGGCCAATGTCGTCCGGTGAGTGGGCTTGTCCGAAAGGATTTCTTTTTGGTGCTGGGGAATCTACGACCTTCGGTGGCTACGAAGAAGTGGCCGCCCTTATGGAGCGCTCTCTGCGAACGTTGCCGGATACCGGCGCGAGCCGCCCGTCTTGACTTTCCAACGGGGTCAGGGATGATGTTGCCGTCCCCGCGTTGGCGTCGTCGAAGCGTCCTATGTAGACGCGTGGCCCCGTCGAAGCCCTCGGCCCGGGAGTGCGCCGGTGTTCTCCCCCCTATCGATCACCACCCGGCCGTTGACGATGACGTAGTCGATTCCGACCGGGTAGTGCTTCGGGTCCTCGCGGGTGGCATGGGTCTTCACCGTATCGGCATTGAAGACGACGATGTCAGCCTTGAATCCATCGCGGAGAAGCCCTCGGTCGGGAAGGCCCAATCGCTGGGCAGGGAAGGAGGTCATCTTGCGAATGGCCTCCGGGAGTCGCAGGTGCCTTTCGGCGCGCACGAACTCGGCCAGCACGATGGGGAAGCAACCGTAGGACCTGGGGTTCGGGTACTCGCCGATCAGGATGGCGTCGCTGGCTATCATGCCAGCCGGGTGGGAGACGAACGCCGGCAGCGTCTGCGGATTCGTTCCGAGCCCCACGGTGGAGATGCCGAGGTTCTCCTCGATCAGCAGGTCGAACAGCGCGTCCTCCGGGTCCTGGCCACGCATGTCGCCGATATCGGTGATCAAGCGGCCCTCGTATTGAAGGTTTTGAGGCCTCGTGAAGTTAGTCAGCCAGTTGTTCTTCAGGCGTTCCCGTGAAAGCTCCCTTTTCATCCTGGCGCGATCGTCTGGGTCTTGAAGGGCGGACATCAAGCGCTCGGGCCCGCCGTCCTTCGCCCAGAAGGGCAGGCCAATGGTTACGGCGGTCCCCGAGAAGGGGTAAGTGTAGCAGTCGAAAGTGACATCCATACCGGCCTCGCGGGCGCTCTCGACCAAACCCAGGTAGTCCAGGTGGCTACCCGCTCCTTGAACGCTCTGCCGGTAGTGGGTCAGGTGGACCGGGGAACCGCTACGCTGCCCAATGTCGATGGCCTCCTGGAAGGGCGCCATGAGTCCCTGGGACCTTAGGCTTGCCCTGGTGTGCGTGTGGTAGAAGCCGCCCAGGGAGGCCGCGACCTCCGCTAGGGCCACCAGCTCATCCGTGTCTGCATAGGCGCCCGGTGGGTAGTCCAGCCCTGTCGACAGCCCCCAAGCGCCCTCCTCCATCGCCTCCCTTACGATTGCTTTCATATCCTCCAGCTCGGCCCCCGTAGCGGGCCGGTTAGTCCACCCAACGCCCCAGATTCGCACTGGCGAGTTGCCGAGGATGTAAGCGACGTTGATTGCGACGGTGTTGTCGTACTTCCTCAGTAGATCGGCTACCGTGAGCCAGTCTGCCGGCATTGGCGGGTATCCATTGAGGCCCGAGTCCAGCCAGATATACCTGTGAAGCTCTTGCTGGCTCTTGAAAGGGGCGTGAGAGATGCCGTCGATGCCGATCAGTTCGGTCGTGACGCCTTGACGTACCTTGGGGTCGTGGTGGGGCGCGCCCAGCATCGTCAGGCCGGCGTGGGAGTGCAGGTCGATGAAGCCGGGACAGACCACCAAGCCATTGGCGTCGATGGCCCTGGTGGCCTCCAGGGCAGACGTGTCGCCGCGGTGTATGGAGAGTCGGTCTCCCTCGACAAGGACCGCCCCGTGGTAGCCGGGGCTGCCACTGCCATCGATGATGAGGCCCCCTGTAATCGCCAGATCGACCATTCTGGGCCTCCCTCAAGAATCCCGGTTGGGTCACGGCGTCGGGAGTCCAGTTTAACGGTGGCCCGACGCCAGGGTCAACTCTCCCGCTGAGGCTCAGGGTTAGGCGCTACATCCGGCTCGACACAGGGATATCTTCTGTTGCTCATCTTCTGAAAAGGTCCGGGTTTTACACTAGGACAAGTTCTCCGCCGCCACGCAAACCGCGGCCCATCGCCTTTCCACCGAGCGTGAACTGGTTATTTGCTCCGGGAAATTTAAAGTTGGCGGCTGGATGAAGTAGGTGCTTCAGGGTCTCGTTCGTAGCTAGAGCGAAGAGCTAGGGGTGGTCAACGGGCCTGCGAACTTTCCAGAAGGGCACTTCGGGCAAGTTCACCCACAGCGAAAGGAGCCGCCCGATCGGGCGGCTCCTTTCGTCTTCGGCGGCCTCTTGGTGTCGAGGTGCGGTCGCCTGGACCTAGGGGAGGTCACCTGCGTAGAATCCGTTGTGGTAGTCAACGAAGTCCGAAATGCTGTCCGCGGTCGGCTCAAGGATGCCGTCAACCTCACCGGCATACAGGCCGTTGTTCCAGTCCACGGCGTTGCGAGCAGTGCTTGCCGTTGGCTGAGCGATGTCGTCGACCTTCAGAATCTCACCCGAAGGGACCAGATTCGCGTCGGTCGCCTCTACAGTCCCGACCAGGTATACGTCGGCTTCACCGGCATACAGGCCGTTGTTCCAGTCCACGGCGTTGCGAGCAGTGCTTGCCGTTGGCTGAGCGATGTCGACAACCTTCAGAATTTCCCCGGCGTAGAAGCCGTTCTGGAAGTCCACCAGGTTCCGAGCAGTGTGCTCATCGATGACCCTGGCGTCTAGCTTTGGCAGCTCAGTGCTTGCCACTGGCCGAGCGATGTCGTCGACCTTCGGCACCTCACCGGCGTAGAAGCCGTTCTGGAAGTCCACCAGGTTCCGAGCACTATGCTCGTCGGTGACCCTGGCGTCTAGCTTCGGCAGCTCAGTGCTTGCCACTGGGCGAGCGATGTCGTCGACCTTCGGCACCTCACTGGCATAGAAGCCGTTCTGGAAGTCCACCAGGTTGCGAGCGGTGTGCTCATCGATGACCCTGGCCTCAACCTTCGGCAGCTCACCCGCATAGAAGCCGTTCTGGAAGTCCACCAGGTTGCGAGCAGTGTGCTCGTCGACGGCCCTGGCGTCTAGCTTTGGTAGCTCACCGGCATACACACCGTTGTTCCAGTCCACGGAGTTGCGAGCCGTGCTTGCCGTTGGCCGAGCGATGTCGCTGACCTTCAGCAGCTCACCCGCGTAGAAGCCGTTCTGGAAGTCCACCAGGTTGGGAGCACTATGCTCGTCGATGACCCTGGCGTCTAGCTTCGGCATCTCACCGGCATAGAAGCCATTGTTGAGGTCAACAAGGTTGCGTGCGATAGGCTCAATGCGCGTTTCGCTAGTTGGTCCTGCCGTTGATTCGACGGCGCCCGAGGTGGACAACATCGTGGTGCCGAGGAATGCGGCTACTGCCAGTCCGGTGGCGATTCCGAGTGCGATAAGCTTCTTCATGTTCTTCCTCCTTGAAGTGATTTCGTTTCTCCTTCCACCATCTTTGTGAGACCAGATCTTATTCATCTGTTGCTCCTTTCTTTGGTGCTCTGTCTTTGCCTCTTGAGGCTTCGGTCTTTCCGGTCATTCTGTTTTCGGGATTTGGGTCATAGGCACCTCCTTCGGCTTGGCCCGGGAGCCGTCGGGCCTCCACATGATGTCTACCGCAGCTGAGAGCTTGAAGTGTGTGCGGCGATAGCTCTGTTGAGCTGGGCTCGCTGCTCCACCTGCCCCCACGTCCGAAACTCCCCATCAAAGAAGAAGATCGGCTGGTTGGCTGGGTTCGGGGTTGACCCCCTACCCTGGCGGACCGTCTCGGCCCAGCGGTGCGTCTTTTGGATCTGCTGTGTCATCTCCGGTCCCCCCTCTTGATTTCGTCTGCCGGGACGAGCTCCGGCCCCGTTGTTGTCGTTGTCGCTCGGCCCTCGCATTTGCTATGTCCACAATTTAGCTGCAGGGCGTAGGGCTCCACATCGCTGAAGCTTTGGATTTTGCGAAGGGCAGGCGCGCGAAGGGTAATAGCAAGATGTCGTTAGTGGCGGTTGGGAGATTGGACGAGGGGATAGCAGGGGTAGCAAGAGGTTGCTACTGCCCTAGCTGGGGCTCAGACAAGACAGAGGGTGAGGCGAAGAGATGGTCTTTGACTAGCCGCCGTGGATGGCGGGCTGACGAGGCGCCCCTGCGGAGGGCGAAGGTGGCGTGATTCCCGAATCGGCCCCTACGACACTAGCCCGTGCCGGTTGGCATAGGTTGCCGCGTCAGCACGGTTGGTCGAACCCGTCTTGGCGAAGATGTTGCTGACATGGCGTATCACGGTATGGGGGCTGATGAACAGCTCTTCTGCGATCTCCTGGTTGCTCTTGCCCGCAGCGATCAGGCGTAGCACCTCGACTTCGCGCTGGGTAAGCCCGGCAGGATGGGCAGGCGCTTTGGCTGGCAGCGACGTCGCCCGCTCCTGGAGGGCAGCCACGCGCTCCATGAGGGGTTTCATGCCCAGCTCGGTCGAGATGGCCAGCGACTCCTCCAGCAGCGACATGGCCTTCTGGTGATCGCCGGGCCCATTTCGCTGGAGCAGGGCATCGGCGTATTCGTAGCACGTCCAGGCCAGCTCTGGGCGGTAGCCGGCTTTGCGGCAGAAGACGATGGCATCGTCGAAGTGGGCAGCTGCGTCGTCGAGTTTTCCTATCGTCTGGGCCAGAAGGCCCAGCAGGCGGTCGGCGCTGACCACGCCTCGCGGCAATGCAATGCCTGGCCCGAACAACGCCAACATGGTGCCTCGCCGAGACACCAACGCATCGTACAGCGGCCCGGCAGCCTCGGCATCGCCCCGCTGCACAGCCATGAGCGCAAGGCCCGCATTAGCTGACATGGCGAGGACCGGTGTCACGTCGGAAGACGAGAGGACGGCGTTGGCGGACTCTTCGGCGATGTCGAACCGGCCTACGTCCCCGGATATTCGGGCTAGCAGAGGTATCATCGTGGCGAGAGTCGACGATTCGAAGTTTACTCCGGGCGAGAGCAGGCGTCCGGCCTCCACTAGCTGATCAAGGTAGGTTGCCCCCTGGCGAAAGTCGCCCACCTGGTACTCTAGCAACGCACGGCCGCCGAGGGCCAAAGAAGCTCCCCCCAAGGCCAGGGCGCGGTCGCTGAAATCGCGCCCTGTGGACCAGTCGCCCTCAGCTTGGCACACCAGCTGGTTGGTCACGAGCGCCATGACCAACCAGGTACGACCGCGCAGCCTTTCCGACAGCGTGAGAAATTTCTCCGCGTGTGCCCGTGCTCCTTCAAGGTTACCCATGACGAGTAGCAACTGGGAGGCTAAACCACGGGAGAGGCGCGTAGCGCCGGCTTCGTCCACTAGCTCGATGGCTCGTAGACTCCTCTCTAGGCTCTGCTCGTAGCGGAGGTGCCGCCAGTCCACCGACGATGCACTGCTCAACGTCAAGGCCTCCAGGGCCGTGTCGTTCTCGCGATGGGCGATGACTAGCGCCTTGCCAAACGCCTCCTGAGCGCCCGCGTCGTCGCCCATTTCAAACGCAAGGGCCAGACCAAGACGAGAGAAGAGACGCCCTGCGTCATGGGAGTCGGGCGATACGACCGTCAAGGCGCGAGTAATGAATCGAGTTATGCCTTTAATCCCCGGTATAAATACATTGCTTGGGCCGGCGACGGCCATAGCACCAGTTACATCGTCCTCTTCGATGTAATAGTCCAGGGCAAGGCTAAGGTTGTCGAAGGCCTCTTGCCTCTGGTCCAGCGATACGGCGACGCCGGCCTGGGCACGGCCCAGGCCGTGCAGAATCGCCGCGGTCTCGGCATCCGTATCCCGTCCCTCCTTGGCCGCCAGCGCCCGCTGGAAGTGGGCCAGTGCCTCCTCGTAGGCGTAGGCCGCCAGTGCTTGCTCCCCAGCCACCCGCGAGAAGTGAAGGAGCTTCTGTTTGCCCACTACCGCCTCGGCCTCGGCGTAGTGGTAGGCCAGTTCCACGGCGTGGGCCTCGGCCTCGTCCCCATAAAGTTGCTCAAGCACGTCACCGATGCGGGCGTGCAGCCGCACCCGCGTCGTGGTGGTTGGTTCATCGTAGAGGGTCTGCTGGATAAGCGCATGGGTGAACTGGTAGCGGCCCACCGCTCGGGGTAGTTCTTCTATCACCCTCGCACTCAATGCCTCCTCAAGAGTGTCTAGCAGCCTGTCCTCTGCCGTATCCTCCACCAGCAACCTCAGCTGGTCCAGTCCGAACTCCCGCCCGATGACCGCCGCTATCGTCAGCGTCTCGTTGCACCGCTGCGACAGGCGGTTGAGCCTGCGCCCAATCACCTCCCGCACTCCCTCAGGTATGCGCACTTCCCAAGAGTCGTGCTCCTTGGCCCCCTCTTGAGTTAGCTCTCCTTCCTGGACCAGCAGGCGCACCACTTCCGTGATGAACAAGGGATTACCCTCCGTCTGCGTGTGCACAGCCCTCACGAGGCCTCCAGGTGGAGTAATGCCCGACGTTATCTCGATGAAGCGGCTTACATCCTGCTGGGAGAGACCACGCAGAAGCACTCGTTGGAATAGTCGCTCCCGCGTCAGCTCACCTAGCGTCTCTGCCAAGGGGTGTTGACGCGACAGGTCTACGTCTCTGTAGGTCCCTATCACCAGCAGCCTGCTGTCAGCCAGCTCTTGGGCCAAGAACTCCAAGAGCACCAGAGATGGCTTATCGGCCCAATGGAGGTTGTCGAGTATGATGACTTGTGGTCGCGTCTGGGAGGCGCTTTTCAGGAAAGAGGTTACCGAATCGAACAGACGGAAACGGGCCTGCTCGGGGTCGTCCAACGGAGGAGCGGGTTTCAGGTTGGGGAGCCTTTCGGCCACATCTGAGACAATCTCCGCAATGTGGGCGGCTCCCGCACCCATTTCGGCACTCAAGCCTTCCGGGTCCCGCTCGCGTACGTAGGAGCGCACCGCCTGCACCCAGGGCCAGTAGGGAGGCGCCCCTCGGCTCTCGTGGCAACGGCCCCACCATACTTGAGCGCCGCGTTGCTCAGCGTGGGCGGCCAGCTCCTGAGCGGTGCGTGTCTTGCCGATGCCCGGCTCGCCCGCCAGCATGACCAGCCGGCCTCGGCCTCCCAGCGCATCGTCCAGCGCGGCTGTCAGCTCGGCTATCTCGCGGCGGCGGCCCACGAAGTCGGGGCTTAGGCCGATGTCCGTGGCGGTATCGACTGCGGTCGAGGCATCGGACGCCGCAAGCTCAGCGCCGCAGGAATCGCAGAACCCTGCGCCTTTTCGGTTGCCGTGCCCGCACTCTGTACACCGCATAGGAAGCCTACCCCGCCGGTGGAGCGAGTGTAGCAACGCGGCAACAAGCCGTCAACCAGCCCGTGAATGCCAGTGCGCAGGCATCACACTGCACGCGAATTTGAACAAAGGCCAGAACCGGAAAGTGCCACAAGTCGCCCATGGCGAGAGGCGCCACATCCTGCTCAAGCCTCGTCTTGTAGCGCCTGACGCGCGATATCTGACGTTGTCTGCGCCGTCGACCAGCTGCCGACCGCCAACCGCCTAGGTCTGAACGCTGATCCATGCGATACGTTTTCTGTTGACCTGCCGGGGGCGCTACGTTATCTTTGTCTGGCTTTCGGAGGTGGAATCGAACTATGGGCCGCATCATCAAGCTAGCCATCCTATCGGCGGTCGTTCTGGTCGTTCTCATCGTGGTGTTCGGGCTATACGTCGCGGTGGTGGCCGGGGTGGACATCCCGGGCTTGACGGGCGCCTTCCGGGCCCAGGGCGAGCCCATTTCGCCTGAGGCCATTGCTCGCGGGCGTGCTGTGGAGCAGAAGATCAACGACGCCGTGGAGGACAAGTCGGCCTTCTTCCTCGAGCTCACCGACGCAGAGCTAACCGACCTGCTCCTGAGCAAGATCGACCCCGACGCCCAGATCCTTGACGCAGAGGTCAGCATTACCTCCGATAGCGAGGTCAAGCTGTCGGGGAGCCTCAACGGACGTGTCGCAATCGGGTTCTCGGGCACCGTTAGCGTCGCGCTGGAGGCTGGCGAGATAGAGCTGGACCTCCACGGCATCTCCGTCGGGTTCATACCGCTGCCTGGCGCCGCCGGCGATCAGCTCGAGCCGCTCGTGAACGACGTGCTGGACATCAACCGATCACTGCGGCAGGCCGGCGCCACGCAGATCCAGCAGTTGCTGATGGAGGAGGGCAAGATCACCATTGTCGGCGTGCAGCAGGCCGGAGAGACGGTTTCGCAGCTCACGAAGGATGCCTTTCTGAGCGCCGTCGCCGCGGCGGGCGACAGGGCGGCTCCGACACCGCCCGGCGCCGACCTAGTACCGCCTGGCAGGACTGGAGGTGACGACGGACCCGAGCTGTACCTGGCCCTGGGCGACTCGCTGGCGGCCAACGTCGGTGTAGGCATTCCGATGGAGGGCTACGTCTCCAGGTTCCACGGCTACCTCGAGCGCACCACGGGACGCTCTCTGGGTCTGCTGAACCTAGGTATCTCGGGCGAGAGCACCATTTCAATCGTCAAGGGCCAGCTGCCGCAGGCGCTGAACGAGATAGCGGCCCGAAAAGACGACGGGGATCCGAGCACCACGGTGTCGTTCCTCAGCCTGGACATCGGCGCCAACGACCTGCTGGCGCACCTGGGCTCCGACGACTGCCAAATCCCTGCACGGACTCAGGCGTGCCAGATCCGCGCCGACGCCGCGCTGCAGTCCTTCGAGGGGAACTTCGACCAGATCGTGTCGTCGCTGGCCGGAGCGCTGGAGCCCGAGGCCGACTTCTACATCATGACGGCCTATAATCCCTTCGGCTTCGGCCTGGACCTACCTATCGAGAGCTTCACGAACGAGGTCATTGAGCGGCTCAACGCCATCATCCGTGAAACCGCGGTGGCTCACGGCGCGAAGGTCGCCGACCCCTACGACCTAATGCAGGGCAAAGCGGCATCCTGGACCAACATGCTGTTCGGAGACATCCATCCCAACGCCAAAGGCTACCAGGCGCTGGCCTACTCGCTGACACAGGCGCGGTAGCCTCCTGGGCTATCGCCGCGACAGGCAACCTGACAATGCTACTCCCGCCACCTCCTACTCTACGTTAGTCCTGGGGATCGTTCAGGAGTAGCCGCAGTCTTCGCGGGTTTTGGGAAGCCATGAGATGTCCCTTTCTCGGAATTGCTGGGGGCCAGATAATTAAAATCGAGCTTGAGGACACCTAGGCTCCAGAAGGGGGTTCCTTTGCGTCCTAGTCGTGGAGTTGCCTAGAATGGGCGCACCAGAAGGACTTCCTTTTGGTGCCCATGACAGCGGCGATCTGAGCTGTCGCTAGTCGTTCCTGGTTTCGCGCCCGCCCGCTCAGCTTGACTCTCTTCGCCCGAGGGATACAATCCTCCTACCACTCGGTTCCCGCACGGGGAGGTGTGTCACATGGCAAGCGGGCGAGTCCAGCGACAGATTGATCGTCTGCTCGATGAAGCGGAAGAGCGTGCTGTCCAAGAGGACTGGGATCTGGTTCTACGCTGGGCGAAGCACGTGCTGACATCTTGATCCCGATAACATCGAAACCAATCAATTCCTCGCTGCCGCTGGGAGAGCGTTGGAGGTCCGGAGACGCCCAAGAGGTCGAGCCTAAGGGGGCTGGCTGGCTCGCACCAGTTGTTTGGCACGAGGTCTTCGCATGCGAACTACCAGTGTTGGTGATCCTGTGGAACTAGATATTAGATTTTGCAGCACTTCCATGGGAGAAAGCATCGCCTATGCCACCGTGGGCGTGGGTCAGCCGCTCGTGATTCCCCCGGGTTGGGTGAGCCATCTGGAATTGGAAGCTGAACCAGGTCGTCGTTCGGAGTTCCTGGAGAGGCTCGCACGCCACCACACGGTCGTACTGTATGACAGGTATGGCTGCGGACTCTCGGATAGGAACAGGACTGACTTCACGTGGGAAGCCGACCTACGGGCACTTCATGCCGTCATCGACGGCTTGAAGCTGGAGCAGTTCGCTCTGCTTGGAGTCTCAGCAGGAGGGCCCATAACAATCATGTACGCGTCGGCGTTTCCTGAGCGTGTAAGCCACCTGCTGCTTTACGGTACTTATGCGCGGCTGGACGCTCAAGAGATCGCTCTGAGGGATGCGCTCATCGCACTAGTCCGAGCTGAGTGGGGGTTGGGGTCCAAAGCATTAGCGGAACGGTTCATTCCTGGCGCAGATACCGAGGAATTGCAGTGGTTCTCCGAAATTCAGCGACAGGCGGCCAGTGCCGAGATGGCTGCCGAATTATATGACATGGGTCGGCAGCTTGACATCGTTGACCTCCTTCCAACGATACGAACATCGACGCTGGTCGTTCACCGTCAACAAGATAGGGCTGTGCCCTTCCGTTTGGGAAGAGAGCTGGCATCGAGGATACGTGATGCGAGGTTAGTGCCATTGCAAGGGGACGTACATCTTCCTCACTTAGGTGACTCTCATGCCCTGATTCGGACAATTGAGACGTTTCTTGGCCCTGCAGACTACGATGTGCGTCTGTCACATGACGTCGATGAATCTCCGCAAGAGGCCCTCATCTCAGCCATAGAGATTGAGGGCACTGACCTACGTCCCCACGCCGCTCACGACGGCACCGTTACGAAAACTTCACCGACATCGAGGGCTCCACTCCTATGACGGAGAGGCTTGGAGATAGGCGGGCTCAGGAGGTGCTTCGGACCCATAACGCCGCCATCCGCCAGCAGATTACAGCCCATGAGGGCTTCGAGGTCAAATCGCAAGGCGACGGCTTCATGGTGGCTTTTTCGAGTGCCCTGCACGCGCTGGAGTGCGCGATTGCCATCCAGCAGGCCATGGCGGCTCAACAATCCGAGGAGGCGGTGAGGGTCAGGATCGGG
>JADFIF010000106.1 GCA_022566795.1 Chloroflexota bacterium
CGCCGGTGTTCCAGATCTACGCTTCGAGTGAGGCGGGCATCATCGCGATGCAGGACTGGCGGCGCAAAGGCCTTGTGCCGCTTCCTATCAGCGTGTTCCTAGAGTTTCTTCCCGCCGGCGCGCCGCCGGAGAACGACGCGCCGGTTCTCCTCGATGCGCTGAAGGACGGAGAGCTGTACGAGCCGGTGATTACAAGCTTCTACGGCATGCCCTTCCTGCGCATGCGTCAGGGCGATCTCCTTCAGGTCGAAGGCCGGAACGAGCACGGGGTGCCTCTGCTTCGGTTCCACTCTCGGGCAGACGACATCATCGACCTGGGAAGCATCGCGAGGATTGACACCGACACGCTGACCGAGGCTATGGAGATGGCCGGTGTCAGCAGAGACGATTGGAACGCCAAGAAGGAGTACGTGGGTGACAAGGTCGTCATGTCCCTGTACATCAATACGGAACCAGAGAACGTCAACGATCTCCGCAGCAAGATCGATACGACCTTGGGCAAGGTCGACCCCCACTACCGCGAGGCCCGTTACACGTTGAGGTACCCGCTGATTCGGGTGCTGGCGACCAAGCGCTCGCCAGCGCCGGACGCCACCTCAGCCGTCCAATAGCATGCTCACGCCCGCAAAGCAGACGTAGGCGCCAGAGATGACCGTTCACGAGGTTGCACCGCTACTACAGGCCTCTCTTGCGACTGGCGTGCTGGTGCTCGTCCTCGTCAAGGGGGGCTTCTCGCTCCCATCCGTTCGATGGTTTGCCCTGTTCATCGTGGGCCAGATGCTGTGGGGCATGGCCGTGTTTGGACTGCGCAGCTCGAGTGACCTCGAGTGGGCGCTGCGTTGGGAGCGCCTGACGCCGGCGGCGGTAAGCCTGACCGTCGTCTCGTTCTACTACTTCTCCAAGTTCATGGTCAGATCACCATGGCCCCGGTGGATGACGATTCTGGCGATCGCCCACCTGCTGACCAGCCTGGCCAGCATCCCGACGCCCTTCCTCGTTCTTGGAGTCGAGGTAGCCGGATACGGTAACACGGCTGTTTGGGCCATCGGCCTCATCCCTTGGACCTTGCCGGTATACCTGATGCTCGGTTACGCCATCGCTACGCTCTACAAGGGCTTCAAACTCGCCGGCTCTTACACCGAGCGCAACCGGCTCCTTCTGCTTCTCATAGCGGCGTTCGTGTCCGCGATGGGAAGTCTCCTGGACGTTGCGCCGGTCTTGGGGTTGGACGTACCTCCCGCGACGTCCTGGACCAACTCTCTGTTCTTCGTCCTCGCCGGCATCGCCATTCTCCGATACAACCTTCTCGACATCCAGCTCGTCCTTCAGCACCGCATATCGTACCTGCTGCGCAGCGGGGCGAATATCGCCGTTCTAGCGGTGGGTGTTCCTGTCTTCATGTGGATCGGCGCCCCGCTCTGGATCGTCATCCTGCTATCGTTTGGCCTCGTGATGTTGGCCGAACCGGCCTGGCGCCTGCTCGACTCGTCGCTGCGGGCAAGGCTCGAAAAGGACCTCCGGGGCGAGCTCCAAACGCTTCTAACTCTCGGGACGGCACAGACCGGCGCGAACACCCTCCAGGTCGCCGACACCGTGCTGAAGCTGCTTCACAAGATAGTCCATCCCAACCACTGCGCCGTGCTGCTCCTGGACAATGGCCACGCGAGGCCGCTCCTGTCGCACGGCTATGACGAGCAGCCCGACCAGCCGCTGGCTCCAAACCACCCCCTCACTCAGTGGCTCACCAGCGAGCCCCTGCCGGTTTTCCACAGCGAGTTAAGCGTCGAGCCGCAGTTTCAGACCATGACGTCGCAGAACCATGCCGCGGTTTCGGCTCTGAACGCGACTATCTACGTGCCGATGATGGGCCGGGACACGCTGGAAGGTATTCTCGCCGTCGGAGCCAAGGCCGGCGGGGCCATCTACTCCTGGCAAGAGATCGAGTTCTTGCGGGCCCTCGGACAGCAGGGTGCTCTCCTTCTTGAAGGTATCCGTCTAACTGAAGCCGACCGAATTCAGCGCGAGAATATGGAGCATATCAAAGAGATCCAACGCTACATGGTGCAGGCGCGAGACGAGGAGCGCCTGTCGCTGGCTACAGAGATCCACGCCGAGCCTATTCAGATGGTCGTCGGCTCCGTTGTACGAATCAACCTCATCCGTGACTACTTGAACACAAAGCCCGATTTGGTGCGGCAGCAGCTCGACCATGTGCTGGGCACGCTCACCAGGGCCGAAGACAGCCTGCGCCGCATCATGAGAGGCGTCTTCCCCTCGCTGCTTCAGGACCTTGGACTGCTGACAGCCCTGGAAGCGCTGTGTCAGGACCTCCAGGGCAGCGGCCTGGCCATGACTGAGGTCCATCTGAACATGGAAGTGAAGGGCGTTCCAGAGGACTGGAGCCCTCCTCTGGCCGTTGGGGTCGTGATCTATCGCTTCATCCAGGAAGGCCTGAGGAACATCCTGGATCACGCGGCGGCAACTTCGGCTCGGGTTACCGTCGAGTATGGCCCGGAGAACGTCGTCCTCGATGTGGTCGACAACGGCGAGGGTATTGACGCGAAGCGCGTTGTGGACCGCCGCAAGGAGGGCCACGTAGGCCTTCTCGGTCTCGAGGAGCGCCTCGGAGCCCTTGGCGGCAGCATTACACTCAACAACGTGCCCGGAGGCGGCGCGCGGCTGGCAGGCGACTTTCCCCATCAGGCGCCCACCCCCGATCCCGAGGCGCGCTGGGCCATCCAGTACGACTTCACACCCCTGGCCGGCGAAGAGACCGACATCCAACTCGCCGGCAAGGCGGGTGTCCGAGGCAAGCACTAGCGCCACCGCACTCGCCCTCTCCTCCGTTCTCCTTCTTCCGTTCCCCGCATGACGCGCCCATCGGACCGGTCGCAGGTATGGGCACAGCCCACGCGACTGGCTCTCGGCCACCGCGTGGAACTTCGACGCATCTTTACAGGGAGTGTCCTCATCTTGTCTGGGGAGGCAATAAGTACCAGGTACGATAGTCCCAGCAAAGGGGAGGACAGAGATGGTAACGACGACCCAGACCTTGAACGCGCCCGGAGGACAGGTGATGGAGTCGCTGCTGAGCGTGCTGCACATCAACGGGGCCATCGTGGTGCGTCCGCGAGAGGCTCCGGCAAGGGAGCGCGTCAACGCCGAGCCCTTGACCGATAGGGAGCTGCAGGTGCTGTCGCTGGTGGCCGAGGGATACTCCAACAAGATCATAGGTGACCACCTGATCATCCGGGAGCGGACAGTGAAGAACCACCTGACGTGCATCATGACAAAGCTACGGGCGTCGGACCGGACCCACGCCGTGGTGACAGCCGTCAGGCTGGGCTGGCTGGCGATCTAGGGTAAGGGTGGCAGAGAGTCCGGTGAGCGACCAAGAAGCGATGCCCCAGTCCCTCCGCGGCCCGGTCGTGCTAGTCGAAGAGCAGGCGATATTCCGAAGCGGCCTGCGCGCGGTTCTGGAGGGAGAGGGCTTCGCGGTTGTAGGGGAGTACAGCTCGCCCGAAGCGGCGCTGGGTGAAGAGGACGTGCTGGGAGAGCTTGAGCCGCGGACAGTAGTTCTGTGCTCCCTTACCGCCGAGGGGTGGGAAGAGATGGCCCACCGTCTGCTGCTGCAGTCGCCGGACCTGCGGATCGTAGGGGTGGTGGACGCAGTAGGAGAGCAGGCTGCCATAGAGGCCTTGAGCCACGGGCTGGTGGCGTGCGTCGATAGGACACTGACCCCGGACCAGTGGGTCGATCGGGTCACAGACGCTCAGGAGGGGAGGCTCAGCGCCTCCCGCACGATGATGCTCTACCGTGGGGCGGCGCGATACGCGCTGGTAACCCTGTCGGAGGCGCCAAAGGCACGAGGTCTCGAGGCGCTGACGCCGGTGTTGAGTCAGCGGGAGAGACTTGCCCTGGCCAACGTCTCCGAGGGGGTGCCGCTGGAGGCGATCGAGGAGCGCATGGGCGTATCGGAGCGGGGAGTGCACGAGGTCCTGGAGTCGGCCTGCCGCAAACTGGTGGTCAGGGAGCGGCTCGAGGGCGTGCTGAAGAGAGCTCGATAACGAACACACCAGGGGAGGACAGCATGATCAACGGGAAGAGCCATCAACTGGGGGAAGTCGCGCCGATGGCCGTCGACACAAAGGCCAGCGATAGAGGGCTGAGCCACGACACCTTCACGGCGATGGTGGGTCAGATGGTCGTGCAGTGCAAAGCCCTTCTGCGCCAGCAGCTGGAGCACAAGGCAACGAAGCAGCCGCTGCTGTACGACCAGGAGCGCATCGGGCGCATCATGGCGGAGTTCGAGGCGGGTTCCGCCGACATCCAGGACGCCATCGCGGCGCGGGTAATGTCCAGGCTGACACACCACGTTCGGCAAGAGGTAATGAGGGTGCTGCAGGACGCGCTGTCCGACGCTGCCCAGTCGCTGGAAGACCCGCTGTGGGAGCAGAGCAAGACGTGGGGCAACACCGGGTGGATCCAGAGGGGCGACAGTGTGGAGCACGAGACCGTAGCCGAAGAGCCGGCGCGGCCAGAGCCCGAGCCCGTGGTGCAGCCGGAGCCCTTCGTCCGGGATGAGCCGGAGGCAGTTGCGGCAGAGCCCGTGTCAATCGTGGAGAGCCGTGTGGAGGAGATCGCGTCCAGCGTAGACGAGGCTGGACCCGACGAAGACGCTCCGCGGAGCGGGGGCATCGGAGAGGTCTACGAGGGCACGGTGAAGCTGCGGGTCGACGCCACCGACTCCTTTCGGCAGGTAATCCAGTTCGTCGAGGCGCTGCGTCAGAAGGCGGGCTTCCGGTTGCTGAAGCTGGTCGGGGGATTCGAGGACGGGGTAGACATCTGGGTGGGCCTCAAGGCGCCCATCGCCATCAACGAGGTGCTGTTGACGATGCCGGGGGTAGCACAGGTCACACCGGCCCACTGGCTGGAGCAGGATGCCTCCGAGCCCCTCATCAACATCCGCCTGGCCAACGACCCAGTACCCCAAAACGCCGACTAGCCTCAACCAAGGCAAAGCATAGTCGAGAGGTGGCCCCGGAGGTCCGGGGCCACCTCTTTTTCTGTCGTGGAGACCGATCCACGGTCCCAGCCCGCGCAGGTTCAGCAACGGTGTTGAATACAAAGAGGAGTCGACAGCGCCCAGCTCCTCAATGGACCGTGTCTTAGCCTGAGTTCAGAATGAATAGCGGCTGCGGATGCGGGTAGCGAGTGGATCTTCTTGCGGCTTAGAAAATATCTCAGAAAGGCAAATGCCGTGTTCCCACCCACCCTCAGGGTCTTGGCTCCTGGGGGGCACATCCCTTCGACAGGCTCAGGGCAGGCTCCCCAGACCCCTTGCCAGTCCCGACTTGTCGGGATCTGAACTCCCAGACAGGATTTTGAGATAGCCTCTTAGCTGCTTTGGCCATGGCCGCTCGTGATAGTATTGCGTTCCATTGAGGCCTAACCTTGCGACGTTCGGACTCATCGGTCCACGCAGCTGTTCCGGCTGTAAGAGCTGAGGACCCGGGGTTCCCGCTGAGACGGCGCAAGCGGAAACTAGCGAGGTGGGTTTGTTGGACGATACGATACTGGCTTGCGACCTTGGCGGCACTCGGCTGCGAGTGGCAGTGATCGCCCTCGATGGCTCGATCTTATGGAGAAAGGCCACCCAGACGCCGCGAGAGGACCCAGATGCGCTGGTACGTCTGATGCGCGAGGGTCTGGGCGCCGCCGACGCCGTCCGCGGAGCGGTGGTCGGCGTCCCGGGTCCGGTGGACTACCGGCGTGGCGCAGCCCTCCGCCTGCCGAACCTTCCTCGGTGGAACAAGCGGCTGGACGCGGCCGGCCTTACGAATGACCTGGGCCTGCGAACCCTGGTGGCCAACGATGCCGACCTGGCTGCGTTGGGCGAGCACCGATTCGGCGCGGGCAAGGGCGTCGACGACATGCTCTACATGACGTCCAGCACCGGAGTCGGCGCTGGAGTGATAGTAGGCGGCCGCCTGCTTAGGGCGGGGATTTCGCTGGCCGAGGTCGGTCATACGATCATCGACCGCGCCACATACGACACTGTAGAGAGCCTGGGCTCCGGGACCGCCCTCGGCCGGCGGGCCGGGGAGGACGCGGCGGCTGTCGGAGCCAAGGCGTCGGCAGGCGACCCTGAGGCCCGAGATCATTTCTTCGTCGTGGCGACCGACTTCGCTATCGGCGTCTACAACGCGGTCCACTGCTTCTCGCCGGAGGCCGTCGTCATCGGCGGCGGAATGTCGCAGTCCGGCGAGCTACTGCTGGGGCCGGTTCGAGAAATGCTCAAGCGGTGCGGCTCCAGATGCCCTGCGTCAAGAGCAAAGGTCCTCCGTGCCGCAGGCGGAGACGACGTCGGGCTCAAGGGAGCGGTCGCCTTCTGGCAGGAGTCACTCCGCGACGCTTAGGCCCTTTGGGGCGGGTTACGCCAAACTGGGCTAACGACGACCACCCCAGGGTTTGCCGACACTACCGAATATGGACCGGTGCCCGACCAGGTCAAGCTTGGCAAGCAAAGGCGCGGGCGCGACGCTGCGGCGTGCCGTGCGGTGTCCAGAACAGCCATGGGGATGATTGGACGAGGCCCTCCCGAACGCGGTTCGCCGCTCGCTACGCGCCGTCGTCGCGCCACCTCACGTCGAATACCTGGTGCGAGCCGGCTAGCCCCCTCAGCGCAACTAGGCGCGGCTCGCCAAACTCGAACTCACCGCTGCTTTCAACGAGCGCCTTCAGCAGCGATGACACCAGGATCTCTTCACCTGAAGCCAGCGCAGAAATCCGAGATGCCAGGATGACGTTCTTCCCGAAGAAGTCCTCATGGTCTCTGATGGCTTCACCGGTGTGAAGCCCGATGCGCACCTTTACAGGTTCGTCTGAGTGCTCGCGGTTGTACACGGCGAGGGCTCTTTGAATCGCGATGGCGCACTGAAGGCCCCTTCGGGCGCTGGAGAACGCCACCATGAAACCGTCGCCCTGGGACTTCACTTCAAAGCCGCCATAGTCCGCGACCTGTCTCCGGACGATGGAGTTGTGATCTTGAAGCACGTCTTGCGCGCGGGCGTCCCCGAGTCGCTCTGTCATGGCGGCCGAGCCTGTAACGTCCGTGAAGAGAATCGTGACTGTGCCCTCGGGTGCGCTGCCCTCGGATGCGGACCCTCCGAGCTGCCGCGCTGTTGGTGAGGCGCCTAGCGGCCTCTCGTGGGACAGCCGGGCCAGACGCTCCAGTACCTTGGCGGCCACGGCTGGTTCTATGAGAGACTCTCCCCGGTGCGCCGCCCTGACCGCCTCGAAGAGTTCCTCTCTGGACGCATCCTTCAACAGATAGCCCCGTGCCCCGGCCTCGATGGCGTCGAAGATGTACTCGTCGCTATCGAACGTCGTCAAAACCAGGAGCCGGGCATCAGGGTCCGCTGCGTGTATCCGGCGCATCGCTTCTACGCCGTTCATCACCGGCATGCGAAGGTCCATCAAGATGACGTCCGGGTGGGATTGGCCGGCCTTCTCGACGGCGTCCAGCCCATCGGAGGCCTCGCCAACGACGACGAAGTCCTGCTCTCTCCCGAACATCGTGGACAAACCATCACGAACGACGGCGTGGTCATCGACTATCAGGACGCGTATCGTTTCCATGATTGACCGCCCGGGACGAAGACGAATAAGAGCAACGGGAACTCCGCGCTCAGCCATTGATACCATCCCGAACAGACGGGGTCAACCCCACGAAGTGGCTCCGCTGCCTGTCCTATGGCAAGCTACAGCGACGGGGCCGGCAGCCCTAGCGGGAGGCTGAGTTTGGGCCTCCGTTTCCCAGCTTGCGCACCGCTCCGATGAACTCATGGCGGCTGCAGTCCTTGGCTAGGCAGCAGTCTACCCCGGCGCCGATTGCAGCTTCGACCAGGTCAGGGTGAACGGCCATGAACAAGATCTTGGCGCCCGGCAGGGCCTCTTTGATCCGACGGCTGGCCTCTACGCCGCCGATCCCTGGGACCTGCGCATCTATCAGCACGACATCAGGGCGAAGCTCAATGGCCTTATCCACCGCGTCGGCGCCGTTGGTCTCCTCTCCAACGACCTCTATCTCGGGGCAACCCTGGAGGATGCTCCGCAGACCGTCGATTACGGTTGGGCTACCGTCTACCAGTAGGACCCTTATCCCCACAACCTCACCTCATCATCCTCTGGCGTGCCTCGGCGACCATGCTCGTCCTTGCTGCCCGCCCAGCTCGACCCACCGCTCCCCATCCTTCATCAGTGTGCTAGACGGCGACGCGGGAGAGGCGACCCGCCTTATCGGCGGTGTCCTCGCCCAACAGCCTGGCCAGCTCTACATCGGCTGCCGCTCCATAACGGGAGTCCTGGATAAATCCGCACTGCATACAGTGCCGTAGATCGTCTTCGTCGCGATACATATCGCCCCATTTGCAGCGGGGGCACGCCTTAAGCCACATCATCGCTCTCACCTCGGGCTATTTGAACACATACTCAAGCTCTGCTCCCACGATAAGGGGTTCTGTGGCCTGCGTAATCGGCAGAACGGTTGAAAGGCTAAAGCAAAGAGGCTGACCTCGGAAGTCAGCCTCTTAGGGGACCGGGTCTAGTACTTCGCGAGAGCCGGTTACAGCTTGATGATGCCTCTCTGCAGCGCCTGAGTCACAGCCTCTGTCCGGTGTTTGACGTCGAGCTTCGAGAAGATGTTCGCGATATGCGTCTTCACGGTGCTCTCACTGATGGAGAGCGATGCGGCTATCCCTTTGTTGGCCTCGCCGTTGGCCATGAGCTGGATCACCTCAACTTCTCTGCCCGACAGTATCTCGCGGGAGGGCGACCCGGCGCTCTGCCGTGAGAGCTCCACCAGCCGGTCGAGGACCCTGGAGGCGACGCCGGGCTGAATCAGGGATTCCCCACGGTGGACAGCGCGGATCGCCTGGAACAGATCCTCCCTGGACGCGTCCTTCAGTAGATAGCCCTTGGCCCCCGCCTCGATGGCGTCGAAGATGTATTCGTCGGTATCGAAGGTGGTCAGCACGATAAACTTGGCGTCGGGGTCTTCGGCGCGGACGCGGCGCATCGCCTCCACTCCGTCGACGTTTGGCATCCGCAGGTCCATGAGGGTCACATCCGGCCGAAGGCGTCGTATTCCGTCGATCGCCTCGAGGCCGTCGGTCGCCTCGCCGACGACCGTGAACTCCTCATGCCTGCCCAGCATTGTGGACAGGCCGTCTCTCACGACCGTGTGGTCATCAACAACCAATATCCTTATCCGGTCCATGTGGCGTGGCTCCCTATGCGGTTGGGGACGTTACCCCGTCGGCACTTCAACCGATATCGTTGTCCCATGCCCCGGTTTCGTTTTGACTTCCAGCTTTCCGCGGATCAGCCGAGCGCGCTGCTCCATGCCCAGGAGGCCGAATCCGCCCTGCATGCCATCCTGGGATTTCGCGTCAGCGTCGAAGCCAACGCCGTCGTCCCTAATCTCGAGTCTGACGCTTGAGGGCAGGTAGGTCACCTGGACTGTTGCCTGCGAGGCGCCCGCGTGCTTGCGGATGTTCGTGAGCGACTCCTGGCAGATTCGCAGAAGCGCGGCCTGGATATTGGCATCCAGCTCTCTGCTAGCCCCGGAGAGGCTGAAGTGGGCCGTTTCCGGGCCGTCATTGGCCCACTGGGCGACCTCCTTCTCTAGAGCCTCGCTAAGAGGGCGCTCCTCCAATGCTCTCGGAAGTAGGTTCCAGACGGAGCGACGAGCCTCTTGCAAGCATGTGCGGGCGAGGTCTTTGGCCCGACCCAGATGGTCGGGAATCTCACCGGGCGTTTTTTCAAACGCCTGCTCTGCCGCCTCAAGCTGAAGCACGATGCCCGTGAAACCCTGGGCCATGGTGTCGTGAATCTCGCGCGCCATTCTGTTGCGCTCCTCCAGCACGGCCAGGTCGCGAGCCAACTCGAAGAGGCGGGCGTTCTCAATGGCTACAGCAAGCTGATTGGCCAGGGACTGGGCGGTGGAGACGTCCGTCCTGTCGAAGGCGTATAGGCGCTCGCTTTCGATGTCTAAAACCCCAAGCACGTCGTCTTCTTGCTTGATGGCGACCGCAAGCTCAGCCTTGATGTGCGGCCGGGCTTCATTCAGATGGTAACGGGGCTCCTTGCTGACGTCGTTGGCCAGCAACGGCTCCCCTGTCTTGGCAACCCAGCTTATGATGCCTTGCGTCCCGAGGTCTACTTTAAACCCGGGCGCCACAGCCTCATCGCGTTGTCCAAGCGTTGCCCTCAGCACCACATTTTCGTTCTTGTCGTCGGTCAGGAGCACGTTGACCACATCCCAACCGAAGGTGTCATGAAGCAGCCCCGTGACGTATGGAAGCAGATCGTCAAGGTGGAGGACCGAGCTCGTGCTGACGGCCACTTCGTTGATGGCTCTTAGCTGTTCCTCGGCGCGTTTCGTCTCCTCGTAAAGCTGGGCATGCTCCACGATCACCGCAAGGTGATCGGCGATGGTTTGCGCCGTGTCAAGAGCTTGCTCATCGTAGTTGCCGGCCTGAACGCTGCTGAACGTTAGGCATCCGATGACGCGGCCCCTCGACGTCAAGGGAACGAACATCGCCGATCGAATCCCCGTGGTCCTGGCGAATTCGGCCTCGATGGGGTAGGTGCCATCTCGGAGAAGGTCACCCCTCAGTATGGGCTTTCCCGTGCGCACCACCTCGCCGACCGGAGACGCTAGAGGCATCGCTAAACCCCTATCGACCGCATCGAGGCCCACCGCGACGAATGGGTACAGCTCGCTCGAGCTTTCGCCGGCCCTCAAGAGGTCGATACTGAGGCGGTCGTGATCGATGAGCTTCTTGACCTGCTCGCTTACC
>JADFIF010000107.1 GCA_022566795.1 Chloroflexota bacterium
TGATCTCGCAGCTTAGAGAGGCCGATGCGTTGGACCGCCTCAATGAGGTCCTCGAAGAGATACCCAGGACGCGCAAGGAGCTGGGCTATCCTCCCCTCGTGACGCCGATGAGCCAGATGGTGGGATCACAGTCGGTCACTAATGTGCTGTTCGGCAGGTATGAGATGATCTCTGAGCAGGTCAAGGACTACGTCTATGGGCTCTACGGGAGTCCGCCCGCCGAAATTGATCCTGGTGTCGTCGAGATCGTGTTGAAGGACTATGAGCGGGGTACCGAGCGCGTGTCCGGCCGCCCGGCGGACCAGGTCGACGATGAGCTCGATCAGGCTCGCGAGGCCATCAAGGATATTTCTACCGACGCCGACGATGTCTTGACCTACGCCCTTTACCCGACGACGGGACTCCGGTTCCTTCGCATAAAGCACGGGTTGGAGCCCCTGCCCGACGAGATGAAGGCCCAGAGTGCCGATGAGGCATCGCCGGCCAAGCCCGCGGCCACGCCAGCCGGCTTGAGCGACGCGCCTCCGAAGAGTCCGCTGGCCAGAAGCTTCAACGTCTTCGTTGGCGGCACGTATTACCAGGTCGAGGTCGATCCGGCTCAGCCACAGCGGGGCACCGTAGTGTATCCGGACGCAACGACGGCGTCACCGGCGGCGCCCGCATCACGCGAGCAACCCGCCGCCGTGACACCTGCTGAAGGCGGCATACTGGCTCCGATGCCCGGGGTGCTGCTCCGCTACGCCGTTGAGGAGGGGCAGCAGGTGAAAGCCGGAGACCCCGTGGTGGTGCTGGAGGCCATGAAGATGGAGAATACCCTGCCGTCGCCCGTTGACGGCACCGTTAGCTCGCTGCCTCTGAGGCCTGGCGACACTGTTGCGAAGGATGCCGTGCTGGCTATAATTTCACCGTAGCCCAACCAACAATGACCTCGGGTTGAGACGAAAAGTGCGCCGAGGTATGAAAGGAGCCAGGAGTGACTAACCGACAGGTCATTGAGGCCGCCAAGGCCCATTTCGGTACAGTCCTGGAGCAGCAGCTGGAGCGTGTCGAGCGTCTCAAACAGGAGGGCGATTGGATCGACTACAGCTCCGCAAAGCCGATCATCATCGGTATGATCGGCGGCGACGGCATAGGGCCGACCATCAGCGCCGAGACGCAGCGCATCATTGAGTATCTTCTTAGAGCTGAGGTCGATGCGGGCAGAGTCGAGTTCCGCGTAATCGACGGACTGACCATCGAGAACCGGGCGGCCCTGATGAAAACCATCCCCGACGACGTTCTCGCCGCCATTAAAGACTGCCACGTCACGCTGAAAGGGCCGACGCACACGCCGGAGAAGGGCGATGGCTGGCCGAACATCGAGAGCGCCAACGTGTCGATGCGCAAAGAGCTCGACCTATTCGCCAACGTGCGCCCCGTGCGACTCCCCAAGGAGGGCATCGACTGGACCTTCTTCCGCGAGAACACAGAGGACCTGTACGCGGTCGGCAGTCAGGGGATCAACGTCACCGAGGACCTCGGCGTGGACTTCCGGATCATTACGACCCAGGGCTCCGAGCGGATCATCGACGCCGCGTTCTCTCACGCTCAGCGCACGGGCAAGACGAAGGTCACGGTGGTGACCAAGGCCAACATCGTAAAGACGACCGATGGCAAGTTCCTCGACGTCGCCAGAAAGGTGTCGGAGCGCTATCCGGGCATCGACTGGGATGGCTGGTACATCGACCTCATGACGGCGGCCCTAATCAATCCAGCGCGTCAGAAGCAGTTCGAGGTACTGGTCCTGCCCAACCTGTACGGGGACATTCTCACGGACGAAGCGGCCCAGATACAGGGTGGCGTCGGGACCGCCGGCAGCGCCAACATCGGCAAGCGCTACGCCATGTTCGAGGCCATCCATGGCAGCGCGCCCAGGATGGTCCAGGAGGGCAGGGCGCAGTACGCAGACCCGAGCTCGCTCCTGAGGGCCGGGGCCATGATGATGGAGCACATCGGCTTCGAGGACACTGGCGGGAAGCTCCACAAGGCCCTCGACATCTGCGGCCAGTACGAGAAGAAGATCGTGATGACCGGGCGCAGTACGGGGGCTACCAGCAAGGAGTTCGGCGACTACCTGATGTCGACCGTCGAGGACCCGAATGTCGAGTCGCGCTGGCAGGAGTACGTCGACGCCACGTGATAATTACGGCCACCCTCGCGGTTCCGGCACGCGAGGGAGCTGTCGCTGGGAGTCGACTCAGCGGACCCTTGCGAGGGCGCGATTCCAGAAGCGGAGCTGTTCGTGGACCTCCGTCCGAGCGCCTTCGTTCGGCCGCCGGTCTCGCTTTCTGGGGACTCCAGCCTCTGCATCAATACCAATGTAAAGTTGTGCACGATGACGACTCTGAAGATTTTCGATCTGCTGCGGAAGCACGTCCTGGTGAGCCGAGACAGCCCGATCTGGGTGAGCAGCAGGTGTGAGCGTGGTTCAACTCGGGTATCTTCAGTTACACGGCATAGCTGGACTTAGCACAGAAAGTCATGGGTGAAGCGATGGGCTGGCCAACAAGCATAAGTCAGCGGTCTGACGATCTCCGGTATTCCCGCTCGTGGTCCATCAGAATGAAAGTCGTGGCGGTGCTGGGTTGCGTAGCCATATACATTCTGGCCTACGGACTACTGGACGGCGCTGTTGGTAACTCCGCGGGAATTCTTGCGACCCTCCCCGTGCTTGCAGCTGCTTGGCTCTTCGGCGCCCGAGCGGGACTGGCAGCCGGCCTCCTGACGTTTCCACTCAACGCGGCGCTAATTAACTGGTCGACGAATCAACCGATGCTTGATTGGATCACCTCGGGCGGAGCCATGGGCAGTGGAGCAGAGGCAGTGGTGGGCTACGTGGTGGGTCAGCTGCGCGATTTGGCTGACCGGGCCAACGATCAGCACGCCCAGCGCGTGCGCGCGGAGGACCGGTTGACCGAAGCTCAGGCGGCATTGTCTGCCGTCGCAGCCAACTCCCCCGACTACCTCATGATGCTCGACCTGGGTGGAAGAATCCAGTTCATCAACCGGACGTTTCCAGGGGTAGACGCTGAACAAGTCGTCGGCACGTCAATATATGACTATCTGACTGAAGAGCATCGAGAGACCCTGACGGAATGTATCTCGCGGGTCGTCGACTCGGCCCAGGTACATACCTGCGAGATCGGACATACCTCCAGTACGCATGGGGAGCGATCATTCGAGGCAGCTGTGGCCCCGATCGCGCGTGGAGGAGTCATCGCTGGGCTATCGGTCAACAGCAGAGACATCACCGAACGCAAGCTGGCCGAGCAAAAAGCCATCCGCCTTGGTGCGGAGCAAAGTCTGATGGCGAACATCGGGCGGATCATCAGCTCGCTGGACATGGAAGAGGTCTACGAGCGGTTCGCGGGTGAGGTTCATAGGTTAATAGATTTCGACCAGATCATCATCGCGGCCGTTGACCCCGATCGATGGACCGTCACCTCCGCCTACGTTTACGGCATTGAGACCGCTGCCCTCAGCGTAGGTGAAACCATCTCCCTGGATGACGTGCCCGGCTCTGACGTCATCAAAGACACCGTCGACAACAGGTCGAGTTTCCTATTTCAGCCCAACGACAGAGACGAGCTGCTAAGCCGATTTCCCGGGTTCGTTCCTCACTACGAGGCGGGCCTAAGGTCTTTCCTGGCGGTACCACTATTTACAGCGGACCGCTTGGTCGGCGTCCTCCTGATCCGCTCATGCAAGCCTAAGGCCTACACAGAAACAGATGTGCGGCTCGCGGAGCGTGTTGCTGGCCAGATCGCCGGCGCTGTCTCCAACTCCCAGCTACACGCCCAGCTTCAGGTCCAGGCCAACGAGCGCGAGACCCTGGCCAACATCGGGCGGATCATCAGCTCGCTGGACATGGAAGAGGTGTACGAGCGGTTCGCCAAAGAGTTCAAGAAGCTCGTACCCTTCGACAGGGTGGCCATATGGATAGTCGAGCCGAACGAGGGAGTTGCCACGGCAGCCTACGTCGCCGGAGCCGAAGTGCCCGGCTTGACCCGTGGAGTAACCGTCAGGCTGTCGGGGTCCGGCTCGTCCTCTGAGCGTGTTATACGCGACCGTTCCTCCCTCGTCCTGGACGAAACCAATGCCGATGCTCTAATGAAGGAGTTTTCAGGCCTACACGACGCCTTGGCCGCGGGTTTCAGGTCGATGCTGCAGGTCCCATTGATTGCGGAGAACCAGGTGGTGGGTTTCCTGGCCCTCAGGGCTTTCGCGCCCGATCTCTACACTCCGGCCCTGGTGTCCTCGGCGGAGCGAGTCGCAGCCCAAATCGCCGGCGCTGTCGCCAACTCCCAGCTACACGCCCGACTAGAGCGCGAGGCCAATGAGCGCGAAACCCTCGCTGAGATCGGCCGGGTCGTCACTTCTTCGCTGGATCTCGAGCAGGTCTACCGGCGATTCACCGATCTGGTCGGCGGGCTGATCCCGTTCGACCGTATGGCAATCAGCGCGACGGACCTCGAACAGAGTACCTCGCAGAACCTGTATGTGACGGGAGTCGCCGTAGAATCCCGGAGTAGGGGTCACGTGGTCCCGCTGGCTGGGACCGTCACTGGACATGTCGTCAGCCTCGGGTCCTCCGTTATCATTCCCATGGAGGACCGGGACGTACTGGCTCGATCATTCCCGGGGCTTGCGGCCGGGTTCGACGCCGGCCTCCGTTCGTCCCTCGCCGTTCCGCTGATATCAAACGAGATCACCGGTGTCTTGCACCTGCAATCGGTGAGTCCAAATGCCTATGCGGACCGGGACATCCGCCTGGCGGAGCAGATCGGGGCGCAGATATCGGGCGCCATTTCCAACGCTCGGCTGTATGCGGCGCTGCAGCGCGAAGCCAAGGAGCGAGAGGTCCTGGCCGAGATTGGACGGATTGTCAGTTCATCGCTGGACATCGGCGTTGTATATCAACAATTCGCTGTCCGGGTGGCCGAACTCATCCCCTTTGACAGGACGACGATCATCACGGTAGATCTCGAGGGCAGCACTTTGGCCGACGCATACCAGCAGGGCATCGACGTCCCAGGGAGACCCCGGGGGGCCATAACACCGCTGCCAGGCACCCAGGCCGAGGAGGTGATCCGCAAGCGTTCGACAGTGCTGATACAGACAGAGGACAGAGACGAGCTGGCCACCCGGTTCCCGGGGTTGCTTCCGGTTTTCGACGCCGGCATTCGCTCCTTCCTCGCTGCCCCGCTCATATCCAAGGACCTGGCGATCGGAATGCTGCAGCTCCAGTCGACCAAGGCAGATGCCTACGGGGAAACGGACGTGATCCTGGCCGAGCAGGTGGCCTCCCAGATCGCTGGTGCCGTCGCCAACTCCCAGCTGTATGCGGAGCGAAGGCGCGAAGCCGAGGAGCGACAGGTCTTGGCCGAAATCGGCCGCATCATCAGCTCGTCGTTGGATTTCAGCTCCGTGTACGAGCCCTTTGCCGAACAAGTCGGCAGAGTCATCCCCTTCGACCGAATGGTGATGACGTTGATAGATTCCGAACGCTCCTCTGCGACGGACCTGTTTGTAACCGGCGTCAGCTTGGACGAAGGCTATCGAGCAGAACCCCACGGGATCGACGAAACCGTCGCCGGGGCGGTTGCCCGCCAGGGCGCTGGGATCATCGTCCAGGATGATACATGTGAGGACATGGCGGACCGCTTCCCCAGCCTGAGAAAGGGCCTCGAGGTCGGCCTGCGCTCCACCATGGGTGTGCCGGTGACCTTCCAGGGCTCCGACATTGCGGTCCTTGTGCTTCGCGCAAAGGCTACGAACGCCTACACGGAGGCGCTCCTCGGCACGGCCGAACGAATCGCCGCCCAGGCAGCCGGTGCCTTCGCCAACTCTCAACTGTATGCCCAGCGAAGGCGCGCGGAAGAAGCTCTGATAGACAGCGAGAAGCGCTACCGCCTGCTCGCCGAGAACTCGACCGACGTGATCTGGACGAGAGATCTAGATCTGACCCTGACCTACATCAGCCCGTCTATCGAGCGCCTGAGGGGGGTCACCGTCGAGGAGGCGATGAGAGAGACGCTGGAAGAGACGCTGACTCCGGCCTCACTGGAGGTCGCAAGACAGGCGCTGTCGGAAGGGCTCGCCGCGGATACGGATGGAGAGCAGGATCAATACGCAGCCCGAACTATGGAGCTGGAGGTGACCTGCAAGGACGGCTCGACCGTCTGGACCGAGATCAACGTATCTCTCGTGCGCGACCACGACGGTCGCCCTGTCGCGATCCAGGGAGTCACTCGGGATATCACCGGGCGTCGGCACCTAGAGAGGCAGCTACTCCAGGCCCAGAGGATGGAGGCGGTCGGTCAGCTAGCCGGAGGCATCGCTCACGACTTCAACAACATGCTCACGGCCATACTGAGCTACACTGACCTGTTGATCATGAGCCAGGCGTCCGATGGCTCGGCAGACACGTATCTGCGAGAGGTCCGCAAAGCGGCCGAGCGCTCCGCACAGCTTACGGCACAGCTTCTGGCCTTCTCGCGCCAGCAGATCATCGAGCCTCGGGTGGTCGATCTCAACGACGTCATCGTCGAGATCGACCGCATGAACCGGCGACTGATAGGCGAGGACGTCGAGCTGGTCACGCTGCTGTCCCACGACTCATGGCTGGTCAAAGTCGACCCTGGCCAGATGGAGCAGATGCTCATCAACTTGGTCATCAACGGCAGGGATGCCATGCCCGACGGAGGCAAGCTGATCATTCAGACCTCCAACGTCACCCTAGACGCTGCCTCCGCCAGGCGGCACCCGCCGCTGGTAGCCGCTGATTATGTTTTGGTCACCGTCTCCGACACGGGCGTCGGCATGTCGGAGGAGGTTAAAGCGCGAATCTTCGAGCCATTCTTCACGACCAAGGATGTGGGGAAGGGCACGGGCCTCGGGCTATCGACCTGCTACGGCATAGTGACCCAGAGCGAGGGCAGCATCACCGTCGACAGCCAGCCTGGGCAGGGCACCACCTTTCGCATCTACCTGCCTAGGGTGGAGGAGAGCGCCGACAGCCTGCCTCTGCGAGACGAGTCGGGCTATCTTCCGACCGGCAGCGAGACAGTCCTGCTTGTGGAGGACGAGCCGTTGGTGCGAGAGGCCGCCGCCGAGGTTCTACGCGCCCAGGGATACAACGTGCTAGAGGCCGCCAACGGCGTCGAGGCTGTTAGGCTGGCCGAAAACTCGGCATGCGAGACTATAGACCTTGTGCTCACCGACGTGGTTATGCCCCTGATGGGCGGTCGCGAGCTGGTCAGGCCCATCAGGGACTCACATCCTGAGGCGGCGGTGCTTTACACCTCCGGCTACACCGACGACGCCGGGGTTCGCCGCAATGTCCTAGAGGACAGCGGGGCCTTCATGCAGAAGCCCTTCACTCCCTCAGTCCTCGCCCACAAGGTGAGGGAGGCTTTGGACAGAGGTCGCGCCAAGATCGCAGGCATAGGGACATCCTGAAGGCGTGACCGCTTAGCAATTAACAGTCACATAATCCTTCCCAATGTGCCCGATAGGTATTAAGAGGCCTCCGACCACGCTGTCTAACAAGTTCAGGCGGTGGGGCGTGTGCACGGCCTTACGGTCGAGGAGTCCGAGGGTATAGGCTGGATTATCGAGCGGGAGAGGACAGAGCCTAATGCGAAGTAAGGTCACGATCGTGGGCGCCGGGAACGTTGGCGCCACCACCGCCCAGCGGATCTTCGACCGCGGGTATGCAGATGTCGTTCTGGTCGACATCGTCGAGGGCCTGCCCCAGGGCAAGGCGCTGGACATGCTGGAGTCCGGTCCCGTGCTCGGGACCGACGCCTCGGTCATCGGGACCAACGGCTACGAGGAGACCGAAGGCTCTGACATCGTCGTGGTCACCTCGGGCATCCCGCGCCGGCCTGGCATGAGCAGAGACGACCTGCTGCTGACTAACATGAAGATAGTGACGAGCGTGGTCGAGGAGACGGTCAAACGCTCTCCGAACTGCATTCTTCTAATCGTCACCAATCCACTCGACGCCATGGCGCAGCGTGCCTTCCAGGTCAGTGGCTTCCCCAAGAGCCGGGTCTTCGGCATGGCTGGAATCCTCGACACCGCCAGGTTCAGGACCTTTTTGGCCCGGGAGCTTGACGTCTCCGTCGAGGCCGTGTCCGCCTTCGTACTGGGTGGCCACGGCGACACGATGGTCCCGATCGTGGGCGGCACCACCGTCGGGGGCGTGCCGGTTTCGAGGCTGCTTTCGAAGCAGCGACTCGACGAGATCTTGCAGCGGACCCGCGACGGCGGAGCGGAGATCATCGGCTTGCTCAAGACCGGGAGCGCCTACTACGCGCCGTCGGCTTCGATCGCCCAGATGGTCGAGGCGGTCCTGCTCGACACAAAGCAGATCCTGCCATGCACGGCCTACCTCGAAGGAGAGTATGGGCTCGATGGAATCTACGTCGGCGTGCCGGTCAAGCTCGGGGCCGGCGGAATCGAAGAAGTCATCGAGTTCGAGCTGACCGCGGAAGAGGCGGCGGCTCTTAAACAGTCGGCCGCGGCGGTCGAAGAGCTCGTCGAGGTCATGAAGACGTCCGAATAGGCGCAATCAGCCGGCCCATCACCCCGTAGCAGGCGGGCCTTTCAAACGGCCACAGGCAGCCGGAGCATTATGCCAGACGACAGCACTGAACAAGGCGGCAGGACACTCCCCATCCCCGACGATTTTCCCGTCACGTGGGACTCCGAAGAAGAGGCGTCGTCGCTGTGGCGCTGGGACGACATTCATAGCCCTCTACCGGCCTCTCCCATGTCCGTGTCCATCTCGGAAGAGAGCATGGGGCGGGGGTCGTCGAAGGGCGCACAGGAGCTCAAACGCCCCGGGCGAGGCCCGCGCAAACGCATCAACGGCTACTCCTACTCGGCCAACGCGCCCGACACCCTCTCTGCCGCCGAGCGCGAAGCGCAGCGCCTGACCACCGAGCGGGCGATCGACAACACGCGCCGCCGCTGGGACTCCGAGTTCTTGCCGGCGCTGGAGCAGAACCTGCGCTACATGCGCGGCATCGACCTGCAGAACGCGTCCGACGAGCGCATCCGCGAGCTCCTGGACGAGTTCATGGAGATCAACGCCCACCACTGGTACATCCACTCGATGATCGTGTTCCCGCTCACGGTGGCCGTGGAGCAGACCGCTGACCTCTATCGTGAGATCATGGGGAAGGTTCCGGATGAAGAGCCCTATCTGCTGTTCCAGGGCGTCGACAACAAGACCACCGAGGTCGACCTCGCCATTCAGAACCTTGCGAAGCAGGCCAGGGACGTTCCGGCGGTGCTGAGAGCTCTGCAGAAGGATGGACCTGTGGAGGCCGTTACCGACAGGCTGCTGGAGAGCGTCGAGGGCAGGGAGTTCGTTGCAAAGATCGATCACTTCCTGGCCGTCTACGGTTACCGGCCAACGGGCTTCGACTACGTGTTCCCCTCATGGATAGAGGACCAGTCGTTCCTCATGCTCAATCTGCGAAGCTACGCGTCGACTCCCCCAAAGGACGTGAAGTCTGAGATGACTGCGCTGCGTAAGCAGGCCGACCAGATGCTGGGGCGCGTCCTCGACAAGGCACAGGATGTGCAACGGTTCCAGTTTCTGACGGCCTACGAGCGTGCTCGTGAGCTGTGGCCGCTAAAAGAGGACCACGCTTTCTACATCGACCAGGGTACGATGGCGACGATAAGGATTCTCATCGTTGAGATGGGCAGCCGTCTGGTCGCCAAGGGCGTCCTCGACAACCCCGACGATGTCTTCTACATTACCCTGGCAGAGTTGAAAACAGCGATGGAGGGCAGCGCCGCCTGCGACCTTATGAGTAGGGTCGAAGGCCGCCGGGCGGAGCGGGATCGCTTCTCGAAGGTGATACCGCCTCGATTCCTGGGCACAGCGCCTTCCGATGGCGCCGCGGGCGCTCAACCTGAGTTTCACCGCATGATGGGGCCGTTGCAGATGGACGGACTTGAAGCCGGCGCCAGCGTGCTCAGAGGCGTGGCGGGCTCGAAGGGCACCGCGACCGGTCCGGCCGTAGTGGTGCGCTCGCCCGACGACTTTGGCAAAGTCAAGGCCGGCGATGTTCTGGTCTGCACCAGCACCAGCCCCACGTGGACGCCGCTGTTCGGGACGGTCGCCGCTCTGGTCTCCGACTCGGGTGGCGTCCTGTCCCACACGGCAATCGTCGCGCGGGAGTACGGTCTGCCCGCCGTGGTTGGAGTGAGGTACGCCACGTCCACGATCTCCGACGGCCAGGTGGTGACGGTGGATGGGACCTCCGGAGCCGTCATCCTGCGCTAGCGCAACCTAGGACTGGGCGCCCATGAAATTCCCCTGGGCCAACACCCTCCTTCTAGCGTTCATCACCGCGGAACTGGCGAGCGGCCTGGGCGGGCTGATGTCGGGCTCCCCGGGTGCGGCCGTCTTCATTCAGGTTCACCGTGTGGCGGGATATGGAATCCTCGTTCTGCTCATTTGGAAAGGGGCCAACGTAGCCTTCTCGCTGCGCTGGCGACGGCGGGTAGCCCCCCGTACGGTCTCACTGGTGCTCGCCGCCGCCCTGCTGGGCACGCTTGCCCTGGGGTTTTCGTGGTCCCTTGTCGGTCCGTTCACCTTCGTCTGGTTCAGCGGCGTCAGCTGGCACATCTACGTTGGCGTGGCTCTCGCGCCTATCCTGGTCTGGCACTCGCTGTACCACACGCGTGGCCGGCCTCTCGCATTCTGGGCGGAGCGACGGTCGTTCCTGCGGTTGGCCGGATTGGCGGTGGTCGGGATTGCGGCATGGCAGC
>JADFIF010000014.1 GCA_022566795.1 Chloroflexota bacterium
TTTTGCGCCAGCGCCAGGACCTTTTCCTCGGTGGATGCCTCTTCGGGATAGAGGTAGCTAATTTTGGGCGTGTCACCCTTGGTCGCGTCGATCAGCGCCTCGGCGAGGTCGACCCCTCCAGCGCCGCCCTCGGCGAACACGCGGGTCTCGACCGCCGCATGGGCGCAAGCAGCCTCGGCCCCTCGCTTCACGATGGCCATCTCGCCTTTGGTGTCGGTGGGGAATCGGTTGATCGCGACGACGACCGGCAGCCCAAAGGACCGGACGACGCCAATCAGGTGCTCCAGATTCGGCATACCCTTACGAACGGCGTCTTCGTTCGGTGAGTCCAGCTCTCGGACTCGGACCCCGCCGTGGGACTTCAGCGCGCGCACCGAGGCGACCAGCACCGCGGCACGGGGCTCCAGGTCGTTGAACCGCGCCTTGATGTGCATGAACTTTTCGAACCCCAGGTCTGCGCCGAACCCTGCCTCCGTGAGCACGTAATCGGCGTACCCGAGGGCAAGACGGTCGGCAACGACGGAGCTGCATCCGTGGGCGATGTTTCCGAACGGGCCTGTGTGGACCATCACCGGCTGCCCTTCGGACGTCTGTACCAGATTGGGCTGAATGGCGTACCTGAGCAGTGACATCATCGAGCCCACGGCTCCGACGTCCGCAGCCGTGACCGGCTTCGCCTCGTTGGTGAATCCAACGACGATCCGAGACAGCCTGGCGCGGAGGTCCTCGAGACCGGACGACAGCGCGAGCAGGGCCATAACCTCTGACGCCGTCACGATGTCGAAGCCGGTCTCGCGGACCGGCGCGTTGGCGGAACCGCCGAGTCCGGAGATGATCGTGCGCAAGGCCCGGTCCTCGACGTCGGTGACTCTCCGCCACGTCACGCCGCTGGGATCGAGCCCGTCGATCTGTTGCCGCTGGACCGCGTTGTCGGTCAGGGCTGCCAGCAGATTGTGGGCCGAGCCGACGGCATGCGCGTCTCCCGTGAAGTGGACGTTGATCTCGTCCTGCGGCTCGACGGTGGCCTTGTCTCCTCCTGTCCCGCCGCCCTTGATGCCAAAAATTGGGCCCAGCGAAGGCTCACGCAGCGTCGCCACGACGCGTCTGCCCAGCCTTCCCAGCCCCTGGGTCAGCCCGACGGTGATCGTCGTCTTGCCCTCGCCCGCGCGGGTAGGCGTGATGCCCGTGACCACCACCAGCTTGCCTCTGCTGCCGCCCTGTTTGATCGCCTCCAGTGGGATCTTGGCCTTGTAGTGTCCTTGCGGGATCATGACCTTCGGGTCCAGTCCCATCTTCTCGGCGATCTCGGCTATGGGCAGCATTGAGGCTCCTTCGGCGGTATCGGGCGGCCGTATCAGGCTGTGGTCCGGTTGAAGCTAGCGGCCTTTGCCGCGGGACCTCGCGGATTGTAGCATACGCCCTCGAACCGGCAAGCCTAGCGTTAGTCAAACCCCCGTGGGCACGCACGAAATACGGCACCGATTTGGAAGCAAAGCGGCTCTCAGATTCCCTGAGAGCCGCGGGCAAGGTTGAATGCTGGCTGAAGCTCGGATGGAGGGCGCTATACTGGGCAGGCTGCCAAGTTACCGGCGCAAGCTTCGGAGGCGCGCGCGAAACTAGCGGGCGATGAAACCGCCGTCGATGACGAGCTCTGTGCCGGTCACGAAGGACGCCTCGTCCGACGCCAGGAACAGCACGCCGTAGGCCACCTCGATGGTCTCGCCTGTCCGGCGCAAGGGCGTGAGGCGCACGAGCTCGTCCCGCACCGCCGGGTCGGCATGCCGGACCGACCGCATCGGCGGCATGAACCCCGGGTGCACCGAGTTCACGCGTATGCCGTCCGGCCCGTACTTGACCGCCATGGCCTTCGTGAGGAGCCGTACTGCTCCCTTCGAGGCGTGGTAGGCCGGGTGCCCGCCCTCGCCCCCAACGAAGCCCATGATCGAAGAGATGTTCACGATGGAGCCGCCTCCCAGTTTCTGCATCTCTGGAATCGCATGCTTCGTGCCCAGGAAGACTCCGGTGGCGTTGACATCCATGATGCGCTGCCAGCCCTCGGTGCCGAGGGTATCCTCGAAGGCGCCGCTGCTGATGCCGGCGTTGTTCACGAGGATGTCGAGCCTTCCGAAGCGCGAGACCGTCTGCCCGACCACGCGCTCCCAGTCTGCCTCGACCGTGACATCGGTCCGAACGAAGGCGGCCTTGCCACCCGACTCGTTGACCTCGGCCTCGACCCGCTTACCCTCGTCCTCGAGCAGGTCTGCGATTACGACCGAGGCGCCTTCCCTGGCGAACAGCCGGACCTCTTCGGCGCCCATCCCATTGGCTCCACCGCTGATAAGCGCCACTTTGCCTTCCAGTCGCACGTCTTCCCTCCTCAATCAATGGTCGGCTTCCGCTGGGTCGATTGGCGCCATTCTGCGACACGAGAACGAGTTTGTCCAGAATCGCCACAGACGCGGGTGGCTCCCCGTCTTTCTTGTGAACACCAGGGTAGACACCGGACGACGAGGGCGAGGGTTTACGCTGGCGGGCGCGCTGGATATAATCCGTGTGCTCCCCTTCCCAGCAGCAGGCCGGACGTGGGACCTTCGACGCTGGTGCGACGGCCAAACAGGCTGGTGGAAACCTTGGGGAGTGTAGGCGGGGACCGGGGCCAGAAGGATGGCCCAAAGGGTTCGGAGCACCATGCTAAGCATTCGAGGAGGAGTCACCGTGAGCGAACGAGGAGACGTCATAGTTGGACATGGAGCCATCAGGTTTGGGCTGGAGTATCGCGACCTAATGTCGGACCAGGGCTTATGCATCCACGCGCTGGGCGAGACTAATGGCGCAGAGGTCGAGCTGCTGAGATTCGACTGCTTCGACCACCAACCCCACTACCACTACGGGCCGGAGAAGCGCAATGAGCGGCTGATGCTGGACAAGACGACCGAGGGCGACCCCCTCGAGTGGACGCTCACGCAGCTCAGTGAGCGGCTGCCCGAGATGATCAGCAGAGCGGGATACGACGATCTTGCCGAGCAAGCGCGGTCGGCAGATCTTGGCCCGACCCTGTCGGAGTTGGGCTCGACCGCCCGAAAGATGTCGCGCGAGGGCCGCAGGACGGTCAAGCACGATCGCGGCGAGGTCATCGTCGAGGCGGGTGCGGTGCGGTTCGGAATCGAGTTTCGCGAGCTTGCAAACGACCGCGGCGTGGCCATCCACGTGTTGGGCGACGTTGGCTCGGAGGAGGTCGAGCTTCTCACCTTCGACTGTTTCGAGAAGGCGCCACACTACCACTATGGTCCACGTGCCAAGAACCAGCGACTCTACCTCGACACCACGACCGTGCATGACCCGCTGCGCTGGGCGCTGGACCTGTTCAAGGGCGGCAAGCTCGCCTCGATGCTCGAGCGGGCAGGGTATCGCGACCATGCCGCAGCGCTGAACCCATCGGTGCTGAGCGAGCGGGTCCGCGAGGTCGAGTCGGTGGCCACGGGCATGCAACAGGCCAACGCCCGGTAGGCCGCGTCCATCGAAGGGTTACACGGTCCCTCACGGACTGCCCCGCCCAGCAGGGCTACGCCATCTGCCGAAGACGCCTTTGTGTAATTAGGATGATGGCTGTGAACGCCAGCAGCAGCACGGCCAGGATGCCGATGGCCCACTGTGCCCCGAGGACCTGCGCGGCCACTCCGGTCGGCAACACACCGAGAGGCATCAGGCCGAAGTTCATCATGAATACGCTCATCACCCGGCCTCTGTACTGGTCCTCGACCTCCTCCATGATGAGCGCCTGGTTCAGCGTCTGGCGTCCCGCGTCGCCGAGCCCAAGGATGACCATGATGCCGACCGCGACGAAGTACATCGGAACCAACGCCACCATCAGGAGGGCGATGCCAGAGAGGAAGCTGCCCACGATGAGCAGCAATCCCCTTCGCCACCTGCCCAGGGAGGCGATGAACATCGACCCGGCCAGCGACCCGGCCCCCATGACGCTGACCATCAGCCCGAGGGCTTCAGGTCCGCGGCCGTAGATGTCGACGATGAACACGGGCATCAGGAATCGGAAAGGCATCGCCAGAAGCGCCGTCGCCAGGCCCATTAAGAGGAGCACCAGAACTATGGGGCTGCCCCGGATGTAGATGAGCCCTGCCTTGATATCGCTCACCATTGGAGCGGCAGGCCTGGCGGGACCGCCGTCTATCTTTCTGATGAAGCCCGTCAGCACGACGCTCCCAAAGCCAAAGGCGGCGATGAGATAGTAGACCTCCGCTGGGCCTATCCAAGCGTACAGGGTGCCCGCGACGGTTGGTGCGATCAGGGTTGTGGCACTCATTGCGGCCGCATTCAACGCCATGGCGTTGGTAAGGTTCTCCTGTCCCACGAGCTGAGGAATGATCGCCTGGCGCGCAGGCATCAGGAAGGAGAAAACCACCCCCTGGAACATGGACGCGAGCAAAAGATGGTACCAGCTCACCACTCCCATCGAGATTGCCACGGCTACGAAGAGCGCTATGAAGCCCGCCCCGACCTGGCCGAGCTGTATTACTCGCTTTCGCTCCATGCGGTCGGCGATGGCGCCGCCGAAGAGCGCCAAGCCGAGCATCGGCAGCGCGAATCCCGCGTTCACGAGACCCAAGAGAAAAGGGGAGGCCGTCAGCTCGTAGGTCAGGTACCCTCTTGCGATCATCTGCATCTGCATGCCACCCATCAGGAGCAGCAGGCTGAACCACAGAAATCGAAAATCGGGGTTGCTCAGGGAGCTGAACGTATAGCGCCAGGTGCCGGCTTTTGGTGGGCTCGCGGCGGCCTCGGTGCTGTTGGGTTCTGGGCGCCGAGACGACTCGTTGGGTGCGGGGGGAGCGGAGGTGGGGCGCTGTGTCAGGGGGAGATTGCTTGCCGATCGACCTGAGGGGACGTCTGCTCCATTACTTGAGGGCGAATCGCCATTCATGAATCAATTCTACTGCGGAGGTAGTGGCGATGCAAACGCGCGGGGAACGCCCAGAAGCCGAATGCGGACGCGGGCAGCGGGGACAGGCCCTTATGATACTGGGCAGTCGGACAGGTCATCGAGCGGCCATCATAATACCCAGCTAAGAAGCGGCGCCAGAGGGCCAAAAAAGGGGCCCGGGCTACGAGCGGCGCTCATTCGCGACTAGCGCGAAAGGCGCTCGCAGGTGTTCAGCCCGGACCCGTCGTCCACGTTTACCTTGCCAGCAAGCTGACCGTCGCCCATCGTAACATAGGGCTAACGCGAATGGTAGGATATAAGGGGTCACGCTGGGTCACGCTCAGTCACGCTGGGGCAGGATGCACGAGATGGGCAACTCCTTCGGCCACATGTTCCGCATTACCACATGGGGCGAGTCCCATGGGGACGCCGTCGGTGTCGTCGTCGACGGGTGTCCGCCCGGTCTATTGCTAGACGTGGAGGAGATCCAGAAACAGCTCGACAGGAGACGCCCTGGACAGAGCGAGATCTCGACTCAACGCCGCGAGGGGGACAGGGCGAAGATCCTATCAGGGGTGTTCGAGGGGAAGACCCTGGGCACGCCCATATTCATCGGGGTGTGGAACGAGGATGCCCGGGGCAGGGACTACGAGCACATGCGGACGAAGTTCCGACCGTCGCATGCGGACTACACCTACCAGGCCAAGTTTGGCATCCGCGACTGGAAGGGCGGTGGAAGGGCCAGCGCCCGCGAGACGATCGGGCGTGTGGCCGCAGGGGCCATCGCGCGGAAGATCCTCGAGCTGGACCACGGCGTCGAGATCGTCGCCTACGTCAAGCAGGTGTGGGAGCTGACCGCCGATGTGGACTCGGACACCGTCACGGCGGCGGACGTCGAGTCCAACGACGTCCGGTGTCCCGACCAGGACGTGGCAATCCAGATGATCGAGCGCATCAAGGCCGCTCGTAAGGATGGCGACTCACTGGGCGGGGTGGTCGAGGCCGTGGCGCGCAACGTGCCGGTGGGACTCGGCGAGCCGGTCTTCGACAAGCTGGAGGCCGATCTGGGCAAGGCGATGCTGTCGCTGCCGGCGTGCAAGGGCTTCGAGGTCGGATCGGGCTTCGGGGGTACGACGATGACAGGCTCGCAGCACAACGACCCCTTCTACAACGCCGGCGGCCGTATCCGAACGCGGACCAACTACTCCGGTGGCATCCAGGGCGGCATCAGCAACGGCGAGAACATCGTCATTCGCGCGGCGTTCAAGCCGACGGCCACTATCCTTCGCCCGCAGGAGACGGTTGACGTCGACGGCAATCCCACGACGCTGGAGGGCAGGGGACGCCACGACCCGTGCGTCCTGCCCCGCGCGGTGCCCATCGTCGAGGCGATGATGGCGCTGGTGCTGGTCGACCACCTGCTGCGCCAGCGCGGGCAGGTGGGTGGGTAGGCGCTCACGCACGCTGCGGTCGCCGGCTAGGCCGCGGGCATTGGGCAGGGGCGCGGGTTAGCGGAGTCCGCCGTCTTGCACAATTGACCGGTGACATCGCCCTCGCTATCATCGTGATATGGAGCGCACCACCATCTCCATTCCAAAGGAGCTTCTGCGACGCCTGCGTCTGATGGCCGCGGAGCGGCGCACCTCTGTTGCATCCCTGGTCCGAGAGGCCCTGGAAGACAAGACCAGGAGCTATAGCCCGCGACCGCGAAGCCTGGGGATTGGAGCCTCCGGACACACCGACACCGCCCGTCGTACCGGTGAGGAACGGGTGCAGCCGCGCTCGCGGCGCTGATCCTGGACACCGGCCCGCTGTATGCCTCGCTGGACCGGAGCGACGCCGACTACGCCGCGTGCCGTAAGGTCATCGAGGAAGTGGACGAGCCACTTGTTATCCCGGCGCCGGTCTTAGTCGAAGTGGACTACTCGGTCCACGCCCGCCTGCACCCGGGCGTGTTGGTGGCCCTTCTTGATGACATCGTCGCTGGAGCCTATCGCGTCGAGGACCTGCGACCCGAGGATTACCGGCGCATCCGCGAGATCTGTGACCGTTACGCGGATTCCGACGTAGGGTTCGTGGACGCGGCTGTCCTTGCTGTAGCCGAACGGCTCAACGAGCCCAAGCTGGCTACCCTGGACCACCGCCACTTTCGGCTCCTCCGGCCCCGCCATGTGGACACGCTGCGGCTGCTCCCCGAAGAGCACTAGCTTGGCGCCTGCCCAGGCGCGGTGCCCATCGTCGAGGCGATGATGGCGCTGGTGCTGGTCGACCACCTGCTGCGCCAGCGCGGGCAGACGGGTGGGGCGTGAGAAGGGGGTCCTCGCCCCTTAGCTCTAGACTCCCGAGTTAGCACAGCTCCCGCCGTCGCCCAAGCTCGGAGTTACAATCCAACGGACTTGACGCGCGGCACCTAGATACCTTATGCTTATGAACAGTGTATATGCATCTAATAACTATGTAGAAATGGATAACTCAGCCAAATGTAATGAGATCCTTTCAATTTGCGTATGCCTTCGGCTGCGGAAGGCGAGTCGACTGGTCACGCGGAGCTATGATGACGTGTTGCGGCCGGTCGGCCTACGCTCTACACAATTGCCTATCCTTGTGGCTCTGTCATTAACTCACTCCGCTCCGATGTCAGTTCTAGCCGACCAACTCGTAATGGACCGCACCACCTTGACGCGTAACCTCAGACCGCTCGAAGAGCGGGGGCTGGTAGAAGTCGTTGCCGGGGAAGACAAGCGGACGCGGGAAGTGAAACTGACAATTCAAGGCCGAGAGGCCGTAGCCAAGGCCATCCCACTTTGGGACAAAGCCCAAGGCTACGCAGTGGAAGCATTAGGCGAGGGTCGGTGGCAAAGGCTGCACGACTCTTTGTCCCAGCTTCTTTCCTCTCCAGGCGGACACCAATAGTGTTTTCCCAGGTGGGTATGAAGATTAGATGTACGAGAGAGACTCTCTTGAGGTTCACTGGTTAAAGAAAGAGCTGAACTAGAGAGGGAGCAGGCGAAAGGTACCACGATGACCAGCACCAGCACGACCGGAGAGAAACGTCACGAGGCGAGAGTTTCGAGGCGGAGAAGGCGGAGCTATCGCTCTCTCTATGAAAACACCCCTGTAATGATGCACTCGATAGACCAAGATGGGCGTCTGGTGGCAGTTAGCAATCGCTGGTTGGAGGTTCTCGACTACGAACGTAGCGAAGTCATAGGACGCAGGTCCACTGACTTCCTGACGCCGTCCTCTCGTCGCTACGCATTTGAGGTAGCTCTGCCTGCGTTCTTCGAAAAGGGGAAGGCTGAAGGGGTCCACTATCAGATGGTCAAGAAAGACGGCGAGGTGCTAAGCGTGTCGCTTTCAGCCACCGCCGAACTAGACGAAGGCGGAGGGGTCGTCTCCAGCCACTGCTACATCGTCGATATAACCGAGCTCAAGCGTGCTGAGGAAACATTGCGTGTCACCCGTGAGAGCGAGGAACGGTACCGGCGCCTGGTGGAGCAGGACGCGGATGCATTCTTCTTGACCGAACGCGACGGCAGAATCATTGATGTCAACCAGACGGCGTGTGAAAGCCTCGGATACACCCGAGAGGAGTTGCTCACGCTATCTTTGCGCGATATCGCTCTAGAGATGGATGCTAAGACGGTTTCAAGGGTGATCGAGAGCACGGAGCCAGGCGCACCCATCACGCGAGAAGGATTCCATCGGCGGAAGAACGGAACCACGTTCCTGATCGAAGCACGTGGAGGGTTGATCGAGCTGGATGGACACCGACTCGCCTTCGCCATGGTCAGGGACATCACCGCGCGCAAAGGTGCGGAGTCGGCGTTGCGCGAGCGCGAAGAAGAGGCAGGTCGACTGGCTCGCGAGAATGCCGTAATCGCCGAGATTGGAAGGATCATCAGCTCCTCGCTTGAAATCCATCGAGTGTACGAAGGGTTTGCTGAGCAGGTCAGGCAGCTAACGCCATTCGACCGAATTACCATTTCCGAAGTCGACTTCGAGGCTCGGACTCTGACGCCAGCCTACGTGGCAGGATTTCAGGTCGCTGGCTGGGAGCAGGGGAAGACTCATCCACTCTCGCACAGTCGGCTTGAGCCAGTTGTGTATGAGCGCGCGTGTTTGCTGTTCGACGACAAGTCCACCGAGCAGCATGCGCAGCAGAACCCCGAGACCGCGGCAGGGGCGCATGCTGGGCTCCGCTCCGGAGTTGCGGTGCCCCTGATTTCGCGGGGCCAAGTGGTTGGTGCGCTGAACCTGAGCTCGTTACAAGCCAACGCCTACGCGGAGCGCGACCTGCACTTGGTGGAACGCGTTGCCGCCCAAATAGCCGGTGCAATATCGAACTCACAGCTTTACGCGGCGTATAGGCGTGCTGAGGGGAGGCGAAGGGAGCTGGCCGTGGTTGAGGAGCGAAACCGGCTAGCCCGAGAGATTCACGACACGCTGGCCCAGTCACTGATTGGTATCACGATTCAGTTAGACAAGGCGGGTAAGTTGCTCGACCATGAGCCCGAGACAGCCAGGAGCGAAATAGAGTCTGCGCGCGAGCTGGCGCTCCATAGTCTGGAGGAGGCGCGCCGGTCGGTATGGGATTTACACCCGGCCCAGCGCGGACCTGCGGGCCTTAACGAAGCACTCCGGCGAGAGGTCGGAACGACCACGGAACACGGCGTCCAAATCTCTCTTGAAGTAGACGGGCATGAACCTCAGTCCATTGATGCACGCAATGAACTAGCTGCTCTTCGAATCACCCAGGAAGCGCTAAGCAACGTCCGGCGCCATTCCAATGCGAAAACAGCGACGGTACGACTAACCTACGGCGCCTCAGATATGCGAATCCTCGTGTCGGACGACGGCGTCGGCTTCGAGCCCTTCCAGGGGGAAAGAGCGCTGCTGCCTACAGAGGGCGGGTTCGGCCTGATCGGCATGCGAGAACGGGCATGGTTGGCTGGCGGCGATATGGAGATACGTAGTGCTACGGGCTTGGGCACCGAAATCGACGCCCGGATTCCGTACCGGGTCAGCCCTGAGGAACGCCCAATCGCGAACAGGACTTCGGCTGATGCCGGCCTGACGCAGGCGGGAGCCTCGCGGGATATCCGCGTTCTTATAGTGGACGATCACGAAATGGTCCGACGCGGCATCCGTGGAGTGCTAGAGCAGTCCGAAGGCTTAGTCGTCGTGGGTGAAGCAGCGGATGGTGAGGAAGCCATAGAACAAATCCAGGCGGTTGCTCCGGACGTGGTCCTGTTGGATATTCAGATGCCGAAGCTGGACGGCGTGGAGACGTTGAAGCGGCTGCGCGAGCTGGGAGTGTTGACCCCAGTCATTCTCCTGTCTGTTTATACCAAAGATGAGTATATATTCGAAGGGCTTCGCGCCGGAGCTCGTGGCTACCTGCTGAAGGATATAGCCGGAGACGAGCTGGTGAGTGCCATCCAGAGGGTACACGAAGGAGGCTCTTTATTGCAGCCCTTGATAGCGAGGCGACTGATTGAGCGCCTAGACCCTGGAGCAGACTCACGTCTGACACAACGGGAGCTAGAGGTGCTCCAGTTACTGGCATTGGGCAAGCGATATAAGGATATTGCTGAGGAGCTGTCGGTGAGCGTCAACACCATCAAGTCCCACACCGAAAGCCTGTACGAGAGCCTGGGCGCCCACAATCGGACCCAGGCGATAAGATCTGCTCGCGAGCGTGGCATATTGAACGCATAGACTCGTCGGGTCGCGACTTACGGCGAAAAAGGGTGAGCTGCATCTCACCCTTTTTCGTTACATGAAAACCCCCCATAGTCCGGTTGTGGGGCGCACCGCTCTCCCTCGATGCTGTGGTAGGAGAGTCTCTAGGGGCGTCGGTATGGCCCGCCGCCGGTCTAGGATGGCGGGAATGTCACACAACAGCGCAGGAGCGGAGGTCAAGACCTTCCGCGCCTGTGCTGATTCACGTCGGGCTGGGGAGTAGGCCTTACGGGCCTGCGGGATCAACAAGCGACATTCGGGTGACGATGAAGTGTGCTGGAGCCGGATAGATAACGCTGACCCCGTACCTGAGGGCTAGGACGATGAATCGACTCAGTGTCGAAAAACAGTGGAGAGGACGGAGAAGCCGGCTACCGCTTGGGCACTAGCACGTCCTACAATTCCAGTTGGCAAAACAGCAAGATCGGACGGGGTTTTGAAATGGGGCAGACGGATAGCTTAGACAGGCAACACGCAAATGAACCCGGGGGAGCGAGCAGAGGCATCGCCGATTTGATGCAGCTGGCATACGATGAAGCGCAGTCTCAGGGCGCCGGGCCACATAAGACGTCGATCGTCGCGTTCGCGTTACAGGCGGCACGGATGACCATGTTCTGCCTGAAGGCGCGGACTGGAGAGAGCATTTTTGTCGGCGATATCAAAGGCGTATACGGCGTCGACTCACCGGCCCCGTTCACGACGTTCGAAGCCTTTCTCGAAAACGTTCACCTCGAAGATCGCGAACGACTCGCACAGGAGAACGCCCGAGGATTCGCAACTGGGAGTGTGCCAGACACGGAATTCCGCGTGGTATGGCCTGACGGCGAGATGCGTTGGATCGCAGCTCGTGGCCAGTTGATTAGAGATGACCTCGGTTGTCCGACCGCTTTGGTCGGGATCCACCTCGACATCACTGAGCGGAAAAGAGCCGACGACGAGTTGCGAAGGGTCGAACAGAAATATCGTGAGCTCTTCGATTCAGCGCCGGTCGGATATCACGAGCTAGATGCTGACGGTCATATCGTACGAGTCAACCGGACAGAGCAGGCCATGCTGGGATACCGCAGCGATGAGATGCTCGGGAGACACATTTGGGACTTCATCGCAAAGCCCGACAACGCTCAAGAGGACTTTCACGACGTGATGGCTGGTCGCTCGCGGCTCGCCCGTGCAGCGGAGCGCGAGTATCTGCGAAAAGATGGCACCGCGCTGCAGGTGATAGCTGAACGAAATCTGCTGAAGGACGACCGCGGCCGGGTCTCCGGAATGAGAGTTACACTGCAGGACATTTCCGGCCGGAAACGCCTCGAGGAGCAGTTGCTGCAGCTTCAGAAGATGGAGGCCGTCGGCCGGCTAGCTGGCGGCATTGCGCACGACTTCAATAACATCCTTACGGCGATCATAAACTACGCCTACCTCGCGAGGGTGAGTGAACGAATGCAAGACGCCGTTGGCTTCTTGGAGGAGGTGGAGAAGGCCAGTGAACGAGCGTCGCAACTCACGCAGCAGCTTCTGGTCTTCTCTCGACGGCAAATGATCGAGCCTCGCACTGTAAGTCTGAACGACGTGATCGTCGATATGGAAAGCATGTTGCGGCGTCTCATCAGCGAAGACATCGAGCTCGTAACGCTCCTCGGTGATTCCCTCAACCTCGTCGTAGTAGATCCGCGTCAGATGGAGCGCGTCTTGATTAACCTGGTGCTAAACGCCCGTGACGCCATGCCAGAGGGGGGTAAACTAATCATTCAGACATCCAACGCGATGGTTGACGAAGATGGTGTCCCGGGGTTTCCATCGTTGAGTCCCGGTCCGTACGTGAAGGTAACGGTTGGCGACTCTGGAGTTGGCATCTCCGAAGAAGTCAGACCCCATATCTTCGAGCCTTTCTTCACCACCAAGGGCATAGGAGTGGGTACTGGACTAGGCCTATCCACTTGCTATGGGATAGTTGGTCAAAGCGGCGGTCACATGGTAGTAGATAGCGAGCAAGGGAAGGGCACCACCGTAGCAGTCTACCTTCCTAGCGCTGAGGGAGAGGCTTCCCCTTTGCCTCTGCGGGACGAAGATGGATTTCTGCCGACAGGCAACGAGACGGTGATGCTTGTCGAGGATGAACCTTCGGTGCGCGAGGTCACAGCCAGGGTCCTTCGAGGACAAGGCTATTCGGTTGTTGAGGCCGCAAATGGTGTGGACGCGATGAAAGCCCTGGTAGCAAGCTCTCTTGAGGGTGTTGACCTTGTTTTAACGGACCTCGTCATGCCCCTGATGGGTGGAACAGAGCTGGTCGCCGATTTGAAGCAGTTAAGACCCAGCCTCCAAGTGCTGTACGTGTCTGGCTACTCTGACGACACAGCGGTGCGCCGCCAGGTGATAGAGGAGGGTGCCGCCTTCCTCCACAAGCCCTTTACCCCTTTGCAGCTGGCGCAAAAAGTGAGAGCCGTACTGGATTCAGGACGTTCCAAACGTCCCCCTACGGAGTAGCCCAGGTGGCGGGAATCACACCACCGTCGAGGTGCCGCCGTCGATGTTCACCGCGATGCCGGTCAGGTAGCTGGCCCGCGCGGAGGCCAGGAAGGCGATGACGTCGCCGGCCTCCTGGGCCTCGCCGACGCGTCCCAGCGGGACCCTGCCGCCCATGTCGTCGTACCAGGCGTCCAGCGTGACGTCCGCATTGGCCTCTTTCTGTCGCTCCCAGCGATGCTCGTGCTGGCCTGACTTGATGAGGCCGATGCAGACCGTGTTGACCAGGATGTTGTCGGCGGCGTAGTCCTTGGACAGCGCCTTCGTCAGCGCAACCCCCGCCGCGCGGCTGACGGATGTCGGCACGGAGCGTGCACCGGGAGCCTTGGCGCCCAGATTGGTGACGTTGATGATGCGGCCGCCGCCGCGAGCCTTCATGATGGGAATGGCCGCGCGAGAGCAGCGGATGGCGCCGAAGAGCTTGAGGTCCAGGTCGGCCTGCCACACGTCGTCGGTAATCTCCTCGAAGTAGCCCGCGGCCGACGTGCCCGCGTTGTTCACCAGGATGTCCACCCCGCCGTAGGCGCCGACGACCTTGTCGAAGAGCGCCTTCACGCCGTCTGCCTTGGACATGTCGGCCTGTACCGCCAACACCTCCCCGCCGGTCGCGGCGCGAATCTCCTTCGCGGCATGTTCTAGCACCTCAAGCCGGCGGGCGCATATGGCCACCCGCGCTCCCTCAGCGGCCATGCTCTGGGCCGCGGCTTTCCCGATGCCTTCGCTGCCTCCGGTCACTATTGCGACTTTGCCCTTAAGTCCAAGGTCCATCGTTATCTCCTTTGCTTCGGCTTACGTACCTGATGGGCGGAGGCGCACTATGTCATTTTGAGACCGCTTCGGCGGACGAAGAATCTAGGGCGACATGCTTTAGATTCTTCCTCGCTACGCTCTTCAGAATGACAGTTTGGGGGTTGCGACCACCGTAACGAAGAATGAAAATACCCGGCCCGGGTGCACAACTGTCCGAGTGCGCACTGATCCTCTGTCACCACTTCAGCAAATCCTTCGCTGCGCTCGAGGACAGGGCTCAGGGCAGGCTCTGAGGCCTCTATTACTGTCACCACTTCGGCAGGCTCATTGCAGGCTCTGAGGCCGCAGCCGAAGGGTCTGGGGCGGTGCGCAGTCTCCATTGGCAGGGTGGCCTCGTGTTGCATCTGAGCCACACGCTCCCCACCCCAGATTCTTCACTCGTGGGTTCAAAATGACCTACGTTCATACCAATGACAGCTTTGGGGTGAACGCTTAAGAATGGCAGTTGCTGAACCTCACTGGCGGTCCTCCGCTCGGTAGGCCTCGTCGAGAAGCTCGACCACGTAACGCATGTCGATCGGCAGCCCCCGCTTTGCAGCTCCGTACTGGAGCTGCAACAGGCACCCGGGGTTGGCCGTGGCGACCACGTCAGCCCTCGTCTCCTCGACGTCGTTCATCTTCGAGTCGAGCAGGCGTAGCGAGAAATCTCTCTCGGTAAGCGTGTAGGTCCCACCTGCCCCACAGCAGACCGACGCCCTCGGTAGCTCGACGAACTCGACTCCGGGTATCGACTGCAGCAGGTCTCTCGGGGGCTGCGTGATTCGCTGAGCGCTCGAGAGGTGGCAGGAATCCTGGTACGCCACCCTGTAGTCGAGCGTCCCGGACGGCGCCTCGAAGGGAAGTGCCACCAGGAACTCGTGAATGTCCCGCGTCATCGCGCTGAGGCGGCCCGCTTTCTCCGCGTAATCCAGGTCTTCCCTGAGCAGATGGCCGTACTCCTTCATGCGCGACCCGCACCCAGCGGAGGCGACTACTATCGCTTCGACCCCACTGTCCAAGAAGGCGTCTATGTTGCGCCTCGCCAGGTTGCGGGCCGTCTCCAGGTCTCCGACGTGAGAGTTTAGCGCCCCGCAGCAGACCTGGGCCTTGGGCACGACCACCTCGCATCCGTTCCGCGCCAGGACCCTGGTGATGGCGTGCATCTGAGGCCCGTGGACCAGGGGCATTACGCACCCGGACAGCAGCGCGACTCGGGCCCTAACCTCACCACGGGCCGGGATTACCTGGCCCGTGGCCCGAAAGGTCGTTCCGGGGATTGCCGGCAGCGATTCCTCCATCTCCGCGAGCTGTCCGGAGAGGGCCCTGAGCAGTCCGCTCTTTCTGACCGCCCGCTGCAGGCCGGAAGTCTGGTAGAGGCGCAGGGCTCCGACCGCCATGCCCAGCCGGGACTGGTGGGGCAGCAGGCGCCTCAGCGAGATGTCGGACACTATCCGCGGGATGAGGCCAAGTTTGCGCTTGGTCTCAACCTGTGCCATCGTCGCCTCGATTAGCCTGCCATAAGGCACCCCCGAGGGACATGCGACCTCGCAGGCACGGCACTGAATGCACAGCTCCCAGTGGCGGATGACGCCATCGGTGAGTCCCACGCGGCCCTCGTTCACTGCCTTCATCAGCGAGATTCTGCCGCGTGGCGACTCGGTCTCCAGGCCGGTCTCGAGGTAGGTCGGGCACGCCTGCAGACAGAACCCGCAGTGCACGCACTTGTAGAGGTCCGACTCGCTGGGGGCGTCGGGCCCCGAAAACAGCAGCGGCACCTCTCCAGATGGAGTCCCCGTCATCAGATGCCGCCTACGAATCTGCCGGGGTTCAGCACGTTTCCCGGGTCGTACTGCTCCTTGAGCCGGCGCATTATGGCGATGGGCTCTCCCACCTGGTCCCACATGTCGAGGCCCGCCTTCACGGGCAGGGGACAGCGCTCGATGTTCATCCGGCCACCCACCGCGTGAACGGCCTTCCGCGCGCGGGTAGCCACCTCCGCGATCGCGTGGGTCGGCGGCTCGGGACCATCGGCGAACCAGTGGATAAGCGCCGTCCCGTAGCCGACGTGGCAGAGCGTTTCGCAGCGCAATGCCGCCGGGCTATCGCCATTGGCGATGGTCTCCACGATCTCGGCGAGCTTAGTCGGAGGAACAGAGGCTCGGGCAGACATCAGCGGCGCCGTGGCCTCATCCCAGCCAAAGTCTGCCAGCTTTCTCCAGGCCGCAACTGCGTCGGCTTCGCCCAACGCCTCGACGGTCGTCGCGCCGCCCTGGTGGCACAGAGACCGGCACTCGCGAAGGGCGCGCTGCAGCGTCAGCGGTCTGCCGCCAAGGCGGACCGCCAGGAGGTGATGGCCCTTCACTGGCGCCACATGTGCTCTTTCGTCGACCGCGGCATCGTACGCGGCCAGGGCCAACGGAGTCACCACGCTATGAAACACGGCCAGACCTGCTGCCAAGCATCGGGTGGTCGAGTCGAAGGCGGCGACTAGAGTGGCCTCGCCTTGAGGCAACGGCGTCAGCTTGAACGAGACCTCGGCGATAACTCCCAGCGTGCCGAGGCCGCCCACGTGAAGACGGGCCATGTCGTACCCGCTAACGTTCTTGACGACCTGTCCTCCGCTGCTTACGACGGTTCCATCGGCCTGCACCACTTTCATCCCGAGTACCAGGTCTCTCGGATGGCCGAACTGCCACTTCGTCGGTCCGCTGCCTCCGACGGCTAGGGTACCGCCCACCGTGGCCCGGTCGGGCAAGGGAGGATCGATGGCGAGGAACTGCCCTTGCTCTGCCAGGTGACGTTGCAGCTCGGCAACGGATATCCCGGCCTCGACGGTGGCCGTGAGATCAGCGGGGTTGTAATGCACGATGCGGCTCAGACGCGAAAGGTCGAGGATCCTGTCGAGACGCGCGGGCCGGTTTCCAATAGCGGCCCTGGTGCCACCTCCCCACGGGGCTACGGCAAGGCCGTCCTTCGCCGCCTCGGAGAGTGCGTCGCTAAGCCCCTGCAGATCGGACAGGCAAACGGCAGTAGGCTGGAGTCCGTCTATCGAGTATGCGTCGTTGTGGTTCGTGATCTCTCCGAGTGCGTCAGCAGGGCGTTGAAAAACTCTTTCTACCATCCGTCTGTCGCCCTTCCAGCGAGGGAAGGGAAGAAGTTGTATCTGAGGGACACCCTCAGACTCCCGTCAATGCCGACGGATCGGGACTACACTCCCGGTTTTTCATCAGCCCGCTAGGTTTTCGTCGTCGGAGATCCGGCGGGTGCCGGTTCCATACGGCTAGGATCAGATCCAGGCGCCTGGCCCCACCTTAGAGACTGCTGCCTGAAAGACGTCGGCGCATGACGCCCCGGTAGGGAAGACCTTACCTGGGTTGAAGAGATCGCCGGTCGCGAAAGCCGGCTTGAGCCGCGCCATCGCGTTCATGTCAGCTTCCGAGAACATTAGCGGCATGTACTCCTGCTTCTCCAGGCCGATCCCATGCTCTCCCGAGAGCACTCCGCCAACCTCGACGCACAGCTCGAGGATCCGCCCGCCGATCTCGAGGGCCTTCTTCGTGTCGCCGGGCTTGCGCTCGTCGAACAGGACGGAGGGATGAAGGTTGCCATCGCCAGCGTGAAGCAGGTTCGCGATGGGGAACCCGGACTCGACGGACATCTCCTTGATGCGGGCCAGGACCTCTACGAGCTTGGTGCGAGGTATCGTGCCATCGACCAGGTAGTAGTTCGGGGCCAGCCGGCCGAGGGCGCCGAGCACCCCTTTGCGGCCTGCCCACAGCCTCTCGCGCTCGCCGGCGTCTGTGGCCGTGCGAATCTCCATGGGGCCAAACTGCCGGCAGATCCGCTGTATCTCCTCGGACTCCTCCTCCACGGCCTCGCTCAACCCGTCGACCTCGACCAGCAACACCGCGCCCGCTCCGTCCGGATAGCCAGCGTGCACCGAGGCCTCCGCGGCCTCTATGCAAAGGTCGTCCATCATCTCAAGAGCGGCCGGAACGATGCCCGCCCCGATAATACCCGAGACCGCCGCGCTGGCGTCGTCCAGCTCTTTGAACACGGCAAGGAGCGTCTTCACGGCCTCAGGCTTCTTCAGGAGGCGTAAGATCACTTTGGTGACGATGGCAAGGGTGCCCTCGGAGCCGACGAGGACCCCACGCAGGTCATAGCCGGTGGACTCGCGGGTCCTGTCGCCGAGCCACTGGATGGAACCATCGGCCAAAACCACCTCCATGCCCAGGACGTGGTTGGTCGTGACGCCGTACGCCAGGCAGTGGGGACCGCCGGCGTTTTCCGCGACGTTGCCGCCTATCGTGCACACCTTCTGGCTCGAGGGGTCGGGAGCGAAGTAAAGGCCGTGGCCGGAGACCGCGTTGCTGAGCTCGAGGTTCACGAGGCCGGGCTCGACGACGGCGATCCGGTTCTCGACGTCGACCTCCAGAATGCGCGTCATGCGGGTCAGCGCGATTACTATGCCGCCCTCACTGGCGACTGCGCCCCCGCTCAGACCCGTGCCGGCGCCCCTGGCGACGATCGGCGCTCGATGGGTTCGAGCGGCGTTGACAACCAACGAAACGTCCTGCGCTGAGTCGGGCAACACGACCGCCAGCGGCAGCCCCTTGTCGACCGACCCGTCGTATTCGTAGACGATGAGATCATCGGGCTCGTGCACCACATAGGTGTCACCCACAATGGCCTTTAGCTCGGTGATGAGGCTGTTCTGGTCGGTCATATCACGGGTCCCACTTACGTGGGCTAATGATAGAGGATGGGTTCGTGCTGCGCAACACGAGGCGCGGAACGACGGACACAAAAAGACGCCCTCGATGCGGAGTGTTCCACCGCCATCGAGGGCGTCTCTGCGCTTTTTAGCCGGGCCCGGGCCCCTCGGCTGCTCGTTATGCGCTGGCGCTACCGTCCCTTGAACTTACCGAGCACTGTTTTGGCCTTCTTGGTGAACCCGCTGTAGACCTTGCCATTGCCATTCCCGTTCACGTGGACCTGCTCGGGGTCTGCGTAGTAGCTGTAGTTGGAGGAGTAGTAGTAGTAGTGGTAAGGATAGGCATAGCCATACCCGAATCGAGAAGGCTTGAGCTTATTCATGATCACGCCGAGAATGTTCACGTGCGTATTGCGCATGGCGTCCAGGGCTGCCCTCAGCGAGGATGAGCGCGTGTTGAACCCATCGACCACCATGATCACTCCGTCGGCCTGAGATGCCATGATAGAGGCGTCGGCCACCAAGAGGACGGGCGGGCTATCCAGCAGCACATTGTCGTATCGCTGAGACAGCTCCTGCAGCAAGGTGCCCATTTTCGGCGACCCCAGCAGCTCGGCCGGGTTGGGTGGACTGGGGCCGCCTGGGATCACGTGGACGCCCTCAACCTCGGTCGGTTGGATAACGTCCGAAACCTCGATATTGAGATCGGCGAGATAGTTGCTCAGACCGGGCTCGCGGTTGACTGCACCGAAGAGCTTGTGAACGGTAGGGCGTCGCAGGTCGCCGTCGATGGTTACGACCCGCTTGCCCGTGTGCGCAAGGGCCACGGCGAGGTTGCTGATGACGGTCGACTTCCCCTCCTGGGGGCCCGGCGAAGCAACCAAGAGGATCTTGTTCGCACGGTTGGCCGTGGCGAACTGGAGATTGGCCCGGATCTGCCTGAACGCCTCTGCATAGCTCGAAGTCGGCGCAGTCAGCAGGACCGGCGAGACGCCATTCGTTTCGTGCGTCGACCACTTGAAGATGCTTCCGAGGCCTTCGACACCGAAGCGTCGCGAGAGCTGGTCTGGGAACCTCACCGTGTCCCGGATGTTATCGAGCAGAGCCGCTGCTGCGGCGGCCAAGACGAGGCCCAGGATGGCGCCGAGGGCGATGTTCAGACGGGTGCGCGGGACTACCGGCGAGCCCGGGGTCAGGACCGGCTCCAGCAAGGACAGGCTGTCTATCGCGGCCAGCTGAGCAGTGACCAGGTCCTCGCCGGTCGAGATGCCCTGACTCGCCGCGGCGCTGCTGAGGCGAGCGAACTCAGCGAGCCTCTGCTCTATCGCGAAGTCGATGAATTCTTCAGCGACGATCTGGGCCGATACGGCGGCCAAATTGGGGTCGCGATGCCTGGCCTTTATCTCGAGCACAGGCGGGTTGGAGGCAGTCGACGCGGAGATGACGGACGCCAAGTTTACGCCGTTGAGGGCATCCCCGCCGTTCTGCCGGGCCACTTCGAGAAATGGGTTGGCTGTCACGAGCCGGCGATACGTCGCCGCTAGCTCCTCGCTCCGTCTGAAATCGCTGAACCCCGGAACGAGCCCACTGCCCCGGTACTGAACCAGGATCGTCGCCCTGGCTTCGTAGACCGGGTCCTGCGTCTGGCTGTAGAAGTAGCCTGCGGCGCCACCCACCGCTGGCAGCAACACCAGGAGCCACCAGTAGGTGAGAAACACCCCTACGTAACGCCTCAGGTCAATTGTGTCGTCGTCTATGTCGGTACTCCTCACGTGTGCGGGTGGAGGCATTGCTCCACACCGTCTGTGGGCCCCCGGCACGTCTCATTCCAAAAGTTTAACTATAGGTAAGGCCCAACGCGGTATCAAGCTGAGAATGTCGCCTTTTTGCCCCGTTGGTGGCCCTCCGTCCGACCTGGCGTTCGAGGCATGACCGTGTCGTTCCGCAGAGTCGTGGTTTGCGATTCGCGGTTCGACAATCCTTCGCTGCGCTCGAGGACAGGGCTCACCACAGCTTTGCTCAGAGCAGGCTCTCAGACTCCCGGCAATCCAGACGGATTGGGACTGCACCGCCCGTTTTTCATCCGTCTGCTAGGAGACATCATCAACCGATTGGCCGTGAATCCAAACATTCCGCGCCGTTCTCATAGCCATACGCGAACCGGCAAAGCCGCTCAAGGTGAGCCATTCGGGACCTTGGTTTCGATCGTCGTGGACGATGGAGATGGATACTGGCTCCAGGTCAACGAACGGCGCGTAGGGCCGGCGCACCATGGGCGGGCAGGTCGGATGCGTCGCCTTTGCCCCGTCAGTCGGCCGGCACCGTTGCGCCGGTGGCGTCACACTTGACGGGGCTCAGCCCCAATGCGCGGTGACGGTAGGTTTCGCCCAGGCAGTTCAGGGTCGCGCCCACATCCGGCCCATCGAGAAAGCTGATGCCCATGAACCCGTCCGTACTCGCATTGGCCACATCGCGCCAGGTCTTGTAGAAGAACCAGCGCTCGATGTTCTTGCTGGACGAATTGGCCTCCAGCCAGTCGAGTACCCTGATGATGTAATCGCTCAGCCCATCCCAGTGATAATCCCCCACCGGCACGAAGTTGCCCGAGCCGGGCGGGTCCTGGGTCCAGCCGTCATATCCGACGTGCAGCGAGATTTCGGTGATCCAGATAGGCGTGCCGGCGTACTCGGGGATCGTGGCAAGGTAATCCCTCAGACCCGTAATCTGGTCTATGACGATTTGGGCGTGAGGGACACCCGCGTTCGGAGTCCGTACCCAGTCTATGGGATAGGTATCCATGGCCCAGGCGTCGACGTCGGGCTTTGCTCCGTAGCGGCTCTCGTATGCGCTTATGAACCCGGCAATCCAGTTCTTGCCCGGCTCGTAGTAGCAGAGCTGATAGCACGTCCAATCCCAGTTCAGGAGGCTGGGGCTGACGATCTTGGCGGTCGGGTCTCCGGCCCTGATGTGGCTGGAGAGGTGGTGGAACATCGGCGCAAACCGCGCTCCCGTAATGAATCCGTACTTGTTGGGCTCGCCGAACAAGTACCAGGTCGTGCCTGGAGAGGCCGCGGCCATCTGCTCGAGCTCTGTCGCCGTCAGCACCCCGAGGGCCGCGACTTCGTCGTCAGACATCTCGTTGACGCCGTCGTACGCTTCGGAGCCCCACTCGGAGGCGCCCACGGGTACCCGCAGGTAGGCGACCTTCGATGCGCCCGCGGGCACTTGAGACATATCGGACTCCAGGTCCAGATACCATCTAACCCCAAGCTGGTCCAGGAAGTAGGCGTTGTCGGACTGAGAGCGTGAGTGGAGGACCACTCCGAACCTGTCGTCGGGCCCTGTCGGAGTCGCGGTCGGGGTAGCGATCGGATCCGGCGTGGCGGTGGGTGGAGACGGAGATGGCGCAGGACCGGTCGTACCAATGGGCTCCGGAGCCGCGTCAGGCGTTGCCGTTGCACCCGGCGTCGCAGTTGCTGATGCCTCGGGGATTGCCGTCGCCGTCGTCTCGGGCGCCGGCACGGAGGTCACAGTGGGAGTTGGCTTTAGGGCGACGGTCGCGGTTGCGACAGGCGCTAAGCTGTCGGGCGTCGGATTCGGTGGCGAGGCGGGGATCCATTCGGAGGTCGCACCGATAGTCGCTGTTGCCTCCGCGGTTGCGGAGGGCCGGGCTGTCGGGCTCGCGGTCGGCACCATAAGAGCGGTTGCAGGCGTCGGTGAGGACGGAACGCTCCGCATCGGGGTGACGGTGGGTACCCGCGCGGCTTGCAGCGGTCTGAAGCCTCTGGGCACCCTTGGCCCAGAGGCCGTTGAGGTGCGGGAGGCTACTATGGCGAACACCGAGAGCCCCGGAGACACTGCCCTAAACCGTATATGGCTGCTCGATTGTCCGTTGACCCAGGTCGACAGGGACGTCCAACCGTCGGAGAGTCTGGCCAATGTAATGGAATCCGGCTCGTAGCCGTTGGCTTCCAGCCATCGTTTGGGCACGGCAAAGGACAGGGTCACCGAGCGGATCTCGGCATCCTCGAACCCTTCCGCTGCCACCTCCACGTACTGGAAAACATCCCCTACGAGGGCCAGAGGGTTACGGGCCGGTTCGCCCAGCAGTCGAGCCACCTCGACCCGTGCGGTACCCGCCGTGTCGCGGGCCTCGAACGAGATATGGACAAAGGCGATCGCCGCGTTGCTGATGAACATCTGTGCCATGCCTTCGCTGGAGATGTCCAGGGTCTTCGACTCGAACGCGCCGATCTCGAATCCATTGGCTGGCATGAGGAGTCGAGGGGTGGGCGCTCGTGAACAAGCAACGGCCAGGGTCAGTGCGGCCAACGCCGCTATTAGGAACCACCTGCTCATCTCCTTAAGGTCCAGCGGAACGAGCGGACTTCAGTTAGAGGTTGCCCGGCTCATCAGTCAGCTTCAGACGGACGAACGGCCGAGCGCTGCTCAAACGTAAGTCCCGGCGCGGGTTCGATGATCGCCTGTGACTGCACCCTCGCTGGCCTGGCGATTTCGTGAAGGGACGACAACGCGCCCGCCATCATCAGGAAGAGCTCGAAAGGTCCATGATCCATCGATGAAGGGTAGTGGAGGTCCGAGCCGTACACGACGACCAGCCCGATGAAAGCCAGGCCGAAAAACTTGAACTGGGCGGTCCGGGTCAAGCGGGTCGAGTACCTGATCGCCACCAGCATAGCGGATAGCACAAGCAAGGCCCATCCAAACCCGAAGTAGATCGGGAATCCGGTCCCTCGCAGCTCCGAGAATCCGCTAAAGGAACTCGGGCTTGTGGCGTTTGCCAAATTGCTCCCAATGATGTGGGCGCCAAAAAGGAACGAGTAGAAATCGGATTCCAAGTACCCTTCGACGACTCGTTGCGCGTCCACGGTATAGGCGAAGATCGTCGTGCTCGTTCCGAACTCTCCGATCTCCACAGGGGTCAGAAACTGAGCCCGAACAAGACTTGATATTGCCCCAAAGGCGAACAACAGGCCCACTGCAACCAAGACCGACGTAAAGAACAGCGACCGGGCCGAGCGTAAACTCAACAGGCCGATCGCCAGTGCGAGCGCCGCCGCTAGGATGGCCGTCTTGTTCTGAAGATGAAACGCCATGAACGCCAGTGCCCCCAGGAGAACGACGTTCACTACAGGATTGAAAAGCGAGGAGCGAAACCACGAGTCCTCGCGGTGCCTCTGGCGGAGGGTGTAAAGGAACGGTAATACCAACACGAAGAGCGCGGCGGCCGCCATCCCGGGTCTCTTTAGACCGTTCAGAATGGTGATCACGCGCCCCGAGTTATACTGCTCAAAAAGGTCTGGGGTCATCACCGCGACCTTTTTGACGATCTCCTGACGGACCCATGGAATGGATGCTCCTGACTCGCGAATCTCGACTACGTATAACTCGACGAAGAAATCGGCGAGCAACACGGCTGCCAGAATCCAGGCCAGTTTCGTTACGTTCATCACGTTGGCGGCAGACCCAAGGGTGTACCGCCGGGCGATGAAATAGATGATCACCGGAAAGTAGTAGTGGACGAAAACGCGGACGATCTGCGGCTCGCCAGCCCCAAGAAACAGCACCGCGACGACGCTCATGAACGCGCCGTACATGACGTACAACAGCGCTATGCGGTCGAGGGCATTGAGACGCATCTTCGAATACCTTCGACGGACGGTGAGAAGATAGAGCCCTGCCACTATGGGGACGACGATGATCCAGGCAAAGACATCGAAAAAGACTGCCCTGAGGGGAAAGTAAAAGAAGGCGGCAGCCAATGCTGCCGCAAGCAAGGCCAACTCCAATTTTTCGGTGCGAACTACCACATTCAGCCCCTACGATGCACTGTGCGGGACCGCCGCCCCACCGGACAGCAGGCGCTCGTACAGCGAAAGCATGTGCTCCGTCACGATCTTGTCGTCGAACTCCCGGACGGCTCGCGCTCTCGCAGCGGCGCCGAATCGCGCTCTCAGGGAGGAGCTCCCCAACAGCGCCTCGACGCCCTCCGCCAAGGCCTGTCCGTCTTTGGGAGCGACGATCAACCCGTTTACGCCATCATCCACAACTTCTCTGCATCCCGGCACGTCGGTCGTGACAATCGGCCTGCCCATCGCACAGGCCTCCAGAAGCACCCGAGGAAATCCCTCGCGGTACGAGGGCAGGGCAACGACGTCGGCCATTGCCAGCAGCTCGCGGATGTCGGTACGTTCGCCAAGAGAGGTGATCAACCCCTCGCCGGTCCAAGCCGCCAGCTGCTCGTGTGGAATCGCGGCCGGGTTACCAGGGTCTGTCGGGCCGACCAGCAAGAAGCGCGCGCCGAGCCTGGGCCCAAGCAACCGGGCGCATTCGACGAACTCCCGAATTCCCTTGTGCCAGAGCATGCGCCCGACGAGCAGCACCACCGGGGCGTCGCGGGGAATCCTCAAGGACTTCCGGAGACGAACCACCTCGGCGAGAGTGACTGCATCCGGTGAGAAGACGGCCACATCGACGCCGGAGCCGCCTGGGACGTGCACGGCCCGTCCAGGGGGCAGCATGCCGTAGCCCTCCAGCTCACTCATATCATCTTTGTTCTGGACCACTACTGCATCGTTCAGCCGGAACGCAATTCGGTACAGCATCGTCACGATGGGTCGGATCAGAGAGGACATCCAGTCCTCACCGGTGAAGACGTAGCCAAGGCCATTAACTGAGGATATTGACACGGGAACGCCCGCCAACCGGCAAGCGATTGCGCCGTAGATGTTGGGCTTCGGGGTGAAGTGATGCGCGATGTCCGGCCTTATTCGTCTGTAGATAGTCCAGAGATTAAGGATGCTGAGCATCTCTACTGCCGGATTCACTCCGCGGCGCGGTAGCGACCAGGGCACGAAAGTGGCGCCGGCGTCTTCGATGGCGGACACCGCGGGCCCAGCGGGAGCGATGGCGTAGACCTTATACCCCTCAACTTTGAGCGCCCGAAGCAAACCTCCCCGCAGACGGTGAAGGTACACATCGGTGTTGTACACCAGCGCAATAGTCCGGCCCGGGGACGTCTGACCGTCGAGCGTCATCGGTGGGCCCTAACCGCGCGAGCGCCCGCGCCGGCGGCAGCCCGCACGAAGATCTCCTCGTAGGCGTCAGCCATCGCTGCCCAGCAGAAGCGGTCGCGCACGGCCTTCTTGCCCGCTTCCGCCATCCGCAAAGCATTCTCGCGGGCCTCCAGCAGCTCTACGCCGGCTGTCGCCACCGCGTCGGCATCGTACTCGACTACAAGGCCCGTCTGCTGATTAAGAACAGCCTCGCCGCAGCCGGTGGTGTCTGTGGTGACCGTTGGCACTCCGGCGGCCTGTGCTTCGAGAAGCGCCCTGGGCAGGCTGTCGCTGGAGTCCGGCGGCGATGCGTACAGGAATAGATCGGCGGTCGCCAGCAGATCGGGGACGTCGCGGCGATTGACGTCTAATCTGATCCGGTCCGCCAGCGGATGCTGTCTCAGATAGCGCCTAAGGTCGTCGACCGCCGCCGGGTTCTCGCTCTTGGCGGCGATGAGGTACGTGGCGTCTGACACGCGCCGACCGATTTTCTCGAAGGCGTCCAGCAGAAGCCTCACGCCCATGGACTTACCTTCGAAGTGAAGCGTGACCACCGAGAGGACACGTTTCTGGCCGGGAAGCCATTCCTTCGGGACCCTTCGACCGGCCTCGATGCCGTCGTAGTCTATGCCGTTATACACCGTCGTGACCTTGCGAGCATGCCGCGGCACGACTTCGCGAAGGGCCTGGGCAAGAAAGTGGCTGTTCGCCACGACAGCGTCCGCTCCTCCGACGGCCAGCCTGAGAAGCGCTCCGTAAAACATCGACTTGGCCGCCGAGAGTGCCACGGGCAGGCTGCGCTCTGAGTAGTAGCTCCAGATGGCTCCGTTCAGGGTGTACACGTATGGCCGCCCGGTCAGCCATTTGTTGAGTCGAAGCTGGACCACAGGCACGAATGAGCGCGAGGTGAAGAAGACGTCGTGGTCCAAGCCCCTGAGAACTCGTAGACCAACCAGTGGCCCGTAGTCGACCCGCCGCACGCGGTCCTGGTCCCATGGGACCGGAAGGCTGTGGTAGATCGTCACGCGGTGGCCGCGCCGCGTAAGCTCCTCGGCCAACCGTGCGCCACGTTCGGGCCGGGGGAACCAGAATCCCAAGTTCAGGCCGTCCGGCTCAATTGCCTGAGCGTCGTCGGCTCCTGGCATTTTGGTCTCGTGTCTCAAGTGAGCTCTTGACCTCCTAGACCTCGGCTTCGAGGGGCATCCGGTTGGGCCTTCGACTCTCTCGCGCCTGCTGGAATAGGTCCTCATAGCGCCTGGCAACCTTCTCCCACGTGCAGGACGCGACGAACTCGAATGCTTTGGTTACGAGTCTCTCCCTGAGCTGTGCATCGCTCAGGGCTCTGCCCAGCTCTTGTGCGAATGAGTCGACATCGCCGGCGCGGGCCTGCAGTCCGTTCTCGTTGTGTTTCACCAGCTCCCGACAGCCGGGCGCGTCTGTCGAAACGTAGGCGGCCCCGGCGGCCATTGCTTCGAGCTGGACCATGGGGAAATTCTCGATCAGAGTAGGGAAGGCGTAGACGTCGGCCGCCTGGTACATGCGGACGAGCCTTCGGTCGGGGAAGCGCCAATCATCGTCCCCGCCTCGGCTAACACCGATTTGGCCTATGGTGATCACATGACCGTCCAGCCCTCTAGAACGGACCTCGGCGTCGATCCTGTCGGTTCCCAGGCCGACGACGTACCACCTGAACTCATGCCCGCGGGCCCGCAGTCTCTCAGCGATGGCCGGAATCAGGTGAAAGCCTTTCTTTTGGTGATTGCGGCCTGTAGTGAGGATTACGGGTCTATCGCTGGGCCAGCCCAGGTCCGACCTAAGTTCGGAGACCTCACGTTCCCGACGGAACCAGTCGGCGTCGACGCCGTTGGTGATCGTCGCGATGTTTTCGTCGGCGACGCCTAGCTCCCGAAAGTCCTCCCGGGAGGCCTCGGTCATCGCGACCACCTTGTCGTACGCGGTCACAGTCCGCTTGATTCTGGCCGCTTGGACAGCGTTCAGGCGCATCCCGTACCCAAGCTCCGGCGACCGTTGGATATCCTCTCCCGAGGCCCTCAGGACGATTGGGGCGTGGTCCCGAAGCGTCGTCCCTGCGTAGCCGCCCGGATACGTCCCCACGACCAGCCACACGTCGTAGGCCTTGTCGCGCTGCCTGCGCTGGAGGTAACGAGCGGCTCTGTACATGCCCAGGGACGACAGGCGGCGCACGGCGCCGTGGAACTTCCACGGCAAAGGTGTCAAGAGCGAGCGATAGCGGGGGTCGAGCGCGTGGAACTGGTCGGACGGCACGTAGACATCGACGTCGTGTCCAAACTCGGCGAGCTGCCGGGAGATATTGTGTGAGAAGACCTGGGCGCCGCCCACCTTTGGGAGGAACGAGCCGGTTAGTATCCCGATCTTCAATCTTCACCCACATCGAGTCCATTCGGTGCACCGGGCATCTCGACGCGGCGTTGGTGGCCGTTGCGTGAGACAACCAGCGCGGTCAGGTCCGAATGCCTGCCGGCCTTCCTCAGCACGTACCCGTTGCACGACGCGACCCCGAGCTTTGAGAGCACCCTTCGAGGCGCCTCAAGGCCGAAGCGGTAGGGCGAGTGAGCTGGAAGACCGTGAATTCGGCCTGCCGTCTCGAGTCCGGCCGAGGCGAACAGCGGCTTCCAGTACGATGCTCCCATTCCGATGAACTCGGAGTAGTGGCCGGCGTACTCGCCGTGGACAGCCGGAATGAGATTGCGCTCCACGAAGGACGGCCGTCCGCTCTTCAGGTTGTTTCCCCTGCTCTCGACTCTGCCTATCGACTCTCGCCTCTGCCGGGACAACGCGATCTCCGCCAAAGAGAGGGCCTGGCTCGGGTAGAAGAGCGCAAGATGCAGTATCTTCCAGAGACGATTGGGCACTATATGGATCATGACTCCGTCGTCGCGCAGGACCCGGCTCATCTCAGACAGCGCTCGCGCCGGGTTCGGCAGGTGCTCCAGCAGGTTCGACGAGTAGACGAGATCGAACCTGCCCGCCTCGTAGGGCAGGGCCTCGGCGTCACAGATAGCGTAGGCTACCTTTGGGTCGTTCACTCGTTGTAGCCGCTCGTCGTTGAGGTCGGTGCACAGGACCCTCTTCGCGTAGTGGGCGAGAAGCGGCGCCTGAAATCCGTCTCCGGCGCCGAGCTCGAGGGCCTCTCCGAAGGTGTCCTCAGGCACCGCCCGGAAGACGGCTTCGATCTCGCGACGACGTAATGAGCGCCTCAGCTTGGCGCTATCCGCTCTGATCGGCATCAGACATGGAAGTGAGTTTAGCCGTGTAAGATTGCATAGGGAGCGATCACTACTCCTGCACGAGATCGATCTTGCTGTCCAGGGAGGCCTTCAGCGCGACAAGGTCAGGGTGGAAGTCTATTTCCGCCCAATCGCCTGGAGCGCATGTAACGTAGTTGACGGGAAGGCCGGCATCCATCAGCGCCTGAATAGCGCTCAGGTAGTAGACGTTCAGGTTGTCTTTGATCCGGACCATACGGTCAAGCTCATCGGCGAACCATCGCCGGCCCTGGCCCTGGAACCTGATCATGCCGATGGACTCGCCGTTGGCTTCTTCTGCCGTCAGCTCCTTCGATACCTTGTAGACGCGGTCACCCGAGATATGGACCTTCATGTCGTCTTCGTCGTATGACTCCTTGCGCGACACCACCATGACGACGTCTCCATCGGCTGCCAGGAGGTTCTCGAAGACCTCGCTACGGTAGATGTCGTCCCCGTTCACGAGAACGAAGTCGTCATCGATGTGGGGCATTCCCATCCAGGCGGAGATCAAGTTGTTGGACACGTCGAAGAAAGGGTTGTAGACGATCTGGAAGTTGAAGTCCTCGTAGTACTGGATCTTCGCCTCGATCTGCGCCGACCTGTACCCGGTAAGAAGAACGATGTCTGTGACGCCGCTGGGCTTTATCGCGTCTAGCTGTGTCTCCAGCAGCGTGAGGCCGCGGCCCAGGTCGAGGAGGCTCTTGGGGGTGTTCCGAGTCAGCGGCCAGAGCCGCGACCCTGTTCCGGCCACGAGGATCAGGACTTTCATGAGGTTATCGGCCAGGCTCCCAGGTAATGTTCGGGTTCGCCTCGACCCCTCTCTCCTGTAGCCACAGAGGCGGGTCCTCGATCTCGCAGGTGAAGCCGGTCTGCTCGCTCGCCGGCAGCGACGCGAAGGCGCTATCACAGGCCGCCAGGTGTGAGCTGTACCAGTCACGCTTCGGGATGTCGCTGAAGAATACGAAGCTCTGGCCGGTCACCTGCTCCAGGGCCTTTATCGCTCCGCACCAGTCCACGTAGACCTCCTTGCCGAGGTACTCGTTGGCGGAGTGGAACGCCCAGGGGTATTCGCAGTCCTTCGCCGGCACCTGATCGAGGAGCGTCGCTGGATGCGAGGAGAGTTGAGTTGTGTTCCCCGCCTCGTCTATTGCGAACACCCCGACTGTGCCCCCGACGTCGTCGGCGTAGAGGCCGGCCTGATTAGCTGTCAACCCAGAGAAAGCTGTGCCGTCAGGCAGGATGATGCCGGCGGTACCAGTCGCTGGAGTGTTGCCCCCCACCGTGATGACGTTGAAGTTGGTATCGAGCCCGCCCACGATTTCGACGCGACCGGCAGTTACGCTGAGGCTGGTAAGTGGTGATGTAGGGTTGAGGGTTGCGCCCGATGTCTTAGTTAGCAGCATAAGTCGCCCTGCCCCACCGTCGATCCAATAGCAGATGGCAGCACGTGTCAACTCGGTGCTAGGTGCCCTGGTGTCCATGGCGCCGCCGAAGCCGATGCACCCTCCGGGATTGTTATCCCCTATGAGGTCGGGGCGCTCGCGCTGCCAGATGGTTATGGCGTTGTGGTTTTCGGCCACCATTCCGCCGTAGTCCTTCGTAAACACGGCCGCGTTGGAGTCGTAGCTGTCGGCTGTAGGTGAGAAAGCATTGATCCGAGGGGACGCCGGAGCAGCAGCAGCCACCACCTCCTCCACGAAAGTTTTGACTGCTACGGCGACGGCTTCTTGCACCAGTGCCCTGATTCCCTCTTCGCTCGCCCCCCCGGTCGCTGACACTGCAGGGGCGGTTGCTGCCACCGCTTCTTGCACGAGAGATCTGACTTCTTCGGCGCTCGGTCTGGTTGCCACCTCCTCTTGGACCAGCGAGATGACCTCTTCCACGCTGGGTACCGCATTCATCGTTTGCTCTACTAGAGATATGATCTCAACAGGACTAAGCCCCGAGTGGGCTGGGGTAGGAGCGATTGGAGGTGTCTCGGCAGCGACAGCCGCGGCAGCCGCTTCCCGAAAAGTAGCGATCAGCTCCTGTCTCGTGACGACGGTCTCGCCACCGCCACCGCAGGCGGTAGACACAAGCCCTATGAGCGTGAGCGTCGAGAGCAGCCCTAGCAATGCCTGAATTCTCATACTATTCTCCACTCAAACGTTGCCCTGGAGGATGCGTAGGCCCCTTGTCTCATGACGACTCCCTCCGAGTCAGGCAATCCCTCGAAGGAGTCGAAGGCAAAGAACCGCATCTCGTCCAGTCCATGCTTACGCGCCAGCCTGCAGGCATTGATAAAAGAGGTTCCGCGGAACACTCCGAACTCCAGATAGTCGCCTGCGCTTTGGGATTCAGACACGGCGCGAAACACACAGTCGAACAGTGAGTCCCGGCGATCGACGTAGAGGTAAGTCCTCGCCATCGCATACGCCCACTTCGATATCGGCGAAGGGGCGTGGGTGTAGAGGCTGAAAAGTGTCTCCTTGATCTTCATGGTCGCAGCCTGAGTATACATATGGCATTGTGCCGCTTAAAGGCGTAAGTGGCGCGTATGGAGGGTTCACGGGGGAGCGTGGCAGGGCCGCCTCACACTGCTTCGGCCAGCAGCTCCAGGTTCCTCTGCGTCCACATTTTGTAGTCTACAGCGCCTTCCGGATGCCCTTGCGAGTAGAAGGAGGAAGGGATTGGGAACCCCATCTTGCGCCGCTCCACGATCTGCAACGGGAGCATCTTTCTGCCTATGTCCTTCAGCATTACTTTTGGAATATCGTGGACCTCGCTGATCTCGTCGGCCACGAGCCCGGTCAGCTCGGAAAGCGGCCGGATGGGCCGGACCTTGTACTCGATTGGCAGGGTATTGACGAACTCCACAAGACGGTGATCGAGGAAGGGCACCCGCGCCTCGACCGAGTGCGCCATGGTGGCGGCGTCGACGCGATAGAGAAGTCCCGGCAGATGGAGGTTCTGGAACAGCAACAGCATTCGGTTGAACGGCGTGTCGGCATCCAGCGCGTCGTGCAGGCGGCGCACGTCCCCCTCGACCGACTCTCGCAGTGCCTCGCCGTCGACACTGCCTATCCAGGGGCGCAGAGCCTCCACGGCGTATTCGTGGGGCGTATAGCCGTAGCGCTGAAAGAACAGGTCCATGAACGATTCCGGCATGGATTTTCCATAGCGCCTCTCCAGCTTCTCTCTTACCCCTGCCGTCGCACCTCGGTTATGGCCGATGAGCTCCCAATCGTGGGGAAGCAAGAATATCCGTCCGTAACCTGCGAATATCTCGTCGGCTCCCTCACCGGAGAGCACCACGCGATGGGTCTCGGAGATGCCCCGCGACAGCACCTTGATCGCGACCTGGTTGGGCACTCCCAAAGGCTCTTCGAGCTCGGCGACCATGGCGAGGTGCTGATCGGCGAACTCCTCCGGTCCGAGCATGTAAGGGTGATGGTGCGTCCCCAACTGCTCGACGACCTTATGTGCGAAGGCGGACTCATCGAACTCCTCGGCCCCACATATGCCGATCGAGTAGGTGTCGAGACGCTCCTTATTGCGAGAAGCCACGGTGGCCAAGACGCTCGAATCGAGGCCTCCGGACAAGAACGTCGAGAAGTCGTGGTCGCTTCGCATGCGGAGCTCGATAGCCGAGTGAAGCAGCGCCTCGACCTCGCTCAGGGCATCCTCGTAGCTACCGCCGAACCCACCGGCCGAAAGGTTCGTCCACCAGCGGACCGCCGTCTCCTCACCGTCGGCCGCGACGCGCAGAAGGTGGCCCGGCATGAGCTGTCGAATCCTGCGGTCGAAGCTTCGCGACATGATGGGGTACCGGAACCGGAGGTAAGAGTAGAAGCCCTCAGGGTCCGGCTGGAAGGGGAGCCCCGTCAACAGGCGCACGGTCCTGGTTTCGGAGGCAAATACCATACCCCCCTCGACGCGCGAGTAGAACAGAGGCTTGATGCCAAGCCTGTCCCGCACGAGGGTCGTCGAGCCGGTGTCGAGGTCGTGATAGGCGAATGCGAACATCCCGTTGAGGCGCTGGAGAAACTCATCGCCGTACAACCTCAGCCCCTCGACCAGCACGACGGAGTCTGAGCGCTCTCGGCGCCGGCAGATGTCTCGCAGTACCGCGTCGTCCTCCATCAGCTCGAGGTAGTTGTATATCTCTCCGTTGAAGACCAGCGCGCCTCGGCCGTCGAGGCTTCTTATGGGCTGGGGAATCGGGCTGTCGCCGATGATCGACAGGAGGGTGTGCCCCAGGCAGACGCCGGGCAGCGACACGGTGTCCCGGCTGTCAGGTCCGCGATGCGCAAGGCTGCTCATGGCCCGCTCTACGCGACTGGGCTCCAGCGTCTGCCCGCCGATGCTGCCAAATATGCCGCACACGATCTACCGCCGAAAATCCCGCCGCATCGGCAATTTGTCTCTGCGCGCCGTAACGACCACGCGTCCGAGGGCTACCGCGGTAAAGATGATCGAATAGGCCGCCACTACCCAGTCGCGAGTTTCCAGCCCGAATGCGGAGCCGTCGATCAGGTAGGCCGCGGCGTAGAAGAACAGAAGGCCGTCGAATCCGGAGATGTGCAGCACCGGACCGACCAGCCGCCTCACCGCTCCGAATCTGGAACCGGGAGCAGCGCCTTCTGACGACTCGGCGGGTGCTTCGCCGGAGGAGTAGAGCACCCTGTAGTAGACGTTCTTGACCCCCAGGTCTGTGCTCTTTGCGATCATCCCTACCAATGCGAAGCCGACGACCGCCAGCTCAGCTTCTCCGAAGAGCCGGCCGAGAGCCAGGCCCGCCAGTATCGCGGGGTAGGTAAAGGTGTGTATGAGCTGGTCCCAGTAGACACCGAACCGCGATACCTGGTTGCGATACCGGGCCACCTCTCCGTCGCTCACGTCCAACAGGACGTGCAGACGAAAGAGCGCGAACGCGAGCACGGCGAAGGCGAAGCTGTCCGCCAGCAGCGACACGGCGACGCCGACGCCGCTGGCGAACATCAACATCGTGACCTGATTCGCGCTCAGTCCTATGTTGATGAACACCCACGTCAGCCATGAAGATACGCGTCCGCTGAACGGGTGCACCCACACGTTCTCCTCGTGATTATGGCGGCGAGAGCGTTTGACGACGTCAGCATGCGAGATCATGAGGCGATTCCCAGCAGGTCCTGGTATATCTCGAAGTGGCGGTCTCTGTAGGCCTGCCACGTGAACTGCCGGGCGCGAGCGGTACCGTCGGCTCCCAGCTTGCGTCGTAGGCCGGCATCGGAGATCAGAGAATCGAGGGCCTCAGCAAGGGCGGGCGCGTCTTGTGGAGCGACGATCAGCCCCGCATCGGCGACGGCGCCTCTGCACTCGCCTACGTCCGTGGCGACGCAGGCACATCCACTGGCCATGGCCTCCAGCAGCACCTTGGGCAACCCCTCGGTCACGGAGCTCATGGCAAAAATCTCGCTGGCGGCTAGCTCCTGAGCGACCTGATCTTGAGGCAAGTTGCCCAGCAAATGCACGCGTCCGTGGAGGCCCAGGTCCGAGATAGCTCCTTCCAAATCGTCCCGCAGCTCCCCATCGCCGACGATCGCAAGCTCCCAGGCGGGGTGGCGGCCGGCGATCTCGGCGAAGGCGTGGATCAGACCTCGATGGTCCTTGTGCCAGCGCAGGCTACCGACCGATATGATCCTGCGCTGTCTACCGTCGTCCGGAACGCGAGAGGGGGAGAAGCGATCGACGTCTACCCCGTTGTACACGGCGCATATCCGCTTCGAGGGAAGCAGCTCTGCCAGCTCGCCGACGAATCGGTCCGACACGCACAGCACCCGGTCGATAGGCGACAGCGTGCGTCTCAGGAGGCG
>JADFIF010000108.1:0-5116 GCA_022566795.1 Chloroflexota bacterium
AAGTCACCGACGTCACGACCTACCTCGTTCACCCTGGCCTGGCCAAGAACCTCTGCTTCGTCAAGGTCGATACCGACGAGGGTATCCACGGCTGGGGCGAGTGCTACACCCAGTCGGACCGCGACCTCCAGATAACGGCTCACGTGGACCAACTCAAACGCTACCTGGTGGGGCGCAACCCCATGAACATCAAGCATTTCATGCAGGTGGCCTACGACGACTTCGCGGGACGGCGCGGCGCAATGGACCTCTACTGCGCGCTGAGCGGCATCGAGCACGCGCTTTGGGACATCAGCGGCAAGAAGCTGGGCGCCCCGACACACATGCTCCTGGGCGGCGCCTGTCGCGACAAGATCCGCGTGTACGCCAACGGCTGGTCCGGCGGCGCCGGCACGTCGGAGGAGCTGGCGCAGAAGGCGTCGGAGGTGATCGAGATGGGATTCACGGCCCTGAAGTTCGACCCACTTCCGGGGCCTTGGCGCACCTACGTCAGCAAAGACGTGGAGCGCGCGGCAGTGGAGAACGTCCGGGCGGTGCGACACGCCGTCGGCCCCGACGTGGATATCCTGGTGGAGATGCACCGCAGGCTGGCTCCGATGCACGCTGTAAAGATCGCGCGAGAGATCGAGCAGTATAGCCCCTTCTGGTTCGAGGAGCCCGTGCTGGCAGAGAACATCGACGCTCTTGCCGAGGTGAGGCGCCGGATCAACATCCCCGTGGTGACCGGCGAGGAGCTTTACACGAAATTCGAGTTCCGAGAAGTGTTCGAGAAGCGGGCCGCGGACATCATCAATCCCGACGTCTGCAACGTCGGCGGCATCCTGGAGCTGAAGGAGATCGCCGCCATGGCCGAACCGTACTTCGTAGCGGTCTCGCCCCATAACTTCAATAGCACCACCGTAGGTTTGGCCGCCACCATCCAGGTGGCGGCCTGCATTCCGAACTTCCTCATCACCGAGTACTTCGTCAACCTGGAAGCCTTTGGCGAGGACATTGCAGTCAACCCATTCGAGGTCGTTAACGGCTACATCCAGGTGCCCAGCGCGCCTGGCCTGGGTATCGAGCTCGACGAGGAGGCCCTAGCCAGGTATCCGTATAGGCAGTTCCCGGCCAGATCGCCGAGGCAGTACTACGACGAAGGGCCATAGGCACGCAGCGGTCAGCCTTCAGTCCTGTATCGTCCTGAGCCCACGCGGAGAGCCTCAGGCACGCGGTGTGAAGGGAAAGGTCCCTCATAAGTCTTGATATATCCTGCCCGCCCACCCCGGGGGTTCCAAATCCGGACAAGGCGGGACTGGCAAGGGGTCTCGGGGACGTGCCCCCAGGAGCCAAGACCCTGAAGGCGAGTGGGTGGGAACATGGCATTTGCCTTTTTGAGATAGTTTCCAAGTAGTAGAGCCTGCCCCACATCGGATTCCACAATGCCTGGAGGGTCGGAAATGACGTCTGGTAAGAAGGTCCTCATCACGGGAGCAAGCGGTCTCATAGGCGGCCTGGTGCTCAGGGGGTTGGGTGACAAGTACGAATTCAGCGCCGTCAATCGCCGCGCGGTCGATGGGATTCCCTGCGTACAGGCAGACATCTCCGATCTCGATGCGATCCTGCCCGCTTTCGAGGGTATGGACACCGTTCTGCACCTCTCCGCATATACCGAGGATGTCTACGAGTGGGAAGGGACAGAGCGTGTAAACATCAGGGGAACCTATAACGTGTACGAGGCGTCCCGAATACATGGCGTCAAGCGGATCATCTTCGCCAGCTCGGGCGGCACTATGCTGGGTTACGAGATGGAGTCCCCATATGCGGAGATCGTAGCGGCAGAGTACGACGCGGTCCCCAAGGTGTGGCCGCTGATCACCGACGATATGCCCGTGCGGCCCAATTCGCTGTGCTACGTTAGCAAGGTGTTCGGTGAGGTGCTGGGCCGTATGTACTCGGACCAGTATGGCTTATCGGTGCTCAACATCCGATTCGGGGCCGTGCTGGCGGACGACGCGCCTCTCATGAGACGCCACTATCCGGGCTACCTGAGTCACGCCGACGCCGTACAGATGGTCGAGAGATGCATCGACGCGCCGGAGACCGTCCGATACGAGATCTTCGAGGCCATATCCGACAATCGCTGGAGGTGGCGCGACATCACCCTCGCGCAGCGCGTGCTGGGGTATGAGCCCAAGGGCAGCGCCGACATATACGACATCCCCGACAAGGGCGGCAGGCACCAGGTCAACATGACCTAACCACCGTCTTACGTAGGGTACTGGGCACCGCGCCAGATAGACCTGCCTGCTCAGACGCGAGCGGTCTCAGCTTCCGTTGTGCTCCTCTGCGTAGGCGCGCCAGTCCTGGTGACTCGCGACAGTCTCGAACGAGGCCGGCCACCACTCCGCCACCGCCCATGGCGGCTGCCGTCGCGTGCCGGCGCTGCTCAGGGTGACCGAATCGCTAGTCTCAAATATCTGAGGGATACCTCACGCGAAGGGTCCTGCGCCTCTGATAGCCCCGAGGGGCGACAGGAAGCGGCATGAGGGCAACGAGGAACTGATTGGCGCCCCGTCCTCCCGCACGCCGACTTGCATCTCGCATCTGAGGAGGTCAGGTCGAAGCTACCTCCGGTGTGGTGGGGCCAAAGGACAGGCGCGCTATTTCCCGGAAGGGCACGAGGAGCAAGTTCCGCTCAGGCCACCCTGTCTTTACGCCAATTTACACCGACGAATGATCTCGGTCGTCGAGATGCCCTGGGTATAAGCCACGGTGCGAAAAATTCCCATCTCGATGGGCACCTTGTAGTAGTATTCCTGCTGCTCCTGCGAGAAATCGTCGCCATGCACTACCAAGTCTATGTTGTATTTCTCGATCCAGGCGCGGTCAACCATTAGGGGAGCGTTGGGAAGCGCTTCGTCTACGTAGCGGCATTCGGCCACGGAAGCGACACGCTCCTCCATTGTGAGGATCGGTCTGCGCTTGTACGACACCAAAACGTCATCAGCATGGATACCGACCAACAGGTAGTCACCTATGGCGCGGGCCTTCTTTAGAAACCGCATATGACCGTAATGAAAGAGGTCAGCCACCATGTCTGCATATACGCGCATCATTGCCGTCCCTCTATTGGTTGTCCGATGACCGGCCCATAGCTACCCTACTCGGTTGACAGTGCGCAGAGCCGACCGGATGCCACCGATCGGTCGGGTCTGTACACATACGAGCCGCCTGGGGCCAGAGTCTCCATGTAAAGCAATTCTTCATGATTGCCATAGCTTATTACGAGTGAATACCACTCCTCGCCAGGTAGATAGAACTTCGTGTACCCCTGATTGTTGGTGCTGAAACGCCCAAGTCCGGGAACTACGACATCAGCGCCGGATACGGGTTCGCCCTCGAGGTCAAGAACCCTAATCCCGCAGGCGCGCCAGGGAAGAATGTGTTTCCCGAGAAACTGCCTTAGTCTCCCGGGCCGACCGGGGATGGGAGCGGGCGGAATCATCTGCAGGATGTCTTTTTCATACCCTGTTTCCTTTGGAGTCATCCAGTCAGGGCCGTACTTGAACTGCAGATATTCCTCAGGCGGATTTGGCACCAGGAATTTCTCTCCGATGAAGTCAATCTCTTTCAGTTGAGTGAGGAGTCTGACCGGAATCCTGGTTCCCGGGAAGTGAAATATGCTGTCGTCAAGTATCTTGTAACATGCCCAGTCCGTTCTTAACGAGGCCTTCATCGTCGTCACGGATACGTAGTGGTCGTAGAGGTCCACTTTGACGAAATACCCGTTGGCCCTGAGGGCAGTAACAACCGGGTCGATCGACTTCTCGGTAAATCCGTGAAGTCCGATCACGGAGCCTAGATCGAGGTCATCATCCCATGTAATGAACCCGTTGTCCCTGATCGCGCCAAGACACGTGCCCTGCCGAAGAAAGAAGACCACATCGTGCTGGTCCAAGATTCGCTTTGTTTCCTTCAAGATCCTTTCTGCGGTGGCTGCGTCGACAGGCTGCAACACTCTGTACGACCTCTCTAATGCCGCCTCGTCCGCGCCATTACTCGATGCCATCCCGCCCTCCTTGGCCTGACTTGATGGTTTCAACTCTGTCGAAGTACCTTGCGGGCTGATTCGTCCAGGCTTTCGCGTACCCGCCGGGCGCTCTCCACAAGGACGACAACTCCCATTTACTTCTCCATCTGTCACGCCCTCCTGGAGCACGCTGATCTCACGAAGGCAGCCTAAGAAGTCGGAGCTGAGAGTGAGGTCTGTGGCGGCAGTTGCGGGAACTCGGAGCCGCAAGGGCTGCGGAGCCAACCTTGACAGGGTTCGTGAACGCACTGGGAGCACAGCATGGAGAGACTCCCTCGCCGGCTGAGCGAGTTTAGCAAGACGAGAGGGGCGCGTCAATCAGTACTGGCCCTGTCGGTAAGGACGTTCAGCGGTGCGCACGGGGCTTTCCAACTGGTCAGATCGTTCAAATCGAGCTTGACGAGGGCGACAGGCAGCCTCGAGCGGCCATGAGAGACGAATGGATTTGCAAGCACGTTGCAAACGCACGGCGCGAAACAGCGCGCCGTTAGACGACGCGGGGGAAATCGGAGATTAGCCGGGAGCCTGATAAGAACGCGCTGGAAACACAAAGGGGGCATGCATGAACGCACGCCCCCGAGGCTTCAAGAGTCCACGAAACCCACCAGGCCAAGCCGCTCCCAGGCCGGAACCGCCACCCTGACGCTCTAGGTCGTGGTCGTCGCTAGGCCACCGCCTCGTCGATACGGCTCTTGAGCACCGACTTGGCCACAGCGCCGACTATCTGGTCGACCGGCTTCCCACCATTGAAGATCAGCATCGTGGGGATTCCTCTGATGCCGTAGTTTGTTGCGGTCTTCGGGTTGCTGTCAACGTCGAGCTTGGCAAACTTCACCTTGCCGTCCATCTCGTTGGCAAGCTCCTCGACGATCGGCGCGATCATCTTGCACGGTCCGCACCACTCGGCCCAGAAGTCGACGAGTACAGGTATGTCCGACTTTATGACCTCGGCCTCGAAGGTGTCGTCCGTGATAACGATGGGATGAGCCATTCAGTCCTCCAACTTTTGATAATCAGGAATCAATGTTCCTCAGCACTAAGTTT
>JADFIF010000108.1:5216-10743 GCA_022566795.1 Chloroflexota bacterium
ACGAGTACAGGTATGTCCGACTTTATGACCTCGGCCTCGAAGGTGTCGTCCGTGATAACGATGGGATGAGCCATTCAGTCCTCCAACTTTTGATAATCAGGAATCAATGTTCCTCAGCACTAAGTTTGATGCGGCCTTCGAGGCGAGGATTCTCCCAAGCCAGGCGCATCTATGAGTCCGACGCCCACTTCTATGCTAGGCCAAATCGGCGATAGCGCCTAGGGTATTGGGCGCTGAACACCAGTCGCGTTCGTTATTTAGAGGAACAGGTTCACCGATATCTGGTCGACCTCGCGCCACCAGAACGTGCCGAGGGTCAACCCCTTCGGTACGTCGAACACCATCCAACCAGTGATCTGGAACTCCCGCTCGAGCTGGGTATCGCCCCAGAGGAATCCGGAGTACGTCTGGTCTCCTTCGCTCAGCTCTGCTATCGGCCGCCCGGATTCGAACGGGTCCAGGGCGTCTATTCGCTGCCCTCGCCTGTCTCCAAGCTGTGCCGACTCCGAGCTTATGCGGAGCGGTGTCACGATGCTGGTCCTATTGACGACCGTTACCTCGACGACGGCTAGCTGCCTGTTAGACGCCCTTGCCCTTATCTGGCGAGGTTTACCCGCTTCGTCGAAGAAATTGACCTCGTTGACGATGGCGGGCGTCGACACGTGCAGCTCGAGGCTCCGTCCCAAGGACACCGCCACATCGGGGTTCCCGCCGCACGCCCCGACGGCGCCCAGCAGCACAAGCGACGTCACCCAGAGGGCTCCCAGCTTCGCGACGGCCGGTCTGCTGGCCAACCGAGACGGCCCCTGACGAGGACGGCCCAATGACGCCAGCACTTCAGTCATTCGACAGCGGAGAGCGACGGCATGGCTCGAAGTTTGCCGACCAGCCCCGGAAGGAGGGACAGAAGGTAGTCGACGTCCTCGTCCGTGTTCTCTCGTCCTAGGGTGAGCCGGAGGCTTCCCTGAGCCTGATCGGCGGTGAGTCCAATGGCCAAGAGGACATGCGATGGCTCCAGAGAAGCCGATGAGCATGCGCTCTGGCTGGATGCGCAGATCCCTGCGAAGTCCAGGCTTTGGAGCAGCGGCTCTCCATCAACCCCCTGGAAAGAGATATTGACGTTGTTAGGCAGCCTCCGCGTCGGGTGGCCGTTAACCAGCACGTCGCCCACCGAGTCGCAGATCTCGGAGACGATACGGTCTCGCATGCGCGTGCACCGGGCCGCGACCTCCTCTCGCTCGTCGGCGGCCAGGCGGAGGGCCTCGGCCATTCCGAATATCCCCGCAACGTTCTCGGTGCCGGACCTGCGCTCCCTCTCCTGACCGCCGCCCATCATCTGTGGCTCGAAGGGCGTTCCACGACGGACGTACAGGGCTCCTACGCCTTTGGGACCGTGAAACTTGTGGGCCGATAGGCTCATCAGGTCCGCCCCCAGAGAGCGGGCGTCGATGTCGAGGAACCCCGCGCCTTGAATAGCGTCCGTGTGAAACACCACCGTCCGGCCCCGGCGCTTCGCCTCCTGCTTCACGATTTTGGAAATCTCAGCGACCGGCTCGATCGTTCCGATCTCGTTGTTGGCGAGCATCACGCTGACCAGCACCGTGCTATCGGTGATGGCGCGGCCCACATCGTCCGGGTCCACGAGGCCATTTTCGTCGACCGGCAGGTAGGTTATTTCGAATCCGAACTGCTCGAGCTGGTGACATGAGTGCAGCACCGCGTGGTGCTCTATGTTGGTGGTTATCACGTGGTTTCCGAGGTGACGAAGGGCGAAGGCCGGGCCCTTCAAGGCCATGTTGTCGGACTCTGTGCCACCGCTGGTAAACACGACCTCGCTGATGCGGCAGCCCAGGATGCGGGCTACCGTCTCCCGAGATTCGTCCACGGCCTTTCTTGCCTCTTGCGCGAGAGTGTAGATGCTCGATGGGTTGCCGTAGCTGCCTCGCAGGTACGGCAACATGGCCTCCAGCACCTCTTCCCGGACCTGCGTCGTCGCCGCGTGGTCCATGTAAATCATGTTGCCAGCCGTGGTTATCACCTCGACCTCTTGCATTAATGCCCCGTGCCGCAAGTCAGGGCTCGGCATTCATTCTAGCACGTTCAGATTTGCCGAAGAAGGCTCGCCTGTCAATCGAATCTGGCGGCCGAGGTGGAGTCCTGGCCGCTAAGTCTAAGAGATTATCTCGAAATCCTGTCCGGGGAGCCCAGAGCGGCTGACCCCTCTGGCAAGGGGTCTGGGGAGCCTGCCCTGAGCCTGTCAAAGGGATGCGCCCCCAGGAGCCAAGACCCCGAGGGTGGGTGGGAACATGGCATTTGCCTTTTGAGATAGTTTCTAAGCTAAGGGGCTGTCGCGTATCCGATGATCTTATACGCGAGTTTTGCGGCCGCGAAGGCGCAGGCCTCGGGTCCTTCGCCAGGGCTCAGCTCCGTCAGATCAAAGCCGACTATCTTCCGTTGCCGGGCGATTGCGGCCAGGAGTGCCGTCACCTCTCCCCACGACATGCCGTCGGGCTCGGGCGTGCCCACCGCCGCCATTATCGACGGGTCGAGCACGTCGAGGTCTACGCTCACGTAGACGAGGGGTGTGAGGTTTTCCAATATCCTCTCGGCAAGCGTTTGGAGGCTCCGCTCCGCATCCGGCCACAGATGCACCGACAGATTGCTCTCGCGTATGAAGCTACTCTCCTCCAGGCTCATGCTTCGGACCCCCACCTCGACGACGGGGCACATCTCGCCGATTCTCCTTGCGACGGAGGCGTGGCCCCAGCGGGTGCCCATGTAGCGGTCTTGAAGATCGGCGTGCGCGTCTAGGTACAGTACTGAAAGGTCGGGGTGGGTCTCCCGTAGCGCCTTCACGGCCCCGATGGCGATGGTGTGCTCGCCTCCCAGAACCGCGACGAGCTTGCCGCGTTCGGCCCACCCGAGCGTGGTGCGGCGGACCTGCTCGACGACATGCTCCGGACCGCCTGCGTCGGGTACGATAGCCGGCGCCGTGTGAATCCCGACCAGCGACACGTCTCGGTCCAGCTCGAGTTCGTAGTCCTCTAGATGCCAGGAGGCTCGGATGATGGCGGCTGGGCCGTATCGTGCGCCCGTTCGATACGACGTAGTGCCATCGTACGGAACGGGAATGATGACTACGCGGGCCTTGTCAGGGTCGGCCTCGGCCGGAGGGGTGTCCAGAAAAGTCTCCCAGTGCACGGGAACCTCTTCGTCGGAGCGACGCGCCCTAGCCGGCATCTCCCGAGCCCAGAGTCGGTGCGATGGTCATGCGCTCCCGCACCATACCACCGTACGCGGCTCGCGGTGTCGAGTACTCGAGACCTCTCTCGAGGGTCCAGACCTTGACCTCCCGCAGCGAGAAGGCGCGTTTGACGTCGTCGAGCGACGCATCTGGATCGAAGTCCCTGCAGGAGAATATGTCGATGTTGACGTAGCCCCGGTCGGGAAAGGTGTGGATGCTGATGTGGCTCTCGGCGATCAGGACGAAGCCGGAGACGCCCCAGTCCTCGGGCCGCTGGCCACGGTAGGTGTAGACCTGAGGAGGTACGATCTTCGTCATTCCGATGGATGAAGGGTACTCATCCAGGAAGTCGTGGACGAGATCGACGTCCTTCAGCTTCCGGGGATCGGCCCCGTACCCGTCGACCACAAGGTGCAACTCAAATTCCTCCGCGGAAAATCTGTCGTTTCGGAGGCCTCGGAAGGGCTATTCCAGTCAGCCCTGACGCCCCAATCCAAGATTCCCGCGAAAGGATACACTTCCACTCGGCACAATGCAGCATTGCTCTTCGCAGACCTGTCCCAGCGGCAACCCGTGGATTATCGCCTTTGAACACCTAGCGTACCATCGTTACCTTTTTCACACAATATGTTGATACGCGCACCGACCATGTTATAGAATCCGTTAGCCATCGGAGTAAAAACCCTCTGGCGCGGCGGCTCGTAGTATATTTACGTCTGGGAGAGGCCTTATGAGCAGCCCAGCGCATGTGGCATTAGCGTGGTGATTGTGAATTGATACAGGTCGAAGGCGTCACCAAGTACTTTGGGAGCTTTCCAGCGGTCACGAACATCTCGTTCAACGTCGAAAAGGGCGAGGTGCTCGGCTTCCTGGGGCCAAACGGCGCCGGGAAGTCGACGACGATGAAGATCCTCACCGGCTTTCTGCCGCCGAGCTCCGGGAGTGTTAGGATCGCCGGGTACGACATCGTCTCCGAGTCCCTCGAGGCCCGGCGCCACATAGGGTACCTGCCGGAAACGGTGCCGCTCTACACCGACATGACCGTCCATGACTACCTCGGTTTCATGGGCCGTATTAGAGGCATGTCTCGAAAGCACGTCGCGCGGCGCATCCCTGAGGTCATCGACATCTGCAGGCTCGAGGAATACCGCTCCAGTCATATCAGCAAGCTGTCGAAAGGGTTTCGCCAGCGCGTCGGCATCGCGCAGGCGATCATCCACGAGCCGGACGTCCTCGTGTTGGACGAGCCAACCATTGGCATCGACCCTATTCAGGTTGTCGAGACCCGCCAGCTCATCAAGAATCTTGGCGGCGAGCGCACGGTGATCGTCAGCACGCACATTCTGCCGGAAGTCAGCATGATCTGCGAGCGTGTCGTCATCATCCACGAGGGAGAGATCGTCGCGGTCGATAGGCCCGAGACCCTCGCGTCGAGTTTAAGGGGTGTGGAGCGGATAGAGCTGGAGGTCAGGGGCCCTCAACGAGACGTGGCCAATGCGCTGCGCGAAGTGGAGGGTGTGCGGGAGGTAGTCCGGACCCCGGGCGATGCGACGGGCGTCTCGCGGTTTAAGATAGAAGCGGTCTTGGGATCCGAGATCCGCGCTCAGCTCGCGGTCGAAGTCGTGAACGGCGGGTGGGACCTGCTGCGACTGGAGTCCATTGGCATGTCTTTGGAGGAGATATTCCTTCGCTTGACCACCAGTGAGGACGTGCCTTCCGAATGAATAATACGCTGACCATCGCCTGGAGGGAAACCCAGTCCTACTTCTCGACGCCGACGGCCTATGTAGTTGGCGCGATGTTCCTGATTTTGACCGGCATCTTCTTCGTTTTCGACGTCACCACGCCGTTCCCCGAGGCGAGCGTCCGCGGGTTCATCAGCTGGGCGAGCTTTTTTGTCGTGTTCCTCTCTCCCCTGCTCACTATGCGTCTGCTGGCGGAGGAGCAGAAGATGGGTACGCTGGAGCTCCTGCTTACATCTCCCGTGAGGGACTGGGAGGTTGTGGCCGGAAAGTACATCGCGAGCCTGCTGACGATGGTGGTGACGATAGCGCTGACCGGCTACTACGTCTTCTTGCTGTACGCTTTCGGCGACCCTGATTCAGGTCCGGTGTTGAGTGCCTACCTGGGACTGTTCCTGTTCAGCGCGGCCGCGCTGGCCATAGGCCTCATGGCGTCATCGTTGTCCAGCAATCAGATCGTCGCGGCGGTCATAGGCATGTCGGTGCTCCTCACCTTGTCGTTCATCAATCGCGTCGCCGACATCGTCTCGGGGACAGCCGC
>JADFIF010000109.1 GCA_022566795.1 Chloroflexota bacterium
TTGTAGCTCGGGTCGTTCCAGGGGTAGCCTGACGGGTGGGGCGATCTCTTCGCCAGGATTCCATCCCAGTAGCTGTAGATATGTCTGTCTGGGAAGCCGTCGTTGTAGATCGAGGCCACGTCCGCCCCTTCGGCCTTGAGCGCCAGGGCGTAGCCCCGCGCAACGTCCGGGTCGTGCACGATGACCGCCGCGGACACGCCGGTGTCCCCTGCCGGGTCGTCCACATGCTGCAGCTTGTAGCCCTTTCCTTCCTCGAGGGCATCGAGGAACGCTCGCTTGAGGGCCCGCTGATGGGCCAGGATCTCTTCGATCTTGCCAAGCTGGACCCGGGCCATGGCCGCCAGGACCTCGCTGGGCCGGTAGGTCTGGCGGGGGAACGGCGCGTTCCTCCATTCGACGTCGTCCGACTTCGTCCACATGGGCAGACCAGGGTCCGCGGCGAGGGCTGCGCGCTCGTAAATGTCGCGGTCGTTGGTGTAGACGAGCCCGCCCTCCCCTGAGCTGATGGTCTTGTAGTAGTTCAAGCTCCAGGCCCCGGCGTCGCCGAGGGTGCCAACTCGCTGCCCTTTGTACTCCCCGCCAACACACTGACAGCAGTCCTCCACAATCTTCAAGCCATGTTTCCGGGCAACCGCCACCAGGTCGTCAATCCGCGCGGGAACGCCCCGCATGTGCACCGGTACGACGGCCTTGGTATGTGGCGTGACCTTCAGCTCCACGTCGACTGGATCGAGACCGAGCGAGTCGTCGATCTCGGCGATGACGGGCACGGCGCCGGTGGCTATCACGGCCGCCGCAGTAGCGATATACGTGTAGCCGGGGATGATGACCTCATCGCCGGGTCCTGTTCCCACGCCCGTGAGGGCGCAGATCAGCGCGCTGGTACCCGAGTTGACCATCAGCGTGTAGTTTACGCCGAGGAATTCGGCCGCTTCGCGCTCGAAGTTCTCCGCCTCTCCGTCGTCCCGGTACCGAAATAGCTGCTGACTTCTGAGCACCTTCGTGACGGCATCGATCTCTTCCTCGCCCACGACGCTCGGCCCGGAGACTCCGGAGGGCAGGGCTGAATCTATTACCGGGCGGCCTCCGTCAATGGCCAGCCTACCCGAAGTCTGCATGAAGAACCTCCAACCCTGTGCTACTCAAGCTCCGCTATGGGGTCGCCGTCCGAAACCTGCTGGCCGGGCTCGACGTGAATGGCTCTCACTATGCCTGTCCAATCCGCTCTCAGCACCTGCTGCATCTTCATGGCCTCGAGCACGCACACCTCGTCGCCCGTCACGACCTTGTCGCCGATCTTGACCGAGACCGACAGTATAACGCCCGGCATTGGGGAGCGAAACGTCTTTGTCGCCGTCGGGGTCGTCGGCGCCGTCGTTGCGCTGGGATTTGCCTCGCGCCCGGAAGCGGGCGACGCCTCTGCAGGCTGCGGCCCCGGGAGCGAAGGTTTCTCCGCTCTCGCCGTCAGACCTTCGAGGTCGACATCGACCGGGTCGCCATCGACGAGGACTCTCACCGGATTTCCAGTCAGGTCCCCCACCTCTACGGTGAACCACCTATCGCGGACCTTGACCTTTAGCGTCTTCGCCATCGCCGACCCTACAGGAGCGAGATGAATACCCCTGCCACCACCGCTGAGCCTATCACGCCCGCGACGTTGGGGCCCATGGCGTGCGCAAGCAGAAAGTTCCGAGGGTTGGCCTCCTGCCCAACGTTGTGCGAGATTCGCGCCGCCATCGGCACGGCTGAGACACCGGCGGAGCCGATGAGGGGATTGATCTTCTCTTTCAGAACAAGGTTCATGAGTTTCGCGAACAGCAGACCTCCGATGGTCCCGCAGGAGAAAGCGACCAGGCCGAGGCCGAGAATAATCCCCGTTTCGGTCTTGAAGACCTGTTCCGCGGATAGCTGCGTACCCACGGTTATCATCAGGAAGATCGTCGCGATGTTCAGAAGCTCGTTGGATGCGGCATTGGTGAGCCGCGGCACTACTCCGCTCTCTCGAAACAGGTTCCCGATCATGAACATGGCGATGAGGGGCGCCGCGCGGGGCACGAACAGGATTATGATGATCATCGCCAACGTAGGGAACACTAGCTTTTCTGTACGGGAAACCTCGCGCGGAGGCCTCATTTCGATCTCTCGCTCGGCTTTGGTGGTAAAGATTTTCATTAGCGGCGGCTGAATGAAGGCCACGGCGGCCATGTACGAGTAGGCTATGACCGCGGTGATCCCCAGGAGCTCCGGGGCGAGGCGGGCCGATAGGAAGATCGTCGTGGGCCCGTCGGCTCCGCCGATGATGCCGATGGCGGCAGCCTCCGGCAGCTCAAATTGGCCCGTCGCCAGGGCGCCCCAGAACGCCACGAAGATGCCAACCTGGGCGGCCGCTCCGAGCAGCAACGTCTTGGGGTTCGCGATCATGGGTCCGAAGTCGGTCATAGCCCCTAGGCCCAGAAAGATAATCGGCGGCAAGAAGTTCCAGAATGAGAGCCCGAAGTGGAAAATAATCCCGAAGACGCCCGAGCCCTGGACAGCGCCCGGGTCGTAGGTCGTGAGACCCGTCAGCGGCAGGTTGCCGATGATAATGCCCAGGCCGATGGGGAGCAGCTCGTAGGGCTCCAGGTCGCGCGTCACCGCGAGAAAGATGAACGCTAGCGCCACGACTAGCATCACGCCGTTGCGCCAGTCTATGTTGTTGAATCCGGTGGATCTGAGAAACTCCAGAAACTGGTCCAAAGCGCCTCTCTAACTCCAATGCCACCGACGAACTGCGGCGGCGCACATGGCCGGTAGCGACGGGGGAAACCGCCGCCCAGGCCCTTCAAAGGCAGAGGGGACGGCGGAGAGGCGGGAGGCCAGTGTCTCCAACTATCCGCCTTCCGTAGTGGGAGTCGAGCCGCTCGTCAGCGCCGTGACGGCCACAACCGCCGCCAGGGCCTTGTCTCTGGCCAGCGCTTCGTCGTCGCTCGACGCGGCGGACCCGGGCTCAGTCTCGTTGCGGAATCTTCGCTCCCACTCCGCGGAGACGCGGCCGACAGAGACTATGACAACCACCAGCACGACCAGGAGAACAAAGGCGGTGCCCATACCGATTCCGGTCAGAATCGCTGCATCTTGCCACAGCTGTTGGTCGATTTTCGCCCTGCCTCCGAACTGGTCGCCTTAATGGCGCCCGTGATTGTACACCAACCCCAATGTCCCCGGCTAGTATCCGAATGCCGCCACTCAAGCCGCGCGCACCGGCGTGGGCGTCGTGGCGCAGGAGTTCATCAGCCCATGTGACCGACTGGCAAGAAGGTCAGGCTTTGGCACAAGCCGTTCGGCAGTCGCTGCACGGAGCTCGTGCAGAATAGCTAGGTGAGTTTGGCAAAATCGCCTTGTGATCTCGGAAAACCGACAGGTTGAGCGGGGCCTTTGGAGTTCGCGGGCATTTCCTCAATCTCGCGCGGCAATTCTGAAGTTTGGCATGCTGGGGTTGCCGGCCGAGCAAGGGACCCTTCATGGGGGCGCAGCCGCTGTCGCTGAATTCGGCATTCGGGGCTTATAGCTCTTTCAGGTATAATTGTCTGGTCGTTCGAGGTGGGTAAGAGCTTGGGAGACACTCCGCGTATGTCAGGCACAATAGACTTCAACTGCGATATGGGCGAAAGCTTCGGGATGCACAAGATGGGTTTCGACGAGGAGGTCATCAAGTACATCACGTCGGCCAACGTCGCCTGCGGATTCCACGCGGGCGACCCGATGTGGATGCGCCACACCGTGCGCCTTGCGGAGGAGCACGGCGTGGCGGTCGGGGCGCACCCGAGCTTCCCCGACCTGAACGGATTCGGCCGTCGCGACATGAACCTTAGCCCGGAGGAGGCGAAGAACGACGTCGTCTACCAGATCGGCGCGTTGCAGGCCTTCACTAAGTCAAAGAAGCTACAGCACGTCAAGCCTCACGGCGCGATGTACAACCGGGCAGTCGACGACGAAAGTCTGGCTCATGCGATATGCGAGGCCATAATCGAGGTCGACCCCGATATGGTGCTGGTCGCGCTGGCAGGCTCTCGGTGGATCAGCATCGCCGAGGATTCCGGGCTCAAGGTCGCCCGTGAGGTCTTCGCCGACCGTGCCCTCAACCCCGACGGGACGCTGGTCTCACGATCGAGGCCCGGGTCGGTCATTCACGATGTCGAGGAGGTAGTCGAGCGCAGCCTCCGCATGGTCACCGAGGGCAAGGCCACGGCCATCACCGGCGAAGAGATCGCCGTAACCGCCGATAGCCTCTGCCTTCACGGAGACACCCCCGGCGCGGTGGAGATGGCGAAGGCGCTCAAACAAGCGCTCGAGTCCGCCGGGGTCCAGATCGCTCCTTTGGGCAAAATAGTTGGGGGCGGCGTCGTTTGAGAACTTGCGACCGAACCGACATCGACAAGGGCTCTCGCGCCTGCTTGAGGACGCTGGATGCGCGAAGATCTTAGGTTCCTGCCCGCCGGAGACCAGGCGGTGGTCGTCGAGCTGGGCGACACGATAGACCCGCAGACCAACCGCCGGGTCCACGGCCTGATGGACGCCATCGAAAGGGAGGAGGTGCCAGGTGTGTTCGACCTCGTGCCGACCTACCGGTCGATTCTTGTCTACTACGACCCGATGCTGACCTCTTTGCCCGAGCTGCAGGCTAGGGTCAGCGAGCTGTATCGAGATCTTGAGGATCACGCGGTAGCCACGCCGCGCACCGTGGAGATACCGACCCTGTACGGCGGTGAATACGGTCCCGACCTGGAGTTCGTCGCGGAGCATGCGGGGCTCACGCCTCAGGAGGTGATCGATATCCACTCGGGCACCGACTACCTCGTCTACATGATGGGGTTCAGCCCTGGCTTCCCGTATCTCGGTGGCCTCTCGGAGCGACTTGCGACCCCGCGGCTCGATACGCCCAGGCTGGAGATTCCAGCAGGGTCCGTTGGGATCGCCGAGAGCCAGACCGGTGTGTATCCGGTCGCCAGCCCAGGCGGATGGCGTCTCGTCGGCCGTTCCCCCGTGAGGATGTTCGACGCGGAGGCTGAGCCGCCGTCGCGACTGGCCGCGGGCGACTACGTGAGATTCGTTCCCATCGCGTCCGAGACGGAGTACCTGAAGCTACAGGAGTCCGCGGTCAAGGGCATCCACGCGGGTGACGCCGCCCAATGAGCTCTGCGACTCTGGAGATCGTGGAGCCCGGCTTGCTGACGACAGTTCAGGACGCTGGGCGCTACGGATACCAGAGGTTTGGGGTGCCTGTCTCTGGCGCGATCGACGTCTTCGCGCTGAAGGCCGCCAACATCCTGGCCGGCAATGCGCAAGATGCGGCTGGTCTCGAGATGACGGTGGTGGGCCCCAGGGTAAGGTTCCTCGCGGATACCTGGATCGCACTGACCGGGGCGGACCTCGGTCCCCTGCTCGACGACCGGCCCATACCGATGTGGGAGTCCGTAGCCGTCCCAGCCGGCGCGATTCTAAGTTTCGACGGCGCGCGAGACGGGGTGTTTGGGTACCTGGCGGTGACTGGAGGCATCGATGTTCCGGTGGTCATGGGCAGCCGCTCGACCTACGTCAAGGGGGCCATTGGCGGACATCTAGGCCGGGCGCTGATGGCATCGGACAGCCTCCCTACGATGGAACGAGATGGACACCCCGACCCTACCAACAACCGCTTGCCGGACCACTTGGGTGCCCCGAGGTACGGGAACACCCACGAGATTCGAGTGGTACTGGGTCCGCAGGACGCCGCGTTCACCGCCGAGGCCGTTCAGACCCTCCTCGGCTCCGAATACTCCGTGTCGATCCAGTCGGACCGGATGGGCTACCGGTTGGAGGGGCCTGTCATTCAGCACAGATCCGGGCCTGACTTAATATCCGATGGGACCCCACTTGGCGCGGTTCAGGTGCCGGGCGACGGTCAGCCTATCATCCTGCTTTCGGACCGCGGCACCACCGGCGGCTACGCGAAGATCGCAACGGTCATCAGCTCGGACATCGGAACGCTGGGGCAGGCGATGCCTGTCGACACCATCAGGTTCGCCACCGTAAGCGTCGAGGAGGCCCACGCCATCCTCCGGGAACGCGAGCAGGTGCTGCGAGACATCGAGAAGGCCGTCCGAGGCGCGGCAGCCGAAGCAGTAAGCATTCGGATAGACGGCGACGCGTTTGAAGCCGTTGACGACTCGGGCAGGCTCGTCTCCGCACCCGCCGTAGAAGGTAGGGTGGAGAGCGAAGCCACGCGCCACGCCAGGGTTACGGTGGACGGACGTACCTTCGAGTTCGACGTCGAGGTCCAGCGCGCCGACTGACCAGCCGGACCGGGGCATCCGCCACCGCCCAGATGCCGAGGAGCAGAGTTATGAGCAAACGAATCGCGATCCTGGGCGTCGGCGCCGTTGGCAGCTACCTTGGCGCCTTTCTCACGCGGGACGGACAAGACGTGACCCTCATCGATATGTGGGGAGAGCACGTCGACGCCATGAATCGAGACGGCCTTCGCGTTTCGGGCGCCCAGGGCGACTTCACGGTGAATGTCAACGCGGTGCACCTGGCGCAGGCCCGGCAGATTCGAGAGCCCTTCGACGTCGCGTTTCTCGCCGTGAAGTCCTACGACACCGAGTGGGCAGCCCATTTTCTGAAGCATATGGTCACACCGGGCGGGGTCGTCGTTAGTGCTCAAAACTGCATGAACGACCAGCTCATCGCCTCCATCGTGGGCTACGAACGCGAGGTGGCGTGCGTCCTCTCGAGCATTACGGTCGCGCTTTGGGAGCCGGGCCACGTCAACCGAGGAGGCCGCCCCGGGCACGACCGAGGGTACGACGTGTTCCGCGTGGGCGAGCTCCACGGGCGGATAACGCCCCGTGTGGAGGAGCTGGCCAAGATGCTGGGCTGCATCGACCGCTCCCGCACCACGACGAACATCTGGGGCGAGCGCTGGTCAAAGCTTACAACCAACGCATCCTCCAATCCCGTGGGCGCCATGACGGGCCTCGGCTCCCAGAGCTTGGCCGACGAACCTCGCGCGGCGCTCATCCAGATTCAGATTGCCAAGGAGTCCGTGCAGGTCGGACAGGCGCACAACTACCAGATCGAGCCGATCGGGGGTGTCGAAGCCGATGTGTACGCGCGCGCAGACGAGGGGGACGTGTTCGAGGAGCTTAGCGCGAGGCTCAAGGGCCGGGGCGGGGGTGGCGATTGGAAGTCCTCGATGAGCCAGGACGTGACCAAGGGACGTCGGACCGAGGTGGAGCTCATGAACGGCTACATCGCGCAGAGGGGCCGTGAGGTCGGCGTCCCGACCCCGGTGAACTCGGCCATAGTCGAGGTGGTGAAGGGAATCGACCAGGGACGTATCACTCCCGATCCCTCAAACGTCGAGCGGGTGCTGCAGATGGCGGGCCTCTGAGGAATCTTCTCGCGTAGTCCGATGCGCCGTCCTCGGCCATCCCTATCCCGAATTACGAAGAGCTTCTAACGATACCTTGGCTTATTTCATTGGTATGAAAAATGTCTTTCTGAGCCCGCAGGCGAAGAATCTGGGGTGGGGGGCGCGTGGCTCGCATGCAATATGAGACCATCCCGCCAACGAACCTGCGCACCGCCCCAGACCCTTCGGCTGCGGCCTCAGGGTGACAGTAATAGCGGCCTCAGAGCCTGCACTGAGCCCTGTCCTCGAGCGCAGCGAAGGATTGCCGAAGGGGTGACAGTAAACTCGGTGCGTACTCGGACAGTTGTGGACCTGGGCCTGGGTAACTACCCTAACATGGCTCTAGCGCATGTTTGAGCTGCTAAGAGATCTGTCCGACTGGACAACAGGATTCGCCGAGTCCGACTGGTCAGCGCTGATACTGGCCGCCGCCTCATTCGCCGAGTCGATCTTCTTCCCGATACCACCTGATCCGCTGCTGCTCGCCATCGCCATTCCGCAGCCGCACGCAGCGCTGTGGCTGGCCGCCCTGGTCACTGCATCATCGGTGGCGGGCGCCGTCGTCGGCCACTGGCTTGGCCACCGATTCGGCAGGCCGCTGCTGTACAGGTTCGCATCGGGCAAGAAGGTCGAAGCGGTCGAGAAGTTGTTCCGCAAGTACGGAGCGTGGGCGGTGCTGATCGCTGCGTTCACCCCAATTCCGTACAAGGTGTTCGCCATATCGGCGGGAGTCCTTGACATGAACCTGCGGACCTTCATCTTTGCGTCGATCATCGGTCGCGGGGCCAGATTCTTCATCCTCGGCGGGCTTATCTTCGTCTACGGCGAGGACATCGAAAGGTTCATAGACACCAACTTCGAGCTCGTTACCGGGGCCTCCGCCGGTGCGCTGGTTGTGGCGGTCGCGGTCGCAGCCATCATCGTCAGACGGAGGCGTACACGCGACACGGTGGGATAGCAGCGCCCGAAGTACCACCCACATTAGTTGCGATATGCCTCTTCCCCGTGCAGAGAGATGTCCAACCCCAGCTCCTCTTCCTGCTCCGTGACACGTAGCCCCACCGTGAGCTTCAGAACGAACAGTATCACCGCGGTCATGACGAAGGCCCATGCCCAGGAGACGCCGATCGCTCCCAGCTGGCGCAGGATCTGCTCTCCACGGTCAATTCCCGGCAACACCAGGTCAGATATGCCCATGAAGCCGATCCCCACGAACAGCCCTGCAGCCAGCATCCCCCACGTGCCTCCGATGCCGTGGATGGCCCAGACGTCCAGGGAGTCATCCACCCTGAGCCTCTTTCTAAACCAGATCGCGGTGTAGCAGAAGGCGCCTGCCCCCAGTCCGATGAGGATCGCGGGCATCGGCCCGACGAATCCCGAAGCCGGAGTGATGGTCGCCAGCCCCGCCACGGCTCCGGTGGCTACGCCAACGACGCTGCATTTCCCGGTGAAGCGCCAGTCGAGGCCAGCCCAGGTCAGAGCCGCCACGGCAGCCGCGGTGTTGGTCACAACGAACGCCGACGTGGCACTGCCTCCAGTCATCAGCGCACTTCCGGCGTTAAATCCGAACCACCCAAACCACAGCAGCGCTGCTCCCAGCACCACAAATGGAATGTTGTGAGGCTCCATAGGCTCCTCGCCATATCCCAGGCGCCGGCCCAAGAATAGGGCGGCAGCCAGAGCGGCGACTCCCGAGTTGATGTGGACCACGGCGCCACCGGCAAAGTCCAGAGCCCCCCACCCGTTCAGCCCCAGCCAGCCACCGTCTCCCCAGACCCAATGGGCCAAAGGCGCATACACAACCGTCGACCAGACGACGATGAAAATTACCAGAGTACTGAACTTCATCCGTTCGGCGAAGGCGCCGGCGATGAGGGCCGGAGTAATTATGGCGAACATCGCCTGGAAGATCATAAACGCCTGGTGCGGGATAACATCGGAATACGGCCCTGCCTCGACGGCCGAAACCCCGCGCAGGCCTATGTAGTCCAGGTTGCCAATAATGCCCCAGACGTCCGGACCGAAGGCGAGGCTATATCCCCACAGAATCCAGACCACGCCAACCAGGGCGATGGCGATGAAGCTGTGCATCATGGTGGCAACAGCATTCTTCCTGCGTACCAAGCCCCCATAAAAAAACGCCAGGCCCGGGATCATGATGAAAACCAGAGCTGACGATGTCAGGACCCAAGCTGTGTCGCCACTATTCATACTCTACCTCTCTTCGCGTCTACCGCCGCAACCGAACCGTCCCTCCGTCGGCACAGCGGATGATGTGGCGCCTGACTGCGGAAAACCGCGTCATAATGTCTGCCCCGCATTGGGAACGCACCCGTGATCTTCACAGACCGGACTATTCCCCTTTAACTTCCTTCCTTTCCTGGAAGGGGGTACTGGGGGGCACCCCCAGTACCCCCGCCAAAGGGGCTGTCGCCCCTCTGGACTCCCAACGACACTCGACTGAACGTCACGCTGATTTCGGCCACTAGGTTGTAGTCAGAATGCTGCGAGCCACCCTACCCGGTCGGGCGATACTGCAGCGCCTCCGCCAATTGAGCGACGCCGATGGTGTCCGCCCCGGACAGGTCGGCGATGGTGCGGGAAACCTTGAGTATGCGGTGAAAGCCACGCGCCGACATGTGCATCTGCTTCATGGCGGCCTGCAGCAAGCCTCGGGCCGAGTCATCGATCTGGCAGTAGTCCCACACTTCGACGGGTCCCATCTCGGCGTTGGTGATGATCCGCTTGTCATCGAATCTCTCGTGTTGCCGGCGTCTCGCCCCCTGGATTCGCTCTCGCACGTGAGCTGACGTCTCCGCGCCCGACGGCTCGACGAGCTTCTCGTACTCGACCCTGGGTACCTCGACGAAGAGGTCTATCCTGTCCAGTAGCGGGCCGCTGATGCGTTTCTTATAGCGGGACACCGCGCTCGGCGTGCAGGTGCACTCTTTTACGGGGTCGCTTGCGAATCCGCACGGGCACGGGTTCATGGCAGCCACCAGCATGAAGTTGGTCGGGTAGGTGATGCTCCCTTGGGCCCGGCTGATGGTGACCAGCTTGTCTTCAAGAGGTTGGCGCAGCGCCTCGAGAGCGGCGTGGCCAAACTCCGGCAACTCGTCGAGGAATAGGACGCCGCGATGGCTCAGGGTAATCTCCCCAG
>JADFIF010000110.1:0-3283 GCA_022566795.1 Chloroflexota bacterium
CGAGCGCAAGCCAGAGCTCCCCCAGCGCGATCAAACATCTTGGCTTCCAGCGGGTGCGTGCGAGGAAGTACTGGTTGTCCTTCGCGTTTTCGTACGCCTGCTCGTAGTATTCTCGGGCGCGAGAGAGGTCGCCCAACATCGCGTAGACGTCCCCCAGGTTGAGCCTCCCAAATGAATCCACCTCGGATAGGGTCGAGGTGGTTACGCCTCTGACTTCATCCGCCGTCATCAAGCAGCTCTCGTTGTGACGAATCGCCGTATCGAAATTACAGATCTCTAGATACGCCCACCCCAGGGTGTTGTCAATCTTCAGAACGCCATAGACCGAGTCTGCCCGCACGCCATAGTCCCGCGCTTCGTGCAGGCGCTCTATCGCCTCTTGGTAACGACCGAGCTCGCCGATGGCCAGGCAATAATGCATATACGATTGTATGTAGCCACCGGCACTTGCCTCCTGCTTGGCCCTCTGGGACGCCAGGTCCAGGAATTCGGCCGCCGCCTTGTTGTCGCCGCGAAAGCGGTGGAAGACACCAATAATAAACGCAGCGCGACTCACGTGCGGAGATTCGGGGACCTGCCGAAACAAGTCGGTGATCTCACCCTCTTTTTTCAGGGCGCTACCGAGGTCCCCGAGCATGAAGGTCGACATGGCCTGAAGGGATCCAACGCCAAGTTGAGTATCTCGGTTGTCGCCCACGATACGCTCGAGCTCTGTGGCGATTCTCAGGCTTTCGTCGAAAAGGTGGGCCCAGAATGCGGCGTTCGATAAAGCGAACATCGACTGGACCTGCAGCGCTGTGGCGCCTTTGTCACGGGCGATCGCCTCGGCCTGCGCCATCTCGTCGTAAGCCGCGTTCCAGCGACCGCGGTCGCCGAGGGCAATGCTCCGTTGGAACGACAGGTCGTACCTCACGCGCCAGGGAATTTCTATCTGTTGTCCTCGAAGAATTTCGTTGGCCCGGTCGAAATGCGTCAGTGCAGCACTGATGACGTGATGCTGCATTGCCTTCATCCCCGCCTGGACCCGATAATAGACGGCTTCGCTCCAGACCTCTCCGGCGTCGAAATGGTGCGCCAGGGCCTCATAGAACTGAGGGAGCCGATCTGCATACAGCGTCTCCATCGCCCGTCCGACGAGCGCATGGAGCTGTCTTCGCCGCCGCAACAGAAGGGTTTCGTACACGACGAGCTGGGTGAGCACGTGCTTGAACATGTACTCGACCTCGGGGACGACCCGCAGCTGCTGGATGAGATCCTGGGAAATCAGTCCGGAGAGGGAGCGGTCGAGCTGCGACGCCTCCGTGTGGACCGCCTCTAGAACCCGCTTGCTAAACTCGCGGCCGATCACTGACGCCAATCGCAACGTCTCCTGGAAATCAGGGTCGACCTTATCCAGGCGGCTTCGGATGACCGCCTGTATCGTGTCGGGAAGACTTATCTCTTCGACGGGCCGCGTGAGCACCGCATCCGGTCCCGTTACCTGTACGGAGCCGTCCTCGACAAGCGCGCTGCATATCTCCTCGACAAACAGCGGATTGCCGGACGTTCGCGCATATATCAACGAGCTCAGACCCTCTGGCAAGACGGTAGCCTTGAGGCTCGACCTGATCATCGATTCGGTCGTATCAACCTCAAGGGGCTTCAAGGTCAGAGATGTATGATGACTCAGGTGCCCCCACCTCTCCTCGTATTCAGGGCGGTAATTCGCTACCACGAGGATCGGATGATCTGTGATCGCCCCGATGAGGTACTTCAAAGCGGAGTCGGACGCTTCGTCCGCCCAGTGCCAATCCTCCAGCATCAACACGATCGGCTGATGGCGACTTGCCATCGTGAAGATCGCGGCCAACGACTCCTCGAACGCATGTCTCTTGTCATCGCCCTGAAATCTCTGGGGCAAAGGATACTTGTCGTGCGGCATGGACAGGAGTTGGAGGTAGTAGGGAAGATACGGCTCTAGCATCGGGTCGATGGCGAGAATGTTCGAGACCGCCTTCTCCACGGAGTGTTCGACGCTGTCCTCGTCTCTGAGCTGCAGTGCGCGGAGAAGACAGTCTACGAAGGGCAGATATGAGATGTTCTCACCGTAAGACTGACAACGACCTTGTAACACCAGAACCTCATCTCGGTCGATGCCGTTACGGAACTCGTAGAGCAAGCGGCTCTTGCCGACCCCGGGCTCACCTACCGTCGTGACGAACCGGCCATGTCCCCCTCTCGCTTCACTCAGGCTGTCATGCAGGATCCGAACTTCCTCCTCCCGGCCTGCATAGGGTGTGAGGCCGCGGCGCACGCGGGTCGCCTCGAATCTGCTTTCGGATGCTCCGACGCCCACCACCTCCGACGCTTGCACGGGGTCGGAAAAGCCTTTTAGGAGATGGCTTCCGAGGTCCGCATAGTCGAATACCTCACCAGCCAGCTGACGCGTGCTCGGGGCAACGACCACGCTGTTGGGCTGCGCAAGGCTCTGCAGCCGGGCGGCCAGGTTCGGCGTCTCCCCGACTACCGTCTGTTCTTGGGATGTCCCACTGCCGATGCTTTCGCCCACGACCACTAACCCGGTAGCGACACCGATGCGGACCTGAAGGGAAAGATCGTCGTGCACTTGCAGGTCGCGAACTGCCTCGACCATCTCCAGGCCCGCTCGCAGCGCCCGTTCAGCATCGTCGTCGTGGGCCTGCGGGTAGCCGAAGTAGACCAGGATGCCATCCCCCATGTACTTGGCGACGTAGCCCTCGAAACGGGTTATCACACTCGCACAGCAATCTTGATAGGCGCGGATAATGTCGCTCAGGTCTTCCGGATCGAAGCGTTCCGAAAGGGCTGTTGAGCTGACCAGATCAGAGAACATGACTGTGAGCTGGCGTCGCTCGGCCTCGGGCGCAGTCCCCAACCTCGGCCCTTCTTCCGTTGACCTCGCGGCCACCGGCTCTGAAACGCCATGCTCACTTGTCCGCTCGGCTATTGCCTGCTGCAGCCTTCGGCGATGTCCCAGCGATAGGCCCAGCTCTTTCAAGTCTTCATCGGTGAGTGTAGGCAAGAGGTCAAGGCTGACGTCGTTCTCCGCGAAGATCGAAGCGTATTGACCGAGTCCGATCTCGCTTAACCATTGGTCGGTGCTCTGCATCATAGCCTCATCTTGCCATCGCTAAAGGACCTACGCATCTGTTTCGAGCCGGGAGTCCGCAGCCCCGTTGGTCGAACCTCACAACCTGGAAGTCTCTGCTCCGATCTCTCCACCAGTGGCGCCAGACCGGGCTTTGCCACTCGAACTCGAGATGGC
>JADFIF010000110.1:3383-10506 GCA_022566795.1 Chloroflexota bacterium
CCTACGCATCTGTTTCGAGCCGGGAGTCCGCAGCCCCGTTGGTCGAACCTCACAACCTGGAAGTCTCTGCTCCGATCTCTCCACCAGTGGCGCCAGACCGGGCTTTGCCACTCGAACTCGAGATGGCTCAGCCAGTTGGGCGCTTTGACCAGAAAAGTCCCTTGGCCAACGGTCGCGTAGCCGATGCGGACATCGTCGGCGGTGGTACAGAAGCCAATCTGCTGATTCATCGGATGAACACGTTAAGGTTCGGAACGGATCTAACCACCATTGTCGAACCTGATCATATCTGAGATTCAGGGCGAGGCAAAGTACTCTACACGTGTCGAGCACTCTACGCGTGTTGATCCCAGTCCAAGGCATCCGCGGTAGATGAGCTCGGCTCGACGGCGACTTGACCAGATTGGCCTATGGGAAAGTAACTAAGGCCTAGCCCGTCCCACCCAAGCGCACCCCCGCTGGCTCCGCGATGCTTTGAGGCTCGGATCGACCTCAAGGCCGGTCAGGTTGTCGCGGTAGACGGCTCAAGCGGACGTGTGGTGGTGACGATGGCCGGGCGGAGAGTCACGAGAGAGCCGGCAGCCGGCTGTAGGCCACCTCGCCGGCGACGACGGTAGCGACGACGCTCGCGCTCAGAAGCTCGGTCCGTGGCAAGGCGAGGACGTCCCGGTCGACGATAGTCAGGTCGGCCGACATGCCCGGCGCCAGGGTCCCCTTATGTCGCTCCTCAAAGGCGGCGTATGCGGCGTCGGCGGTAAAGGACCGGATCGCCTCGTCCATGGTCATGCGCTCCTCGGGGTACCATCCGCCGGCAGGCTCGCCGTGGTGGTCCTGTCGGGTGACGGCAGCGTAGATGCCCCACAGTGGGTTGGGGTCCTCGACCGGGAAGTCGGAGCCGCTGGCGATGCGCGCGCCCGCGGCGATCAGCTTGCGCCAGGGGTAGGCCCCCGCGATACGCTCTGGGCCGAGGCGAGCCTCCGCCATCTTCATGTCGGACGTGCAGTGGGTCGGCTGTATGGACGCGATGACTCCGAGCTCGGCGAAGCGAGGGATGTCCTCGAGGGCGATGATCTGCGCGTGCTCGACGCGGCTCCTGTGGTCCGGAACCGGGACCTCGGCCAGCCCGGCCTCGATGGCGTCGAGCGTCGCCCGGTTGGCCCGATCGCCTATGGCGTGCGTGTTCACCTGGAAGCCATTGCTAAACGCCTTGGTGATAGTCGAGTGGAGGGCGTCGCGCGTCACCCGCATGAAGCCCTTCTCGTTCGGCGAGTCGCAGAAGGGCTCGAACATGGCGGCGCCGCGAGAGCCAAGGGCGCCGTCGGCGACGATCTTCACGCTTCGACAGGTGAACAGGCCCTCGGCGAGCGGGAAAAAGTCGCCAGCGTCGAAGACGCTCTGGTCCAGCATTCCGTAGACGCGCATCTTCAGCTCGCCTTGTTGCGAAAGCGCGGTGAGTGCGTCGACCTGCTTCTGCGACAGCCCGGCCTCGTGCACTTCTGTCAGGCCCAGCGACAGGCAGATCTCCTGCGCCTTGAGGTACCACTGGATGACCTTGTCGGCGTCGGGGGACGGCATTCGCGATTCGATCAGCTGCATGGCGTCATCGACGAACAGGCCTGTGAGGCGTCCGCCCTCCTTCACCACGAGCCCGCCGTCAGGCGACGCGGCCGCCGCGTCTACGCCGGCGGCCCGCATCGCCGCCGCGTTGGCGAGTCCGGCGTGGGCGTCTACCCTGACGAGCCACACGGGGTGGTCCGGCACTGCACTTGTCAGGAGCTGATGCGATGGCATGGACCGATCGGCCCATAGCTCCTGGTCCCAGCCGCGGCCGACTATCCACTCGCCCTTCGGCAGATCGCGGCTTCGCTCCCGGACCAGCTCGACCACTTCGTCCACGGACCGAGCCTCGTATAGCTGAACCATCTCTTGCACCCGACCAAGGTTGCGGAGATGGCAGTGGGCGTCGACGAGGCCCGGCAGCACGGTCGCGCCCTTCAGGTCGACGATGGCCGTGTTCGGGGTTGCCGAGGCGAGGACCTCCTCGTCGTCGCCTACATGAGCTATGACCTCTCCCCGCACGGCGAGGGCGCTCGCGTGAGGGCGAGCGCCGTCGAGCGTGTATACGTTGGCGTTGTGCAGGATCAGGTCCGTCAAGTTGCCGCCGCCTCTGAGGGAGCCACCACTCCTCGCGTCGAGCGGTCTGTAGGTACTCAGGCCACCTCAGGTACCGTCTTGTAGCGCTCCCTCCAGATATGATCGAAACGCTGCCGGCTCGTGGATCAAGGCCTGAAACTCCATCGATGGGAGGCGATAGGGGTCAGACTCTTCAGTCGCGTACCGCGCCTCGTGAGGTGGTCCGCCGTCATCCTCGTCCGGTCCGGCAACGCCCACCAGGTCTGCGTAGCGCATTTTGCTGCCGTCAACCATGTACTGGCCCCCAATGATCCAAAGCCTGCCGAAGCGGTATCGCTTCTTCACCTCTTGCTCGGCCAGACTGCTCCAGCTTGTGCCCGTGAAAGCGAAATCGCGAGGCGTAAAACCCAGATTCGTTAGGATAGTCTCATTGCAGCGGTCGAGCTCAGTGCGGAGCACCGCTCCGGTGGGGTCCTCGACGCTCAGGTCCGACAGATTGGGGTGGCTTACGGTGTGGGCTCCGATATGCCAGCCAGCCTCCCTCAACTCTCCTATCTCGTCCCAGGTCATGTGCTCGTATTCAACGTCCCAGGGCAGCTGGCGGCCGTAGCCTTCCTCGTAGGGACGGGTGTAGATGAACAAGTTGCCTCTGAAGCCGTAGCGTTCCAGTACCTCTCGGACCTCATAACGCATGGACTTCACAGGGTGGTCGAAATCGAGCATTATGGGCCGCTCCGGCAGCGATGTCGACCCGGCGCGCCACCCGGCAAGATCATCGTAGCTTATCGACTTGAAGCCCATTTCACTGGCGATGGCCACGAGCCGGTCGAGGTGTGCGGCCGTCAACGGTTTCTGGTGGTCCTCGCGAATTCCATGACACATCGTGATGGGAATTCTCATGACCTAGCCCTCCCTTGCGGTTTCGGTGCGGCCAAGACGATTACGCCAAGACGGTTACGCCAAGACGGTTACGAAGGTCCTCGGAGACCTCAAACGCTGTCATGGCAGGCCCCACTCCCTCTCGTGGCACAACAGCACAGCCGATGCGACACTGGCACCTCATCGGAGTCTCCAGGAAGCGGGCTTTACTGAGGGCGCCCGCCGGTGATGCGCCCATCGACCGGACTAAAATCAGGGTAGCGTCTACATTGGCATGGGCATAGACTCGTGGACCTCGATCTCGCAGCCGCTCGCCCACTCAAGGTGGGGATGCCCCACCAGCAGTGCCTTCGCCCCTTGCATGTCCTCTGCCTGCAGGATTGAGTAGCCCATAACGTCCTTATCGCTTGGCGAGCTTCCTGACTTGCTCAGTTTTTGTCCGCCCATCAGTGGGGTGCCGATGTCAACCAGACCATCGCCAGTCTTGGCCGCCCACGCCTTCCATGACTCCATCCCCTTCTGCATCTCCTCCGGGCTCATGTTTTGCGTCTGTTCCACGGCTGACGCTGGCGCATGGTAGATGACGACAAAGTTCTTCACGGTTCCTACCTCCCCGTTCCAATCATCAAAATGAGAGGTTCAACTTATATCACTTCCGAGGGGAGAACAAGAGATCGCGGGTCTGCGGCTTCATCGCCAACGGGGGTACAAGAGGATTCCTTGCGGAGCACACGATTTCGCTGTCCTAGGTGGGGTTGGTCCCCAAGGTATCCTCTTTGGAAGACGGTCTTCCCGCTCGGGGCAACGGTTACAGGATCCACAATGCGACCGAGCCAACCTCCGCGGCGGTCGCTACCCCCAGGACGGCCGAGGCCGCGACGCCACGCCAATCCGGCGATAGTGGCCTCAATGCGGTTGCCACCATCCCCGCCAGGGCCATCGCCGTACCGGCCAGCAGCAGGTCTCGCCGAGCCCGAGGTCCGGCGATTCCCATGACCCTGTGAACATGTCCCATGGCTCTGGCAACCGGCAGGAGCATGGCGCGGCTCTCGCGTTTGACCGGGCTCTCTCCACGCGAGACGCTCTCCAATGCTCGTCTCAATCCTCCTTCGTCGCGGGCCCAAAGGGCGCGGAAGACTACCTTGCCTTCCCGGTCGGCGAGAAAGGCGGCATTCGGCTTTCCGTTCAGTGCCCGGTGGAGGGTTCCGTCGACGTCGTCGACGGCGACCGTCCACGGAATCTCGTACATGTCCCCCAGGGCGCGCGCGTGCTCAAGCTTGTCTTCGACCGTCCCTGGCTGGGGAAAGTTCTCCCCCGGGTGCGCTTCGCGAACATTGACCATCAAGAACGCGATCTGCTCGCCGAACTGGGCGTAGAGGCGCTTCAGCGCAGGCATGGCACTGGCCGTCATGGGGCATGTAATGGACCCCAGTATCAGAAGCAGAGGCCGGTCGCCTACAAAATCGGTCTTGTTTACTCGGCCCCCATCGGTAGTTGCCAGGTCGAACTCCGGAAGCGCATCGCCTTGGCGAGGTGCCGATCTGCCAAAGCGGATATCTTGAAGCAGCCGCTTCGTCGTAAAGTGTTCGTAACGGTAATCACCAGCATGCATACACGACCTCCTTTTGGGTTTGACCGGGTTGGTTTGACCGGTCAGGCCCTTGCGACCTTACCCTCACCCTGAGCGAGATATTCAAGTATTGAGATGTCTCGCACGACGGTTGGGTTTTCACATGCCATTCGTCGTTAGCGACCATCCGAGGCCTACCGAAACGGAGGCGCGGACGGTCACTCTGTTTGACTCGCCATTGACCCGTTGCTACACTCGCGGCCATCAGCGGTGGAGGCACTGGTGGCGCGGGCGAAGCGGCGGAGGGCGAGGTCCGGGGGATGGCGGCAAGCCGAGGAGGGGCAACCGGCCCTGCCAGGATCATTCGCGATCTGTCCGAGGCGGACAAGCTGATGCCGGGGGATGTTCTTGTGTGCCGGACGACCTCGCCGCCATGGACCGTACTCTTCGCCCGAGCGAGCGCGGTCGTGACGGATGCGGGAGGGGTTCTGGCTCACACCGCCATTACGCCGCGGGAGTACGGCATCCCATGCGTGGTTGGAGCCCGAGGAGCTACTGAGCGGATTCGCGACGGCATGCTGATTACGGTCGACGGCGAGCAAGGAGTTGTGCGCCTGAGTGGTTAGGAAGCACACCGGTCCCTGGCGGGGGTCTGGGGGTGTCTCCCAGGCCACAAACCTCACGGGCGGGCGGGGTGCGCCGTGGAAAAAAGCGCGCTCGGGCCCACCACGGTTTGCGGGCAGGCGAAGGACTTCCGCCTTGAGGACAGGCTGGTTCTGCACGTAGAGGAGTCGGTCATCGGCGAAGGGATTCTCGACCCGGCCACCTACCCGCGCCGGTTCGGGGAGAGCTGTGCCGACGGATACGTTCAGTCCGAGCATCTACCCGCCGACAAGATTCCCGAGGCGCAGGCGCGCTGCGCCAGACGGGCGTGGCGCGGAGGTTAGCTGGAAGGGCTTCACAGGAGAGGCGCCATGGCCGCAACAGGGTGGCCGGCCGCCGCCTAATTCACCAGCGCGTTGGAGGTAAGAAAATGGGCGACCCGAAGATAACCAAGGTTGACCTGGTGGTGTTCGAGCACAAGATCGAGAACATGGGCACCGACTACAACGGCTTCAATCAGGTGTACGAGGAGGACAGCGTGCTGACCACGCGGCCTTCTATCCTGCGGATCCACACCGATGTCGGCGTGACCGGCGAGTACCTCGCGGGGCCCAGGGAGCGAACTGCGCACGCCCTCGACGCCGTCGGCCGGTACCTCATCGGGAAGAATCCCCTGGAGCGGGAGAAGGCATACAACGACCTCAAACGCGGTCTCCGCCACACCGACCGGACGGCCATCGGCATGGTCGACGTCGCCCTGTGGGACTTCGCCGGGAAGCTTTACGAAACCCCTATATACCGGCTCCTTGGGGGCTACAAGAAGTCCCTGCCGGCATACGCCAGCACGTACCACGGCGACGAGAACGGGGGCCTGAGCACCCCCGAGGCTTTCGCCGACTTTGCCGAGCAGTGCTACTCCGTGGGGTACAGGGCGTTCAAGATCCACGGCTGGGGAGACGCTCCCATCGAACGCGAGATAGCCAACGTTCACGCCGTCGGCAGGCGTGTGGGTGACAAGATGGACCTGATGCTGGACCCTGCATGCGAGTACGAGACGTGGGCCGAAGCCCTGAAAGTCGGCAGGGCCTGCGACGACGAGAGCTTCTTCTGGCTGGAGGACCCTTATAAAGATGGTGGCGTTTCCATCTTCGGGCACCGAAAGCTGCGAGAGATGATTCAGACCCCCATACTCCAGACCGAGCACGTCTTCGGCCTGGAGGCGCACGTTGATTTCATCGTGAACGGCGGCACCGACTTCGTGCGGACCGGCGTCTACGAGGACGGCGGTATCACCGGCGCGATGAAGGTGGCCCACGCGGCGGAAGGATTCGGCCTGGACGTCGAGTTCCACGGAGGCGGCCTGGCGCACCGCCACTGCATCTCGGCGGTGCGCAACACCAACTACTACGAGCTGGGGCTGCTGAACCCCAAGATAAAGAACTCGAAGCCTCCGATCTATCCCGCTGAGTTCCTCGACGAGCTGGAATCGATCGACGAGAAGGGCCATGTAGCCGTCCCCCAGGGGCCGGGTTTGGGTGTGGAGATAGACTGGGAGTACATCAACTCGCACCACATAGAGACGATCTCGACTGAGGTATCCTAGCGACGCGAGGGATTGACAATTGCGGGCTGTTGGTATATATATGCGCGAAGCCGTTTTCACTAGGGATTCCGATACGGCCCAAAGGCTGCTGCGGTTGTCGCGATGGATGGCCGGGATTTTGGATGGGGCGCGACGGCGGCCGATTGGGGTTAAGTACTCAGGAGGCGAGAATGAAGTCCTTAGGTTTCGGGAGTATGAAGCTTTGGCTGGCGATGATCGTGAGCGTTGTGGCAATGCTCGCGGTCGCGTGCAGCAGCGAGGAGGAGGCTGCGCCCGCAGCCCCGGCGCCTGCAGCACCCGCCGCGCCCGCCGCACCCGCGCCTGCGGCGCCTGCA
>JADFIF010000111.1 GCA_022566795.1 Chloroflexota bacterium
GACGCGCCGAACATCCACAGCGTCAGCCGCTTGCGGCCCATTCTGTCGGACATGCGGCCCCAGGCCAGCGCTCCGGCCAGCGAGGTCAGCGCAACCAGCGCCACGTACACACCCGAACGCGTGACCGACAGGCCGTGGCTCTCAACGAGGAAGCTTGGCCCCCAGGTGAAGACCACCATGTAGCCATAGAGGCCGCAAAAGTTGGCAACGCCCAGCGTCAGGAAGCTACGGTTAGAGGCGAGGAAGCCCAGGCCGCCTGGAATCCTTGGGGGCGTCGGCACGCCCTTGATGAGCAAGGCCATGAGGCCAGCCGCCAGAAGAGTCGGGACCAGCATGAACAGGTACGGCACCCGCCAGCTATCCGTCAAGGCATAAGCGGCGCCCGCCAAAGCCAATCCCAGGGCCGACCCGAGCGCCATGCCTGAGGTAACGACGGCGGAGCTGACACCCCTGTGCTCGGCCGGGACCGAGTTTAGCGTTATCCCGTACGAGCCGGAGTAGAACGCGCCGGCGCCGAAGCCCTGCAGCGCGACGAACGCAACCAGAAGGGCGTAGCTGATGCTGAAAACCCCGATGCCCACCAGAGCGACCCCGATCAGCAGATACATGCCGACCACGACCCGCTTCAGTCCCAGCCTGTCACCAAGCAGGCCGGACGGCATCTGCATTGCCACGTAAGCGACGAAGTAGGCGCTCGTGATGGCCCCTCGCTGAGCCCCCGATAGCTCAAACTCGTCGCCGATGACCGGAAGGAGTGGGAAGAGAATGCTCCGATCCAGGTACAGGACGGCCCAACCCAAAGCCAGCGACCCGACGATCAGTGGCACCCTCCGTCGGTCGCTGACGGAGGGTTCAACCGAGACTGTCTGAGAAGGCAAGGGCACCTCCACCGCCTTAGCGCCCGTCGGGCTTCCATTGGCCGGCGGGAACAGGTCGGTATTATCGGCCGTGGGAGACGTTCTGGCAATCCTCTGAGGGTCGCTCGCGCCATCGGCCAGCGCGAAATTCCCGCTCGCAGATGCCTCCGCATCGACTGTCGAGACGGATGGCCTTGTGGACGGACGACGACGGGCGGCGGCAAGCATCGTAGACTGGTCGGCAGTCCGGTCGGAACAGTAGGTCCGTCGGGCTGAAATCGGGTTGTTTTACCATGTTCAGAATGGTATACTGGCGTCGTACATCCTCTATCCGCGGTTCTTTGAAAGTGGGGCGGTCCCCACTTTCTTTGTTGAGGAGGGGATGCGCGACTATCCGGGACGAGGTGGGTGAGTATATGAAGAGCGATTTTCTCGTCGCCCTAACCCAGCTAGCCGCCGAGCGCAACCTGCCGAGGGAGATGGTTCTCTCGGCCATCGAGGCTGCGCTGGTTTCCGCATATCGCAAGGACAGCATTACCGCGGGCCAAAACATTAGCGTCTCGCTCGACCCAGGTAGCGGAGATGTGAGCGTCCACATCGTCAAGACGGTCGTCGAGGAAGTCGATGACCCACTGCTCGAAATGACGCTGAGCGAGGCCCGAAAGATCAAGAAAGACGCGGAGCTAGGCCAGAGTGTCCCCACCGAGACCCTACCCCACAGCGCCGGAAGAATCGCGGCGCAGACCGCAAAGCAAGTGGTCATGCAAAGGCTGCGTGAGGCCGAGCGCGAGCTGGTCTTCGAAGAGTTCTCCGACAAGGAGGGCGAGATATTCTCCGTCAACGTCCAGCGGGTGGAGGCCCGCCAGGTCATAGTAGACCTCGGCCGTGCCGAGGCTGTGCTGCCCTTTTCCGAGCAGGCGGCGGGCGAACGCTACAGGCCAGGCCAGAAGATGCGGATCCTGCTCAAAGAGGTCGGGCGCTCCCCCAGGGGCCCAGAGCTGATCGTCTCCCGCGCGGACAATCTGCTGCTCAAGCGCTTGTTCGAAATGGAGGTCCCTGAGGTCTACAACGGCGCCGTGGAGATCGTCGCCATCGCCCGAGAAGCCGGCTTCCGGAGCAAGGTGGCAGTCAGGGCCACGCAACAGGGCGTGGATCCTGTCGGCTCCTGCGTGGGCCTGCGGGGCGTACGCATTCAGAGCATCGTCAATGAGCTGCAGGGCGAGAAGATCGATGTTGTCGAGTGGAGCAACGACCCTTCGAGGTTTGTGGCCAACTCCCTCAGTCCTTCTCAGGTCATGCGCGTCGATTTGGATGCGGATTCCCAGTCGGCCGTGGCCATCGTTCCCGACCGCATGCTGTCGCTTGCCATAGGCCGCGAGGGCCAAAACGCAAGGCTGGCCGCGCGCCTCACCGGATGGAACGTAGACATCCGCAGCAGTGTCGACGCCGACGCTCGCGACCGAGCGACCGCAGCCAAAGTGCCGGTCGGGGTGGACTCGGAGCTCGAGCTGCTCGGCCTCTCGACTCGCACTCTCAACATCCTGACGAACGCCGGATTCGCGACGGTCGGCGAGATTGCACAGCTGTCCAAGGACGACCTGCTGTCGCTCAAGAGCTTCGGCCAGAAATCCTACGACGAAGTGTCCGAGCGGCTGGCTGCCGTTCTCCCGCCGGAGCCAGAGCCCGTCGCTGAGGTTGAGGTCGCTGCGCCCGAGGTTGAGCCAGAGGCGCCGACGGCCGAAGCTGAACCGGCCGTCGTGGCCGAAGCTGAACCGGCCGTTTTGGCGGAAGCTGAGCAGATCGTGGCTGAAGCGGTTCCCGAACAGGCCGAAAGCGTTGAAGCCGAGCCAGCGTCGGAGCAGGTGGCCGCGGAGCCTGTAGCCACCGTCGGCGAGGAGGCGGTGGCCGTAGAAGCCGCCGTGCCTGAAGCTCCAACCCCCCAACCTCCGCCAGAGGTGGTGCCCGAGCCGGAGGAAGAGCCGCAGCCCGTACCGGCGCTCGATCGGTCAGCCTCCATTCGGGACCTGCCTGAGGGCGTCTGGTCGATTCGGAGAAAGAGCACCGTTGAGCCAGGTCAGATCAGATTCGCAGAGGACATAGCCGGGCTGAGGGGCGGTGTGACCGCCCGACGCGGACGCCAGACGCGGACGGACCAGGGCGGTAGGCGCAGGCGGAGGAGCCGGCCCATCAGAAGGCGCTAGCGCGGGATATGACGGTTTCCAGACGGCACGTCCCGCTTCGAACCTGTATCATCTGCGGGAGCAAGGCGCCGAAGCGAAGCCTCGCGAGGATCGTCGCGGACGCCGAGGGCGGAGTTGCTGTGGACTCCACAGGCATGCTGCCCGGGCGCGGCGCATATGTCTGCGCTGACGGAAGCTGTGTCGACCGGGGTCTGAAGCGAGGTCGGCTGGAGTACGCGCTGCGGACCAAGTTAGGCAATGAGGACTGGACCCGGATTCTCGCGGCCGTCGAGGCGATGTCAGTCCGAGACGGAGGCGCAGGCGCGGCCTTGCCGAATCCGAGTGGCAGAGGAAGTGGCTAATGACCAGCAGAGTCGATGAGGCAGACAACGCGGACGCGAGCGAAGCGGTAGCGCTCCGTCCTCTGGAGGTGCCCGCGGCGCTCACGGTGGGCGATCTGGCTTCGCTGATGGGCGTCGACCCGGTCGAGGTCATCAAGGAGCTGATGCGGGGCGGCTACATGCTTACGGTCAACGAGGTCGTGGACCACGAGGTGGCGGCCACGGTGGCTTCCAGCTTCGGCTACGATGTACTGAAGCAACCGCAACGGGAAGCGGCCGCTAGGTCGCTCGTCATATCATCGGACGACGAAGACCCCGAGCTTCTCGAGACCCGCTCGCCGGTGGTGACGATCCTAGGTCATGTTGATCATGGCAAGACGACGCTGCTCGACGCTATTCGCGAAACCAACGTCGTCGCGAGCGAAGCCGGCGGTATCACCCAGCACATGGGCGCTTACCAGGTCGAGTACCAAGACAACCTGATCACCTTCCTGGATACGCCAGGCCACGAGGCGTTCACGGCGATGAGGGCGCGCGGGGCCCAGGTTACCGACATCGCGGTGCTGGTCGTCGCGGCGGATGACGGGATCATGCCGCAAACCCTCGAGGCCATCGACCACGCCAGGGCCGCCGGCGTCCCGATCGTAGTGGCCATAAACAAGATCGACCGGCCCGACGCCGACCTTGAACGCGTGAAACGTCAGCTGGCGGAGAACAACCTGCTGATCGAGGAGTGGGGCGGCGACGTGGTCGCCGTGCAGGTGTCGGCGCTCCAGGGAACGGGCGTGTCCGACCTCCTCGACAACCTGCTCGTCGTGGCAGAGGTGAGCGAGCTGAAGGCGAACCCGCACAGAGCCGCCCGAGGCGTGGTCGTCGAGGCACGCATCGACAAGAGCCGGGGCACCGTAGCAACGATCCTGGTGCAGACCGGCACCCTTAGAGTCGGCGACAACATCGTTATCGGCGTCGTGCGCGGCCGGGTAAAGGCCATGTTCACGGACCGAGGCAAGAGCATTAAAGAGGCCGGACCCTCCCTTCCCGTGGAGGTTCTGGGCGTCAGCGGACTCCCCGAGGCGGGCGACATCTTCGAGGTCACACCCGACGAGAAGACTGCGCGTCGGATCGTGGAGGAGCGCCTGCGGGAAAAGGACCTCCAGCGTGGCGTCGGGCCGACCCTGGAGGATGTCCATTCGCGCATCGAGTCCGGGGAGGTCAAGGCGTTGAACCTCGTCATCAAGACCGATGTTCAAGGCACAGTAGATGCGGTGCGCACCTCCCTGGAAGGCCTCACCACCGACCGGACGAGGGTTACAGTAATCCACGCCTCCAGCGGCAGCATCACCGAGAGCGACGTGTTGTTGGCGGTTGCCTCCCAGGCGATCATTATCGGCTTCAACACCCAGCCCGAGCCGGGCGCGCGCGCCCTGGCCAACCAAGAGGGTGTCGAGGTCCGCTTTTACGACATCATCTACAACGTTATAGATGACATCGAGAAGGCTTTGGAAGGGCTGCTGGAGCCGGTGTACGAGGACGTGGTCGACGGCCGCGCAACGGTACGTGCGGTGTTCAGCGTGGGCAGAAGAGGGCGCGTTGCGGGCATCTACGTCAATGACGGCCGCATCAGCAGAGACTCGACCATCCACGTTCTGCGGGGTGGACAGCGCGTGTTCTCCGGAGCGGTGTCGAGCTTGAAGCATTTCAAGGACGACGTTAGAGAGGTAGCCACCGGATTCGAGGGCGGCATCATACTGGATGGATTCGCGGACTTCCACGAAGATGACATCATCGAAGCACACACCTCTCGGCGCGTCAGCTAGTCGCGCTGCAAGCTCCCCCGCTCAGACTCCTAGCTTAGGTTCTCGATGTCTCGACGGATAGACCGTGTCAACGGACTCTTGCGCCAGGAAATCAGCAGTGTCATCGCGACCGAGTTGAGAGACCCTCGCTTGACGTCGATGGTCAGCGTTACCGAAGTTGACACCTCCGCAGACCTGCGCAAGGCCAAGGTATTCGTCAGTGTCCTGGGCGGTCCTGACGACAAGGCCAAGACCCTGAAAGCGCTCAGGTCAGCTGCCGGCTTCGTGCATCGGAGCATGCGCGGAAAGCTGAGCCTCAAGTCGGTGCCGACTCTCGAATTTTATATCGACGACTCGATAGAGAAGGGCGCCGAGATGCTCGAGATGATCAGGCGCGTGTCGCCGGGACCCGCGGAGACCGAGGAGGAGACATGAGCACGGCCGTGCAGGCTCGCGTCGATGGCTTTCTAAACGTCGATAAGCCGTACGGCATTACGTCGATGGAGCTGGTCCGCCGCGTCAAGCGAGCCTGTGGGGTCAAACGGGTCGGACACGGTGGGACCCTGGACCCTGTGGCAACCGGCGTCGTTCCCGTCTGTCTGGGTCAGGCGACGCGTCTGATGGAGTACGTCATCGACGGCACCAAGGACTATCGCGCCGTAATAGAGCTAGGTGTGGAGACGGACACTTACGACTCACTTGGCCGGGTGATGGCAAGAAGCGACCCATCTCGAGTCGACCGGGCTGCCGTCGAGAGGGCGCTGGAGCCTTTTCAAGGCGCGATCCGGCAGGTGCCGCCGATGTATAGCGCGCTGAAGAAGCAGGGGAAGCGCCTGTATGAGCTGGCCCGCGCTGGCATCGAGGTCGAGCGCGAACCCAGGGACGTGAAGGTCCTCAGCACCACGCTCCTCGACTGGTCAGCGCCGTTGGTCACCGTAGAGGTAACCTGCGGCCGCGGATTCTACATGAGGTCTCTGGCGCACGACTTGGGTCAGGCTCTGGGCTGCGGAGCGCACCTCAAGAGTTTGATCCGCCTGCGGACAGGTCCGTTTAGAGTCGCCGACGCGATCGCCTTACCCGAGGCCGGCGAGCCCTTCCCCGCGGAGGTGGGCTGGCAGGGGGCGGTGCACGCGCCCGATGTAGTCTTGTCGGGGCTGCCGGCTGTCATCGTCGGGACGCAGCGCGAAGGTATGTTGAGGAACGGCCGCGGATTCCCCTCCCGCTCGAGGCTCACGGATTCTGGCGACGGCGCGCGATGCCGCGCTTACGGCGTCAATGGAGGCTTCATCGGCATTCTCAAGTTCGACGCCGGCACGATGCAGTGGCGGCCCGACAAGATATTCGCTGCCGCCTGAACAGGCGCTTGGCGCCACCTTGACGGTGGGACGCTCGCCTCCTTACAATAGTCATGAGGTTCACGAACTTGGCTGACTACGCGATAGTCCAGACGGGCGGCAAGCAGTACAAAGTGCAGGCCGGCGATACCTTTAGAGTCGAGTCGCTGCCCGGCGACGAGGGCGACGAGGTCACGCTGGAAGATGTGTTGCTGCTGTCTCAAGACGGTAACGTTACTGTCGGAGAGCCTCTGGTTCCCGGTGCCAGGGTCACCACAGAGGTGGTCGGCAAGGGCCGGGGAAAGAAGATCATAGTTTTCAAGTACAAACCCAAGACCCGGTACCGAAGGAAGAACGGCCACCGGCAGTCGTACACCGAACTCAGAGTGACCGGCATCTCAGTAGACAGACGCCGGACGCGGCGGAGGGTAGCAAGTGGCTCATAAGAAGGGCGGAGGCAGCACCAAAAACGGACGCGACAGCAACTCGAAGCGGCTGGGCGTCAAGCTTTACGATACGCAGATAGCCACGGCCGGCTCGATCATCGTCCGTCAACGAGGCACAAGAATCCACCCAGGCACAAACGTCGGCATCGGACGCGACCACACGCTGTTCGCGCTGATCGACGGGAAGGTGAAGTTCGAGTTCGCCCCCGGTGCGAAAAAGCGCGCAAGCGTCTACCCTGCCTAGCAGCCAGATAAGGACACGCACACATTGAAGACCGACATACATCCCGAGTATCATCCAGAGGCGGTCGTTACCTGCTCCTGTGGGGCCACGTACACGACCGGCTCGACCAAGCCCCGGCTGCGCGTGGAGATCTGCAACCAGTGCCATCCGTTTTTCACGGGCGAGCAGCGCATCGTCGACACCGAGGGGAGAGTTGAGAGGCTCAAGCGGCGCTTCAATCTTCAGTAAGGCGATACCGGCTCCGAACCGATCGAGGGGTGAGGCAATCTCACCCCTCTTTTGTTCCCCATAGCAGCCTGATGAAGAATCAGGAGTGCAGGTTCCGACAGGTCGGTGATTGCCGGGCGTCTGAGAGCCCGCCCGAGCACTGCCGAAGGAGTGCTCTTCGGTGATCAGGAACTGGTGAGGGTCTTATGAGCGATAGGGCGACCTACGGAGGCCAGGCGGTCATGGAAGGGGTCATGATCAGGGGCCAGCGCAACATGTCGGTTGCGGTTCGCAGGCCTGACGGAAGCATCGCGCTTCTTTGCACACCCCTGAGTCAGCTATTCACCGGCCGTCTACGTCGAGTACCGCTCGTCAGAGGCGTAATCGCTTTGATCGAGACGCTCACGCTGGGCATGCGGGCGCTGACCTACTCCGCCAATGTAGGGGTCGAGGCCGAAGGCGAGGAGCTGAGCTCTGTGGCCGTGGCTGGCATGATCGCGGTCGCCCTCGTGTTCGGCATCGGGCTGTTCTTCTTGATCCCCGTCTTCGCCAGCAGATCGCTCGAGGGATGGGTCGGCTCGGACCTGGTCACCAACCTCATCGAAGGCATCATAAGGCTCGGCATCTTCCTCGGGTACATCGTCTTGATCGGCAAGATGGAGGGGATACGCCGGGTGTTCATGTACCACGGGGCCGAGCACATGACCGTGCACGCCCAGGAGCGCGGAGACCCGCTGGACGTCGAATCGGTGCGAAAGTACGCGACGGCTCATCCCCGGTGCGGCACGGCTTTCCTGCTCGTGGTGATGGTAGTCGCAGTGGTCGCGTTCGTGTTCGTGGGACGGGAGCCCTTGTGGTGGCTGGTCGTCTCGCGAATAGTCCTCGTCCCCGTCATCGCCGCCGCGGCCTACGAGGTCATTCGCCTGAGCGGCCGCTACTCTACGAACCCGCTCGTGAGCCTGATCACGAGGCCGAGCCTGGCCCTGCAGTCTCTGACGACACGCCAGCCCGACGACGACCAGATCGAGATCGCCATCGCCGCCATGACCCAGGCCATCGACGCCGACGAGGCGCAGGTTGCGGGCTCCGATGCGGGCGCCGCTGGAACCGAGGACGCGTAGGGAGCGAGGCTACCCGGAAACTATCTCAAAACTCACCGCGGAGACCGCATGGTAGCGATCGTTCAAGTCGTGAACCTCCGCGCCACGCCAGAGGTATTCAGGCCGCATCCTCCTCCAAGGTCGGTCCCGTCTCCTCGACATCCAGGGTGATGCAACCTGCATGGGGTGGGCGATGATGAGGGGCACACCTGCCATGAGCACCACCTCCCGGCCTGCCGAAATTGTTGTCGGCCAAAAGGAGCTTGGTTTGGTCTTCCCCACGGGACCGCGCGCCGCTTAGACGGCCGAGAGCTCCCGCTCCATGGCAGGGACGTAGGCGCCCCGCCGTGCAGCGCTGGTGAGCTTGGCCCTGTGACAGAAAGCCTGCTTCGCCCGTTCCACGTTGTCCGCCCGGCCACTCCACGCCTTCAGGGGTGCTGCCTGGAGCCCCCTCCCAAAGGAGAAGCTGAGCTCCCACGGTGCGCCGACAACGGCCGCTCGCTGGTTTATGGCGTTGAGATTGATGGTCGCCTCTTCGTCGGTCTGGCCACCGGATAAGAAGACCACGCCAGGGACGGCCGCGGGCACCGCTCGTGTGAAGCAGGCGACTGTCTTTTCCCCAACCTCCTCCGGACCAGCGCGGTTGGCAGCCGTGCTACCGGAGAGCACCATGCTTGGTTTCAGAATGATGCCTTCCAGGACAACGTTCTGCCGGGCGAGCTGGGCAAAGACCTCCCGCAGAGTAGCCTCATTGACCTCCGCGCAGCGGTCAATGCTGTGGTCGCCATCCATCAGCACTTCGGGTTCCACGATGGGTACCAGCCCTGCTTCCTGGCTCAACGCGGCGAAGCGGGCCAGTGCGTGGGCGTTGGTTTCGATGCAGTACGGGGTTGGGATGCCGTCGCCGATGGTGATGACGCCCCGCCACTTGGTGAAGCGAGCACCCATCTCCGCGTACTCCTTCAGTCGGTCGCGGAGGCCATCCAGGCCCTCGGTCACCAGCTCAGCAGGCGCTTCGGGCAGGGGCTGCGCCCCCTTGTCCACCTTGATACCCGGAATGATACCCTGGTCTGTGAGGACCTTCACCAGAGGAGTGCCGTCGGCCCCATTTTGACGTAGGGTCTCGTCGAACAGGATGATGCCGCTGATGTACTCAGAAGCGCCTTCGGTGCGGAAAAGCAGCTCCCGGTAGTTGCGACGATTCTCCTCCGTGGACTCCACGTTGATGGTGTCAAAGCGCCGCTTGATTGTCCCGCCGCTTTCGTCCGCCGCCAGGATGCCCTTGCCCGGCGCAACTATGGCCTGCGCAGTAGTGATCAGCTTCTGTACGTCCACGGTTACCTCCTTCTTACTAAAGAGCCTCTTTCGGCCAATTCTAGCTCACTGGGGTAGAGTGGGCTACCCGCCGATGATCGCGACGGCCTTCTCCACGACATCCCTGTTTCCCAGGATCAATGGCGTACGCTGATGCAGCTTCTCCGGCATTATGTCCATAATGCGCTGTCTCCCCGTCGACGCAGCGCCTCCAGCCTGCTCCGCTACGAAGCCCAGGGGATTTGCCTCGTACATCAGCCGCAGCCTGCCATCGGGACGATTGCGGTCCGCTGGGTACAAGAAGATGCCACCCTTGAGGAGATTGCGGTGGAAGTCGGCCACAAGGGAGCCCACGTAGCGCAGAGAATATGTGTCTCGCAGGCTTGTCACAGCCCGCTGGGTAGACTCGTCCAGGGTCTTGAAGTTGCCCTCGTTGGTGCTGTAGTAAGGACATTCCTCCGGTATCCGAAGGTCCGGATGGGTAATGGCGAAGGAGCCTGTCTCGGGATCTAGAGTGAAACCCTGCACACTGTTGCGGGTAGCCGTCACCATCACGGTACTGGAGCCGTAAACGACGTAGGCCGCGGCAACCTGTTCGTGGCCGGGCCGCAGCAGGGAGTCGTCCGTGACGGGATCGCT
>JADFIF010000112.1 GCA_022566795.1 Chloroflexota bacterium
TGGGTGACGGACGATCTTGGACGCGGAAGACCCGGGACCGAGATCGCGGTCCAGGTCCTCGAGGCATTCGTCAGCGCGGGATTTCGGACCTTCTACCTGGTGCCGCCTATTCTGCGCGGTGGCCGCCGCGACTACGAGGCTGCCCAGGCCGTGCTTGAGGCGTTCCGAAGCTGACTGTCCGTCGCGTCCGGGGGCTCGTTGACGGCCCCAGGTGCGCTGGATATAATCGTTCCAGGGCGGTGTTCACGTCAAACATTGCGAAATTTGACGTCAAGAGGTGGTGGAAGTTGGCCAACGAGACGGGCAAACGGTACTCTTGCAAGAAGTGCAGCTCCGAGTTCGTTGTGACGAGAGGCGCCGACGGCTCCATAGCGTGCTGCGGAGAGCCCATGAGCAAGAAGTCGTAGCGTCGGAACAGAGGCGTCGGAGCGGTGTCTCCGAGCACTCGGCAGGGCCCAAGCGCACGGGCCCCGTTCCGGCCGGGAACAAAAGGCGAAGCGGACTATGGCTAATCAGCTAGGGAGAAGATACCAGTGCGAGGTCTGCGGGAGCACGGTCCTGTGCACCAAGGCTGGTGAAGGCGTCATCCAGTGCCACGATAAGGAGATGACGGTCCAGCAGCCCCGCAAGCTCCCTTCCTCCGACTGATTTCCCCACAGCAGCCCGAGTCTGCATTCTTCAGCGTCCGTGCTACGGACCGCGTCTCTCAGCATATGCCGCCGGCGCGCAGCCCCATCCTGTTGCCTGACTCGAGCGGCGAGTGTTTGCGGCACGGCGGTCCGCTCGCGCGCGTTGGCGGGTATCCCCGCGCATTGTCCTATGCCGGTGCGCACGTCCCGCGGGTCTGGTGCTGGAACAATCGTCAGCGCCACGTTGGCTGAGAGGCTCAGACGCCTACCTTCGCCGTTGCGGCCTCGTGTTGCTCCTCCGCGCGATACGAGCTTCGCACCAGCGGCCCTGACGCGACGTGTCGGAAGCCAAGGGCCTCTCCCTCGCGGCGGAGCTCGTCGAACTCGTCGGGCGTGTACCACTTGGCCAGCGGCGTGTGTCTCTGAGATGGGCGAAGGTACTGGCCGATGGTCAGCAGGTCGCAGTCGACGGCCCGAAGATCGCGCATCGTCTCGACGATCTCCCGCCAGGTCTCGCCCAGGCCTACCATCATGCCGGACTTGGTGACGCCCTCGGGGGCAAGGGATTTCGCCCGCGCCAAGAGCTCCAGGGACAGGTCGTAGTCGCCCTTGTGCCTTACGCGCTGGAAGATGCGCCGCGAAGTCTCGATGTTATGGTTCAGCGTGTCGGGCGCGGCAGCCATGACCGTGCCCAGGGCATCGGCGTCCCCGCGAAAGTCTGGGATCAGGACCTCGACCTTGCAGTTCGGCAGGCGTTGTCTTATCTTGGCGATGCACTGCGCGAAGATGTAGGCGCCGCCGTCGGGCAGGTCGTCTCGGTCGACGGATGTGATTACGGCATACTTGAGGCCCATGCTCTCGACGGTTTCAGCCAGCCGAGTGGGCTCTTGAAGGTCCAGGCCAAGCGGGGTGCCGGTGGCCACGGCGCAGTAGGTGCAGGCCCGAGTGCAGATTTCCCCCAGAATCATGAAGGTCGCGGACCCGCGCTCCCAGCACTCTCCTATGTTGGGGCAGCGGGCCTCCTCGCAGACCGTGTGAAGGCCCTTTTTCCGAAGCAACCCTCGAAGCTCCAGGTAGTTGGCGCTCCCCGACATCTTCACCTTCATCCACGGAGGGAGCCTTCTTTCGGCAGCCATATGACCTCCCGCTACTGACGGCTTCCTCTGATAGTACCAGATGCACGTTGTGCAGTCCCGACCGACGGTAGATGCACCTGTCGGCATTCCTAGGCTCGATTGAATACAATGGCACTGAGCATCGTCGCGCTTTTCGAGAGCTGCGGAGCCGGGAGCATTGATCGACAAGACCTCTCGCCCAAGCCAGACAGACGACCCGCCTGAAACGGCCAGGCTCACCCTGGAGAAGATGGGGCCTCTGGGCGATACGCTTGCCCACTTCCAGGGCGAGACGGTGAACGTGTTCGGAGGTATTCCGGGCGAGGAGGTCTTGGCCCGAATCGTGCGCTACAGACGCCGGCGTCGGAGCTACGTCTCGGCCGTCGTGACCGAGGTCCTCACGCCATCGCCCCATCGCGTCGAGGCGCCATGCGGCTACTTTGGCGCATGCACCGGCTGTCAGTGGCAGCACATCGACTACCCACACCAGCTTCATTTGAAGCGAGAGGCGGTGGAGCAGGAGCTGCGCCGCCATCCCGCGCTGGAGGGCGTTTCGGCCGAGCCCACGATGCCGTGCCAGGAGCTCTTCAACTACCGCAACCACGCCCGCTTCACAGTGAGGCAAGAGGGGACGTTGGGGTTCGTCAACCGGATCACCAGGCGGTTCGTCGCCATCGACGAGTGCAAGCTGATGGCCGTGTGGATCAACGAGACCCTCGGCAAGCTTCAGGGAAGGTCCGAGGAGACGACTCAGCTGTCCATCAGGTACGGGGTTCACACGGGCGACTGGCTCATTCAGCCGACGCTTCAGAACCCGGATATCCCCGTACGGTCGGGCCAGCGACACTATCGAGAGGAGCTGATGGGGCACCCCTTCCGCATCGGCTCGCCGTCGTTTTTCCAGACCAACACCGACCAGACGGAGCGACTGATCGAGCTAGTGCGCTCGCACCTCCATCTGTCCGGCGACGAGTTGCTGGTGGACGCCTACGCCGGGGTGGGCACCTTTGCGGTGCTGATGGCGCCGTCCGTGCGTAAAGTCATCGCCATCGAAGAGTCGCAGGCGGCCGTCAGAGACGCCGCCATCAACACCCTTGGCATCGACAACCTCGATTACATAGAGGGCAAGACTGAGGAGGTTCTCGACGCCCTGGACTCGGCCCCGGACGCCTTGATCCTCGACCCGCCGCGCGTCGGCTGCCACCCCGACACGCTGCGGGCGGTGCTCCGGCGGCCGCCCGGGAGGCTAGTCTACGTCTCCTGCGACCCCGAGACGTTGGCCAGAGATCTTGCCATCCTGGTCAAGGGCGGCTATGCCGTCGACACGGTGGCGCCCGTGGACATGTTTCCGCAGACCTATCACGTCGAGTGCGTCGCCGCGCTAGCGCACCCAGGGTGAGCTCCGTCGGACCTGCCGGTTGGCCGTGCGACCGGCTTCCATGGTGTAAAATATCGGGGCGACTAGACTACGTTTGCACCGGTCCGCAAGGAGGGCTCGCACGGCTGCGCAGATGAAGGACGATGCCGGCTCAACGACGAGGCTCGTGCTGGCTTCGAGCTCGCCGCGCCGGCGGGAGATCATCGCCGCGTTGGATATGCTGGTACAGGTGAGTAGCTCGGAGATCGACGAGGGGCCGGTCCGCCGGAGCGAGAGTCCCGAGGAGTACGTCGTCAGGCTCTCGCGAGAAAAGGCCCTTGCCGTGGCCCGGTCCGTGGGAGACGCGGTGGTGCTCGCGGCCGACACCTCTGTGGTTATCGATGGCGCCGTCCTCGGCAAACCGCTGGACGAGCTCGATGCGACCCGGATGCTGAGGCTGCTTCGAGGCCGCGAGCACGCCGTCATCACCGGCATCACGGCGCTTCACACCAAGTCGGGTCGAGCGGTCGGCACGTACAAGTGCACCAGAGTGGTGCTGCGAAGGTACACCGACCAAGAGCTTGAGGACTACGTCCGCTCCGGACAGCCGATGGACAAGGCTGGAGCGTACGCGGTGCAGGACCCGGTGTTTCACCCCGCGAGCCGGCTGGACGGCTGCTACCTCAACGCCGTTGGCCTCCCTTTGTGCGAGGTGGTGACCTCCCTGAAGGCATTGGGCGTATCGGCGAGGATTCGACCGGACTGGCAGGCGCCAGAGCAGTGCTTCGAGTGCCCTCTCGCCGCCCCCACCCTTGCCGACGCCGCGCCATCGCCCGGCGGGGAGCCCGACGCATGAACTTCCTGGGCATGGGGCCGATGGAGGTCTTCATCGTGCTTCTCGTCGCGTTCATATTTCTCGGTCCCGAGCGCATGGTCGACGCCGCCAGGATGTTGGGCAAGGCCACCCGCGAGCTGAGCCGCATGGCGGCCGAGCTACCGCGACTGGATTTGGACCAGGATGACGTCATGCCATGGGGCCCGGGGTCGGCCCGCGGCACGTCGGCCGCCGCTCGACCCGGCGACGAGGCGACCGAATCCGAGGCCACTGAAGCCGACGAGGAAGAGCCGGTCACATTCCGGCGAAGCGCGCCGGCTGCAACGGACGACGATGGCGAGACGAGGGCGGCCGGGGAGCGGCGGTGATGGACCGGCAAGCGCCGATTACCGAGCACATCCTCGAGCTTCGGCGCCGGCTGATGTGGTCCGCCGCCGCGGTTGTGGTGACCACCGGAATCGCCTTCGCCTTTCATCAGCAGATACTTACCTTCCTGATGGCCCCGGCTCAGGGCTTCGCGGACATGCCGAACCAGAAGCCGATCTACACCGACCTGACCGAGTTCATCGGGATAGCCATGAAGGCCTCGCTGCTGGTGGGGGTCTTCGCCGCCCTGCCCGTCGTGCTGTACAACGTCGTGATGTTCGTGGCGCCGGGGATGACACCCAGGGAGAGGCGCTACCTCTACGCGCTGCTGCCCCTCACGCTGCTGTCCTTCCTGGCCGGAGCGGCCTTCGGATACCGGGTGCTGTTCCCGCCGGCGGTCCACTTTCTGCTGACCTTCGGCAGCGACGTCGCCACGCCGTTGATACGCATAGGAAACTACGTCAACCTGATGCTCAGGCTGCTGTTCTGGATGGGCGTGCTCTTCGAGACGCCCGTGGTGCTGTTCTTCCTGGCCAAGATCGGGGTCGTCACGCCCGAGTTCCTCGCGCGGCACCGCCGATACGCGGTGGTCGTCGCCTTCATCCTGGGGGCGCTGATTACACCGACCTTCGACCCCATCAATCAGGCCCTGGTGGCAATTCCGGTGATCGTGCTGTACGAGATCAGCATCTGGCTCACGAAGCTGGCGCGGCCCGACCGCAAGAGCAAAGAGCTGGAGCCGAGCACCGGACGTTAGGAGCCCAGCGGAGGCGCGACCCGAGCTTGGAATCCGCGTCGGCCAGCGCCTCGCGAAATACGCGGGCCGCCCCCACCTCAAGCTCTATGTGCCGCCGGTGGCGCTCCCTCCAGAAACTTCGTGTGGTCGAATGGGTCCTGGACCGGAAAGAACGTGACCAGCCGGGCGCTTTCCGGGCCGACACAGGTGAAGGCGTGGGGTACTCCCGGTGGAATCACCAGAGTATGGTTGGCTCCGACACGCTGGACCTGATCTCCAAGCCTCGCCTCAACCGTGCCCTCGAGGATGACGATTAGCTCGTCGGCCTCGTGAGTGTGCAGAGGCGCTCCCGCGCCGGGACCGACGACGCTGTAGGACAGGCTGCTGCTGGTCGTTCCGTCGCCCTCCCGCGTGATGTCCCACTTGCGGTAGTTTGGCCTCCAGGGAACCTCGGGAATGGCGTTGTGGTCGACGATGGGCATTGTGTACCTCCTTTGGGTACGGCGGCCTGCGGACCTCTCGAACATTGGGCATCCAACAGGCCTGTTAAGCGATCCAGCGGGCACGGAATCGTAACCCGCACATCACATTGGTGCGATGATATACTTCCCCAGGATCCTTGCAAGTCCAGAAATATACAGCCCTTCAAGAGCCCCCATCCAGTGTATGCGGTGCAGCCGCACCGTCAGGGCCCTCGACGCACGCCCGTATCGCCTGACCGAGATTAGCAGGCAGGAGTATTCGATGTTCGACGTCGTGATTTTAGGTGGGACCGTCGTTGACGGCACGGGAAGTCCCGGATACCGGTCAGACGTCGGGATCAGCGGCGACTCGGTGGACGCGATTGGCGACCTTTCAAAGGCCGAAACTCGGCGGGTGATCGACGCCACCGGCATGATCGTTTCGCCTGGGTTCATCGACACCCACGCGCACTCGGACGGCGCCTTGCTGGTAGACCCACAGCACGCCAACGGCCTGAGGCAGGGCATCACCACCGAGATCCTGGGTCAGGACGGCCTGTCGTACGCCCCTCTTTCCGCTGCCAACTACGCAGTCTATCGACGATACCTGGCCGGACTTCTGGGAGAGCCGCCCGAAGGCCTCGACATGAGCAGCGTCGCCGCGTTTCGCTCCCACTACGACAAGAAGGTGGCCATCAACACGGCGTACTGCGTAGCCCACGGCGCGGTCCGACTGGAGGCGCTCGGCTTCCGCGACGCGCCACTTACGGGCGATGCGCTCAAACACGCCCGACGGCTCATCGCCGAGGGAATCGAGCAGGGCGCGGTGGGATTCGCCACGGGGATGTCCTACTTCCCGAACTCGTGGAGCGACACCGAGGAGATGGTCGAGCTCTGCAAGGCGACGCAGGCGGCGGGTGGAGTGTACGTCACCCACCTTCGTAACGTGAACGTAGACCGGGCCTACGGCGGCGGCGGTGTGCCGGAGGCCCTGGAGATCGGACGCAGGTCGGGTGTGAAGGTCCACTTCTCCCACTATCGCACCCAGGCGGACAACGCCGGACAGGTGTCGGAGCGCATGGAGCTGATCGACAAGGCGAAGGCCGAGGGTGTCGACTGCACGCTGGAGCTTTACCCGTATCCAACCGGCAGCAGCTACCCCGTCAGCTTCCTGCCGAGCTATGCCCACGACGGAGGCCCCGACGCCATCATCGACAGGCTCAAGGACCCGGCGGAGCGCCAAAAGCTCGTCGACTACCTCGACAACGACTACCCGGGTGACCTGCACGGCGCGGTCTTCACGTACCTGCCGAAGAACAGAGACCTGGAAGGGGTAAGCCTGCCGGAGATCGCGGGCAGCCGCGGCGTGTCCCTGGGCGAGGCGCTCTGCGACCTGCTGCTGGACGAGGATATGCAGGTGGGATACCGAGGCGCTCCACCGGACAACGTCGCGGTGTGGAGGCAGGTCAGCCGCGACTGTGTGGAGCTTCTGTCGAGGCCCGACTACATGGTCGGCAGCGACTCGATTCCCCTCGGCGGCCTGCCTCACCCCAGGGCCTATGGCACCTTCCCACGCTTCCTCGGACGGCTGCGGCGCGCCTTCGACATTCTCGGCCTCGAGCAGATGGTCCAGCGCATGACCGACAACGCCGCCCGCAGATTCGGCCTCACGCGTCGAGGGCGAATCGAGAGCGGGTACTTCGCGGATATCGTCGTGTTCGACGCCGAGCATCTGATCGACAACGCCACCTACGACGACCCCAAACAGTTTCCGGCGGGCATCCCCTACGTGCTGGTCAACGGCCAGGTGGCGGTCGACTCGGAGAGATGCACCGGTGTGATGGCCGGGCGGGCGGTGCCATAGGTGGCCGCTGCGCCTGTTGTCTCGAGCCGGGCCGTCGCTCTCTAGGCGTCCGGCCGTGTCTTTCGGCTCGCTGTCGATTCTCGAGCTTGCCGTCGCTGTGGTGATGCTCTTCGCCGGCTCCACGGTGCTCAGCACAGTGGGGTTTGGCATCGGTATGACGACCACTCCGGTGCTGCTCCTCTTGCTGGAGCCTCAGACGGTAGTGGTCGTCGTCAACACCGTCTCGCTGGCCCTCTTCGTCCTCATCATTCACCAGACCAGGGGCCATGTCTCAGCGCGAGAGACGACGCCGCTGGTCGTCGCCGGTCTCCTGGGCGTGCCGGTGGGCGTGTTCATCCTGAGCACGGCCAGCGCCAGCGCACTTCGCATCAGCATCACGGCGCTAATAATCCTCCTAACCCTGGCCGTCGTATTCAACCTCCGGGGCCCAATCCCGCGCTCGAACCTGGTTGGCCCAGTTGTCGCCTTCGTCGTCGCCGTGCTGCTTACGTCGCTGGGCATCGGCGGCCCGCTGATGGCGCTGTTTCTGCTGACCCGCGGATGGCCGCCCCAGGCTGTGAGAGGCTCTCTCGCGCTCTACTTTCTCGCGGTCGAAGCCGCCGGCGTCGTGGGTTACGGGGTTGCCGGGCTCTTCACCGCCGAGCGCCTGGCCCTGATAGCGGTTGTTATGCTGCCCGTGCTGCTGGGCTTTTGGCTGGCGACGAGACTGCTTCGAGGCATGAATGAGACGGTTTTTCGACGGGCTGCGATAGCGGTGATAATCGCCACGAGCCTCATGGTATTGGGACGGGAAGCGGCCGCGTTGTAGACGCCTATCGGGGATACGGTCCGGGGAATAAAAAAGCGTTTCAAATTGTCTCATTCTGCACCGTCGAGCGACTGGTGGCGGGAACGTAGGCGTACAGGTGTTCTAGTGTACAACGATAGTGAGGAGGCGTCAAGATAGAGTCGCCGACCCGAAGCTTCTGGGGCGCTTCTAGTTCGAGTCACCAATGGTGAAGCTGGGCCAACGGTTGCCTGAGCCTGGGCACTGGGTCGGGCCGCAAAAAGTTCGAGTACTGTCCCTTGAGGCCCACCCGTGAGACTCGAGCTCCCGCTTCACGAACATCCGCAATGCCCGCACGATTGCCATCATGGGGGGGGTGGAAATGATGGTCACCGTTCATAGGGCACACTCGACCTCAAGTGAGGGTTACGCTAATGGGTGAACTCCCCTCGGCTGGGCCCGGACCAAACGCTCTCCGGATGGCTGACCTGCTGGGCGCATTTTCTATGGCGAGTGACCTGGCGGTCGGGCTCCACGCAGGGCACGGGGTGCGGTCCTGCTACATTGGCATGCGCCTTGCCGAAGCGTTGGAGCTCCCTTTGGAGCAGCGCGTTCACCTGTACTATGCCGAGCTGTTGAAGGACGCCGGCTGCACGGCATATACGAGCCAACTGGCGGGCTTCTTGATGGTCGATGAGTTGGCCGCCAAGCGAGACCTCCAATTCTTCCGGAACGTGCAGAACCCCATTGACGTGTTTTCCTGGCTCCTGCAGTACGTGGCACAGGGAGCGCCTTTCCCGACACGGGTTGCCCGCATCAAGGACTACCTCGTCAACGGCCGGGCGTTCTGGAGGGAAGGATTCGAGAGTACCTGCCAGGTGGCCAAACGCATCGCCGAGCGACTGGGCATGCCCCCGCCAGTGCAGGATGCGTTACTGCAGATCTTCGAGCAGTGGGACGGGAAGGGCATGCCTTACGGCACCCGAGGGGAAGCCATTCCCATCATCTCCCGCATCGTACTGACAACGAGCTTCCTGGAGGTCTTCCATCGCAGGGCAGGCCGAGATGCGGCTCTACGCGTAGCCGGGGACCAGAGCCGCAAATCTTTCGACCCCTTGGTGGTCGATGCCTTCCTCTCGCTGGCCGATGATGAGCACTTCTGGTCAGGACTGGAAGACGAGCGCGTGTCGGACATCGTGCTCTCCATGGAGCCCGAGGAGTCGTCGTACCGGTACATTCGGGAGGAGCAATTAGAGGACGTTGCCCAGGCCCTAGCCGACTACGCCGACATGAAGTCTCCGTATCTAGCCGGGCGTTCGCGCAGAGTGGCCGAGTTAGCAGAGCGTGTCGCTCGGAGGATGGGGCTTCCAGAGCCAGAGGCGACCCACATCTATCGTGCTGCGTTGGTGCGTGATATCGGCATTGTCGCAGTCCCGTCCTTTGTATTAAACAAGCCGCAAGATCAGCTTAGCGAAGTGGAGCGCGAGCAAATACGGCTCCATCCCTACCACTCCGAACGAATCCTCTCCAAAGTCCCCGCCTTGGCGCCCATCGTTCCCATAGTCTCGGCCCACCACGAGCGGATGGATGGACGGGGCTATCACCGGGGGCTCACGGGAGAGAAGATCCCCCGGGGTGCACGCATCCTCGCCGTGACGGACCAGTTTGACGAGCTGACGCACGATGCCCCGGACCACCCGGCAATGGAGCCGGAGGAAGCCTTAGACCTCATGAACCACGACGTGGGCAACGGCCTATGGCCTGAGGCTTTTCAGGCCCTGGTGGAGGAGCTAGGAGGAGCAGCCCGGCCACCTGCGAAAGCCCGCCGCCAGCAATGGCCAGCAGGGCTTACCGACCGCGAGGTCGAGGTGTTGCGTCTCGCTGCCAAAGGTCTGAGCCGGCGCCAGATCGGGGATCGCCTTATCGTCACCGAAGGCACTGTTCGCTCACACCTGGAGCATATCTACGGCAAGATCGGAGTGTCTACCCGCGCCACCGCCTCGCTATTCGCCATGGAGCACGGTCTGCTCGAATAACCGAAGAAACATTTGGCTCCCTCCTCCAGGCCACCTTCTTCAATTGCGCCATAGCATGCGCCATAGCATGCGCCATAGCGGGTCCCCCCATAGGGGTGTCCAGGCTATCCGTTATCCGCGGGCCGCGCCGTGGGCTACCGTGCCCCTGTAGCCTACGTGCCAAGTCTCTCTCAGAAATCTGACGAACGTCAGATGCATAGACCACGGCCCTCCACCAGAATAGCCACCACAAAAGTACACACTTTAACGAGGAGGGCAACCATGACG
>JADFIF010000113.1 GCA_022566795.1 Chloroflexota bacterium
CTTCGGCCAGGAGTGGCTACACAGAGACCTGTATGAAATGGCCGCAGCCTACGCCTTTCACGTATCACAGAACCATCCGTTCGTCGGTGGAAACAAACGCACGGGCCTGGTGTGCGCTCTGGCATTCCTGGAAATCAACGACGTTTCGATTGTGGATGTGGAAGGGCGGCTGTACGACGCGATGGTGGACGTGGCATCGGGCGCTCTGGATAAGCTAGGCCTAGCCGGAGTCTTCAGAGCTCTGTCTCAGGAGCGTTAGACGCGGACCTGCCTCGAAGCCGTGGAGCGACGCTATTGCTTCTACAGCTTCGGCGACTCTATGCTAATCCTGTGAGTGAAACTCTAGACCGGAGGAGTCAGCACAGCCGCTGCCGTCGAGCCGCACCTATCGACTCGCCCGATGATATAATTTGCCGTGCTGTCGGGCGATTCGCGAAAACCGCGAGCCCGAGCAAGGAGGAGTGAATGAGTCAGGGCAAGGACCCCGCGGAGGTCTATCGCGCACTGGGCGTGACGCCCGTCATTACGGCGTCAGGCTCGACCACGGTGTACGGCGGAAGCAAGCTGCGTCCCGAGGTCATGGAGGCTATGAACCAGGCCTCCGGGGTCATGGTCGAGCTCGGAGACCTGAACCGCGCGGCCGGCGAGATAATCGCCAGGCTGACGGGAGCCGAGGCGGGACTGGTGTCGTCGGGCGCCGCGGGAGGCCTCGTACTGCAGGCGGCGGCGGTCATCGCGGGCGCGGACCCCATCAAGATGGACCAGCTTCCCAACACCGATGGGTTGAAGAACGAGATCATCATTCAGCGCAGCCACCGCTTCCCTTACGACCAGTGTTACCGCACGGGGGGCGCCAAGCTGATCGACATCGGCGATGGGCGGCGGTGCGCCCCCTGGCAGCTCGAAGCCGCGTTCACCGAGAAGACGGCGGCCGTTGCCTACCTCTTCTCTCCCTTCGTATCGCGCCGGGGCCTGCCATTCGAGCAGGTGTGCGAGATCGCTCACGAGCGCGACGTGCCCGTCATCGTCGACGCCGCGTCCTTCGTGCCCCCGAGAGCCAACCTGAAGCGGTTCATCGCCGAGGGCGCCGACATGGTCATCTACAGCGGAGGCAAGGGGGTGCGCGGGCCGCAGGGGGCGGGAATCCTTTGCGGCCGGGCAGACCTCATCGAGGCGGCTGCCGCCAACGGGGCGCCTTATCAGTTCGTCGGCCGCGGCATGAAGGTCGCCAAAGAGGAGATAGTCGGCCTCGTAAGCGCGCTTCAGATATTCGTCGATGAAGACGAAGAGGCCGAGACGAAGCGCTACAACGAGATGTGCGAGTCGGTCGTCGATGCCTTCATCGAGATGCCGGGGCTTCGGGTGACGGTCGAGCATGACCCCTACGACTACCTGATCCCCCATGCCATCATGAAGTTCACCGACGGCTGGAACGGGCCCAGTCGCGACGAGATTGTGCAGGCGATGACAAAGGGCGACCCGCCAATCTTCCTGCACACGCTGGGCAAGCCGGACGAGCTTGGCGTAGACCCTTTCAACCTGAGCGAGCAAGAGCTCGAGACCGTCATCAGCCGTCTGCGGGAGGAGCTGCTGAAGTGAGGGGTGCCAACGTCAACGTCACCACGATGGTGGTAGGTGAGCGCGTCTCGGACTTCATGGCGCCAGGGTATTTAAGAGCCGCACGGTAGGGCGGAGCCTCACATTGCCGGCATGGGCCGTCGTTCGTCATATGGCCCTAACGTGACGCGCCTCTCACATATGCTCTGGCAATGGCGCCGGGGTAGTACGAAATAGCCAAACATAATAGGAACAATGTACGTTGGACTTACGGCCCGCAAGCCCTACTCTAGCCTGGCAGGGCACGGAGTATGCGGCGTCTGATGTGAGGGTCGGCAGCTTGGACCAGCAGCGCGCGTCGTAAGACCTCCGAGGGTGCCCGCCGAGGACACCCTGGACAGTGCTCCAGCCCCAGGAATGGGGCGAGCTCCTCAGGGCTGAGCAAAGACGGAGGACTTCCACTTGAAGCCAACGGCACGTGCGGCGGCATTGGGCTCAGTGCTGCTAGTCCTCGCCGCCTGCAGCCAGCCGTCGGAGGCGCCCTCGGCGCCCGCGCCGTTGCAGCCGCTGGACTTCTCGATGAGTCCCATGACCGGCGGCGCCCCTCTGACCGTGGATTTTTCGAACCTCAGCTCCAACGGCGACGCCTTCCTATGGGACTTTGGCGATGAGACGACCAGCACCGAGCGGGAGCCGTCTCACGCCTACGCTGAGCCCGGCGTGTACGTGGTGAGGCTCACCGTCTTCAGGGAGGCCGGCGGTACCACGGAAGCGGTCACAACAAATCAGACGCTGGTGGCCTACCGCGGACTTCTGGCGGAGATCGTGATCGACCCCTCGGAGCTGGTGCTGGGCCCTGCCGAGACTCAGAAGCTAACCGCCAGGGCTCTCGACCAGTTCGGCAACGAGATGAGCGGGCTCGAGGTGACCTGGGACATTTCTGAGGGAGGCCGCATCAGTCAGGATGGCACAGTCATTGCCGGCACCAAGGCTGGCACGTTTCACGACACGGTTACCGCGGAGGCAACCTTAGGAGTGAACACCCGAAGGGCCTCGGCCGGAGTGACCGTCGTACCGGGGCCATTAGACAGACTGGCTGTCGAGCCACCGGACCCAGAGATCGATGTCAACGGGACGCAGGTCTTTGAAGTGCGCGGCCTAGACCTCTTCGGGAACGAAGTACAGGGCCTAACCTACGACTGGGAAATCCCCGCCGAGGCTGGCCGGCTCGACGCCGACGGAACGCTGAGGGCGAGCACGACGGCAGGCGCCTTCAGCATGGTTGTCTCGGCGACGCGGGGCGAATCGACTGCCAACGCGGCGGCGGTCGTGGTAGTGCGCCCCGGTCCGCTGCACGGCCTGACGCTTTCGCCCGATAGATCGCTGATCGAAGCGGGCAGCGCCCACCAGTTCGAGGCCGCTCCAGTGGATCGCTACGGCAACACGATCCATGACGTCTCGCTGGTTTGGACCGTGTCGGGGACCATCGGGACGGTCGATTCGCGGGGCAGGATGCAGGCCAGCACCAGCGCCGGAGCCAGCGGCGAGATTACGGTAAAGGCCCTCCAGGGCGGGCGGCGAGAGAAGGCGGTCCTCGCCGTGACCATCGGCCCCAGTCAGCTCGCCGGGCTTTCGGTAACCCCCACTTCGGCTGAGGTGTCGATCGGTGCCCCACTGCTTATCGCAGCAAACCCCCACGACAAGTTCGGCAACCGCATCGAAGACCTGACGCTCCTGTTTTCGATCCCCGTGGGATCGAGCGATAGCATCATCTACCAGACGGGAATGCTAGTGGCAGGAGAGCAGCCTGGGGAAGTCGACGTTGTGGTAACGGCACTCCAGGGCGACATCTCCAAGACGGTGCGGTCCAGGGTGGTGGTGGTCCCGGGATCGGTCGACCTGCTCGAGCTCGTTCCCGCCACGCTAACCGTACCCACAGGAGGCCAGACCGAGTTCGAAGTGAGGGCCTTCGATCGCTCAGGGAACGAGATCTCCGGCGTCGACGCATCGTGGACCGTCGTCAACCGCGGCGGAACAATCGACGCCGCTGGCCTGTTCTCCGCCGGGGATGAGCCGGGCACCTTTGCAGATACTGTGGAGGTCACGGTAACCGACCGCGGCATCACGATGCGGGCCACCGCCACGGTCACCGTGGAGACGGGCGCAATCGCCAAAGCCAGGTAGGTCGCTTCCGGGCCATTGGCCCCGGCCGGCGCAGCTTGCGTCGTTCACATGGCGTACCTGAATCCAGGTGCTGACGCCATCCGAGCGCTACCTCGTCTTCTGTACCGGACGCGCGAGTCTTGGCCGCCCTCATCCGATGCCGTATTTCAGGCGGGCAGATACGCGGCACCGCCGTTGCTCCACCGGCGAGAGTGGTACAATACCGCTCGTTCCCAACGCTGCTCCACAGCAAGGAGGCATAGATGCTAGAGCGGTTCAAAGTCCCGCATGAAGACCAGGTCCGCGTGCCCCACGAGTCGCTGCGGGACACCGTTGCCGCGATATTCGAGAAGATGGGCACTACGCATGAGGACGCGGCAGAAGGGGCGGACGTGCTGGTAACGACAGACCTTCGAGGCGTCGAAACCCACGGCGTATCCAATATGCTTCGGGCCTATGTCCAGGGCTACAACCAGGGCTCGCTGAATCCACGCCCAGACTGGAAGATCGTCCGCGAGTCGCCAGCCACCGCCACGATAGACGCCAACAAAGGCCTGGCCGTGATACTCGGCCCCAAGGCCATGCGCATGGCCATCGAAAAGGCGCGGAACGTCGGCGTGGGCGTCGTGACTATGTTCAACGCAGGCCACTCCGGCGCCATCGGTCATCACGCCATGCTCGCCGCCCAGGAGGACATGGTCGGCATGACATGCACGGCGGGCGGGACGCTGGTGGCGCCGACCTTTGGCGCGGAGGGTAGACTCGGCACGAACCCGATAGCCATCGCGGCCCCGGCCCGAAATGAGCCCTTCCTGCTGTTCGACGCAGCCACCTCCGCCATCGCCGGCAACAAGCTGGGGCTCGCGCGGAGAGTTGGCGCCCCCCTGTTGCCGGGCTGGATAGCCGAGATGGACGGCACGCCGATAATGGAGGAGACGCCGGTGCGGGAGCGCGGCGAGTACATGCAGCTTCCGTTGGGCGGCACCCGAGAGCAGGGCTCGCATAAGGGCTACGGCTTTTCGCTGATGTCCGAGGTGCTGGCCAGCGCCCTGTCGGGGACGCCATCGAGCATGGTCGACCAGGGCGGCGCCTCCCATCACTACTTCGCCGCCTACAACATCGCCGCCTTCACAGATCTCGACACCTTCAAGGACAACATGGACAAGATGCTCCGCACACTTCGGGACACGAAGCCTGCCCCGGGGCACGAGCGCGTCATCTATCCCGGCCTCTCCGAGTACGAGGAGGAGCAGGAGCGGCGCGCCAACGGCATCCCTCTGCACAAAGAGGTCATCGAGTGGTTCGGCGACATCACCAGCGAGCTCTCCCTCCCCGCGCTCAGGACGATGTGAGGTCGCAGCCCTAGCGGACCCGAGGCCTCTTTTTCGTCGGCTGAAGGGGCGGTCGCCGCCACATCCCAGCGTTCAGCTCCCGTCCTATATCGCGCTATTTCTGAAGAAGGTCCGCAAGAGGGGCGAAGTCCGCGCTCTGGGGTATGGACTCTGCGGTGATCTCTCCGGCCCTGGCGTACAGCTTGTAGGCGCCCGCGCCTGTCCGCGAGACGATTACGCGGTAGCCGCCATCGACGACCTCAAGGGCGCAGCAGTTGTCGATTCCGATGCCAAGGTCCCCGCGCCTTTTCACCATCTCCTGAAAATCGGTCGCTCGTTTCACGCCGGCCGTATCTCCGTCGTAGTGGGGACATGCCGTGGCGTCGATGAGACCCATCCCCTCCACGCGGATGTAGCTCCAGGCCTCGGGCCGGTAGAACGACATCGAATCGCTGTGCCCGTACCTAAACCAGCAGATGGCGCCCGCGCTGACACCGGAGAGCACGATGCCTCTGTCGTAGGCTTGCCTCAGGAGCAGGTCGACTCCGAGTTTCCGCCAGCGCCGCATCATCTTGAGGGTGTTGCCGCCGCCAACGTAGACGAGGTCCGAGGAGAGGATGGCCTCCGCCAACTCTCGGCTCGATGGGGGCACGGTCAGGAGGTTGAGGACGTACGCATCGCATCCGAGCTCGCCACCGTATGCAGCGCGAAACGCCTCCCAGTCCTCAACAGAGTCGCTACTGGCCGTCGGGATGAAGAGGGCTCGCGGGCGGCTCGTGCCGGTCAGGCGGACGACCTCTCTGTCCAGAGCCAGCGTCTCACCCGTCCGGAAATCTCCTCCGCCTATCGCGACGATCTTGCCCATATGGAATCGGTCTCCCACTCTCGGCGCGGCGAGGTCATTGGCTGGTCGGCCCGGGAAGACGGCCAACGCAGCCATCTTGCTCATGCGGGTGTATTCGACTTGCACGGAGTCTAGCATTCGGTCGCGGTTACCGCGCCATTCTACAAGGCGCTACCCCTCTTAGGGTAGCTCGGGGCTGTCGGACGGCTGCTATAATCCTGCCATGAAAACGCGGCTGCCTTCTCTGCTTGTAGACATAAAGGAGGGAGTGATCGACCTTGGGTGGGGCCATCCCTCACCCAGGCTGCATCCCCTTGAGGCCGTACGGGCGGCGGCGGACCGTCTCCTCTCCCGGGGCGACACGGAGCCGCTCCAGTACGGGGCAACCCAGGGTTATGGTCCCTACCTGGAGACGCTGGCGGAGTTCCTCTCTCGGCAGGAATCCTACGGCATGTCCGTCGACCCCCGGTCGCTGTTCTTGACGGCCGGCGCCTCTCAGGGTCTGGACCTCACCTGCACGCTGTTCGCCCGGGAAGGCGACACCGTACTTGTCGAGGAGCCCACCTATTTCGTCATCGAAGGGATATTCAGGGCCCACCATCTCAGCGTGCGTCGCGTGCTCACGGACAAGAACGGACTGGATGTGGACGCTTTGGAGGACATGCTGGAAAACGAAGGGCTCCGGCCAAGGTTCATCTACACCATACCCTCGTACCACAATCCCACGGGTACCGTACTTCCAGAGGACCGGAGGAAAAGGCTGGTGGAGCTCGCGCACCGGTTCGATTTCTTGGTGCTCGCCGACGAGGTGTACCAGATGATCCACTTCGCTCACGTTCCTCCGAAGCCGGTTATATCTTTCGATAGTGGCCCCGACGGTAGGACCATCTCCTACGGATCTTTCTCCAAGATCTTGTCACCGGGACTGAGAATTGGCTGGATCCAGGCCGCCCCCACCATAGTGGATCGGTTCGCCGATGCCGCGGTGACCTTTAGCGGCGGTGGGTTCAACCACTTCGCTTCGGCCCTAGTGAAAGAGGTGATCGACATGGGCTTACTGGACGAGAACATCGGCAGGCTAAGGGTAGCTTATTCGGAGAGGGCGGACGCCATGGACTTAGCAATTCGGAGCCACTTCGGCGGCTCGGTCGACTTCTGTAAGCCTTCGGGGGGCTATTACTTCTGGCTCCGCTTTCCCGGGGGGCTGGACACTGTTGAGTTCCTGCCCCGGGCCGAGCAGCAGGGCGTCTCTTTTAGACCCGGCAACGCGTTTTCCGAATCGGGTCGCTTTACAGACTTCCTCAGGCTGACGTACACGCTGTACGAAAAGGAGGAGCTGGAGGAAGGCGTCCGGCGCCTGGCGGATGTCGCCGCATCATTTGTGAGCGGGTAGGCCTAGTCGCGGCTCAACTGATCCTCCTCTCTGCCGCGTCCCCACGGCTTCGCTTGTCCGCTGACACTCATCTCATTCAAACGTCCGATGTCAAAGGACTCCCTTTTGTTGCTCGCTTGGCCCTTGCGACTTCTTTCCCCTCTGGACTATCGACGGATTCGGCGCCGAACTGTTTTGAACACGCTATTCCAACGGTCATCCGCATTTACCCTCGCAATTCTTCGTCCCGGCGTCCAAAGTCTGTAACCTCGCCACGAATCCCGGTGAGCTCGGTTCCCGCGTTCACCCAGTGTCCACCCGATTGTTCACGCTCCTCGTGTAAAATTCCTGACCGGTGGGTTTGCTATCTAGGCACAAGTTCAACTACACTGTCGCGCATCGACAACCATCCTGGCCACTCTGTGATCCCGAACGGTGACCGATTCATGATGGAATTCCCCGTGTCTGGTCCGTAAGAATGGGCCTGCACTCGCTCAGATGATGCGACGCTCCCCCTGGCTCCTCCGTCGTTTTTCCATAGGCTCCGTACTTACGGTAGCTTTACTGGCCGTCGTTCTTTTCGCACCAGCTATCCAGGCGTCTGATGCTACAGCTCCGGAGTTCACTCGCTCCCCCGTCGTGCAACAAGCCCAGGTCAGCGGAGTCTGTGGCGACCTGACCGGCGACGGCCTAGTAAACGTGTTCGACGCCATCACTTTGCTGCAGGTGATCGTAGCGCTTATTGAGCCAACCGCAGATCAACAGGTGCTTGGCGACCTGAATGGGGACACATTCCTCAACGTGTTCGATGCGATCACGTTGCTGCAAATTATCGTGGGACTCGTCACCGTCGACGAGTGTGGGCCAATCAATCAGCCTCCGGTCTTCGATCCGGTTGGCCCTTTGACGGTGATGCCTGGTGGGCATCTGCAGGTGTTGTTGACGGCGATCGATCCTGAAGGCGATCCAGTCCAGTTCTCGATCGGCAGCGATGGTCTGCTGCCCAGCGGAAGCTTGGAAGACGACACACTGGTGTTCACCCCCGTGCCAGGAGAGGAGGGAAGCTACAACTTCACCCTCACGGCCAGCGACGGCGTCCTGGGGACGACGCAGTCAGTGACGCTAGAGGTGGTCACTGATGCCGTTACTACCACCCGCCTCTCAGCAGTGATCCAGAACACGGCTGAAGAACCGCTGATTGGTGTGCCGGTCGAGCTCGGACCGTTGCAGACGATCACGGCAGCGGACGGCTCCTTCACCCTGGAGTCTTCCGGCTCCCTTCCCGGCGACACACTCCTCATCCGGGGGGAAACCATTGCCGGGACAGAGGTTTATCCGTTCATCGCCGAGAAGGTTGAGCTCTTGTTGGGCCATACGCCCTTCGAGGGAATCAACAACGTCATTGGCCGGCCTATCTTTCTGCCTGCATTGGACATGGACAGCGCTCAACCCATCGACCCTGCAGTGAACACCACGGTTAGTGTCGTCTTGCAGGAAGGCGAAGAGCCTGTGTCAGTCTCCGTGGCTGCAGGAACTCTGGAGGACCAGGATGGAAACCTCTACACGGGACTGCTCAGCATTACCGAGGTTCCACGGGACCTGACTCCGGCGGCCTTACCGGAAGACCTGCTTCCAGACACTGTGGTAACCATCCAGCCCGGCGAGATGGTCTTCACCACACCGGCGCCGATTACGTTTCCCAACCGAGCCGGCTTCCCGGCTGGAAGAGACATGGAGCTCTGGTCGATCAGCCCTGTCACGGGGGTGTTCGAACAGGTTGGCACTATGCGGGTCAGTACCGACGGCAGCGTGATTGAGACGATCTCCGGCGGCATCCGCAACAGTAGCTGGCATTCCCCAGCACCGCCCCCACCGCCGGAGCCCCTGGATCCGACAGAGGACGACTTCAACCCCGACGAGTGTCAGGCATGTGGTGGTCAGGCCAGCGGCTCTGCCAGCTCTGAGATCCAGTTCTACTCGGGAGCCCTGATCGAGACACACGAGCTGGTGCTCTATCGGTCCCTCGGCGTGAGCCGTGGTCTGACCCTAAGGTATAGCTCGTTGACCGCAGACCCGCGGCCCATCGTGCACGTTGGCATGGACAACGTCCCGTTCTTAGGGCCAGATGGGCGGATGGTCGCCATCCTTGGCATCGACCTGGGCGGATTCATCGTGGGGTCGGGTTCTCGCTTTTGGCGCTTGCCTCAAGCCGGAAGCTTTAGAGGCGCTCTGATGCCCTTTGGGAGCATCGATCGCAGTGGTCGGTACCCCTACCAGCTGACGGTGGGATTCGGTCAAATTTGGACAAGCTGCTCTCTCGGTAGCCCTGGGTTTCCTGGCGGGTGTTTCACACAATTTAGCGGCAGATTCTCTCAGACGGTTCGGGGCACCCTAATCAGCGTCAGTGCCGGCTGGGCGCTGGCCGGGTGGCAGGAGCTGGTGGAGAACACTGACGGATCGGTGTTGCTCATCGACGGCGATGGAACAACGGTGGTCTTCAGTAATCCCCACGATAACGTCTTCGATTCTCCTCCCGGAGACTTTTCCACGCTGAGTAAGCTCCCCGGTGGAACCTTCAGCCGCACGCTCAAGGACCAGACCGTGTTCCTGTTTAACAGCGAAAACAAGCTTGCGCTGGTGCAAGACCGCAACGGCAATGAGACCCACTACGAGTATGACACCGCAGGCAGACTCGTCAAGATCGTTGACCCGGTGGGCCTGGAAACGATCTTCACATACACGGAGATCCCGGTCGTGGGGGACAGGGTCACGTCCATCACCGATCCTGCCGGCCGCACAACCCAGCTGGAACATGACGATAGAGGCAATCTGATTCGAATCACCGACCCCGACGGTTCGGCTCGGACCTTCGAGTACGACAACCGGCACCACCTGACCGCCGAGGTCGACAAGCTGGGAAACCGTGAGGAGGCGTTCTACGACCCCGTCTCCGGGCGAGCTACCGGAGCCCTGCGCAAGGACGGGTCATTCGTAAGTGTGGATCCGGTGGCGACGCGCGGACTCCACCGCCTGCAGTCTGGGTTGGCGGGCCTCGTCGACGCGCCGTTTGCGGTCGATTTGGGCGAGCCGACGGCCAGCTACGCCGACGCCAACGGCAACATAACCACCACGACGCTCGACTC
>JADFIF010000187.1 GCA_022566795.1 Chloroflexota bacterium
CACCGGCGGCGCAGGCACCTCGGTCTATTACTAAGGCGAATCGACAGTCCCGCCTGCGTTACAATCGAACGCTGCCCAGTCTGAGCTGAACCTCATCCTCTAACCTCAAGATCCATGTAGGTGCATCGTAAACATATGCAACGTAGAGCTTTCGGTAACACCGGCCTTCAAGTATCGGTTCTCGGTTTCGGCTGCGGAGCGGTGGGCGGCCTTATGGTGCGCGGCGAGCACAGAGATATGCTTCGGTCAATTGAATACGCGCTCGAATCGGGCATCAACTACTTCGACACCGCACGGATGTATGGAGATGGCCTGTCAGAGATACACACCGGCGCGATATTGAGGGAGCTTGGCGCTAAGGATGCCCTGGTTGGCACAAAAGTCCGGCTGTCGGCCGCCGAATTCGATGATATCGAGAAGGCTGTCGAAGGCCAGATCGACAATAGCCTGCGCCGGCTCGGACGCGATAGCCTGGACATCGTCTACACGCACAACTCTATTGGTATGGAGCGCGATCCGGGCGAGGGACTACTCAACCTCGATGACCTGGAGCGCATTGTGGGTGTGTTCCGCCGCGCCGTCGAGTCGGGCAAGCTTCGTTTCTGGGGCTTTAACGGACTTGGGGACACTGAAGCGATCCATTCAGCCGTCGAACGGTTTGGCCCCGCGGGAATACATACCTGCTATAACATGCTGAATCCGACATCTGGTTACTCCGCGCCAAGCGGTTTCCCTTTCCAGGATTATCTCCAGCTAATGAATGAGGCAGCTCAAAGGGGCGTCGGTACCGTAGCAATCCGAGTGCTTGCTGGCGGCGCTCTCTCCGGCGGGTCAGCCCGTCACCCCATCGCGGCCCAGGATGTAGCACCTATCGCAACAGGCCAAACGCTGAATGAGGATGTAGCCAGGTCGGGAGCATTCAGCTTCCTTGTAGACGATGGCTTCGCCGACAATCTCGTTGAGGCCGCGATTCGATTCGCTATTAGCAGCGAGAACCTTTCGACCGCCCTTGTCGGACTGTCGAGCTTCGAGCAGCTAGAGGAGGCAGTGGCTTACGCGAACAGAGGCCCGTTACCTTCAGAGGCCATGGAGAGGCTGGAGGGCGTATGGGCTGCTCTGTGACCGCGTCGCCTCGCTACCTTCGTTTTCCTCCAAATTCTTCACCTGCCGCATGTGCCGATGGCCCGGACTAGCCGCGCAGGGCGCCGGACGCCAGGTACTCCTTGAGCTCCTCCCGGCCCATGCCGGTGATGCCCAGGTCTTCCAGCCCGCGCCCCGCGGTCCAGCCATCGAAGCCCATGACTATCGAGCCGATGTCCACGAAAGCCCGCATCAACGGCGTGTCCACGCCCAGTTGGGCCCCGAGGAGGCTCCAGGTGGCCAGCCCGTAGGGAATGTCCTCGGTGAGCCAGCGGTTGCGCAGATTGCCGGGCGCCCTCAGCCGCGTCAGCATGAGGCTGCCGTTGATGGTGGCCCACAGGTCGCCCTTGGGCCCGAAGCCCGCCTGATGAAAGGCCTCGTTCGCCGGCAGCAGGTCGTAGCCCAGGGCCCTGCCGATGTCCCTCCGCTCGGCGTCGACCCGCATGATGACGTCGGCCACCGAAGGGCTTACGCCCTCCTCGTAGAAGTAGAACTCGCCACGGGAGTACTCGATGCGCCCGGCGTTCATCAGCACGCCGGCCGGGTGCACCACGGGGTTCACCGCCGACAGGCCGCAAGCCATCGCGTCCGGGTACGGCGCTATGCCCGGGAACAGTGGCTCCAGCATCTGCCGCACCCTCTCCGTCTCGGTGGCCGGCAGAACGCCCAGGCCCAGGGCGGTTACCGTGCCCCATATGGTGGCCGTGTCGGGCGCCGTCTTGCGGCAGACGTACGGCGCCGTGTCGACCTCTGCCAGCGTGATCCCCGCGGTTCCGGCCTCGCGCAGGATACGGGCCCACTCCAGGGACCCCAGGGTGCCGGGGACGACGACCACGATCTGCCCCTGGCGAAGATGCGGCGCGCACGCCTCCGCGAAGGGCTTGTGGGCGTAGGCCGGCACTATCAGCAGCACCAGCTCCGACGCGGCGAGCGCCTCCTCGATGTCCGTCGTGACGTGGTGGATCCGGGCCGGACCCTGCCCCGCGACGCCGACGAGATTGATGACGCCCGTCTCCCGGATGGGCTCGACCGATTCCTCGAGCTCGGGCAGCTCGAACAGAGTGACCTCGAAGCCCCGTAGGGTCAGGTTGGCCGCCACCGCGAAGGCCGTGTTGCCGCCGCCCAGTATAGTTACCGGTCGATCTGCCATTGGTCAGTCACCTCGAGAAGCCTTCGTCAACAGGTCCATGACCTCGTATTGCGAGCGGGATCCCTGCGGTCAGGGCGCCGACCGCGGCCCGTGCTGGGCGCATACCCTGTCGGCTACGACCTTCAGCTATATAAGTCTCTGTAAATCTACCTCTTCGATGGAGAGTACACTCATGGCTATTGCAGACGTCTTTCCTCAAATGAATAGCTTAGCAGGTTGCTGAAAAACCCTTTCGACCATCCCCCTGACCCCCTTCCTGGCCAGGAAGGGGGTGAAATCATATCTGAGGGACACCCTCAGACTCCCGGCAAAGGGGCTTAGCCCCTCTGCACTCCCCATTTTTCATCAGCCTAATAGACGCCAGGTTACCTAGCCAGGGTCGGACGGAGGCCTGAC
>JADFIF010000188.1 GCA_022566795.1 Chloroflexota bacterium
CGGGACGCCAACGCCTATGGCGACCGAGACGCCGGCGCCCACGCCGAGCGCGACGCCGGCAGCCACGCCGAACTCGACGCCAGCGCCTACGCCGAACTCGACGCCGCCGCCCGCGCCGACCGCGACGCCGAGGCCCGCGCCGACGGGGACATCGAAGCTCATTCCGACGCAGCCGCCGCCGGCGGCCACAGGGACATCACCTCCCCAGCCGACTCTGATACCCGCCAAGCCGCCGCCAACGATCGTGGCGCTTGCCCTTGCACCCATGCGGACGGTGTCTCCGTCGCCAGCCCCCGCCAGCGAGGGGCCGGTGCCGGTACTGGCCTCCTTACCCCTGGCAGCCCCAACAACCCTCGCGGTCGACGATGGCCAGGGGAATGCGGGTGACATGGTCGTTGCAACCCCTGCTTCCAGCGCGACGTCGTTGGCGCGCGGTATCGGGCTCGCGCTGGCCGGTCTCGCTCTCGTCGCGGCCGCGGCTGCCGTGCTAATATGGCGCTTCAAGCGTGCCCCGATTCACCACAGCGAGAGGGACCGGTGAGCTGCGATGAGATTTGGATTTATCGTCCCCCACAACTATGGCTTGAAGCGGCCTGAAGATGTGACGCGTGTGGCGGTCCGCGCCGAGGAGCTCGGGTTCGACTCGGTCTGGGTTAACCATCACGTGCTGCACGCCGGCTTCATCCTCGACCGACTCGGCGACAAGCCCTACTACGACTCCCTGACGGTGCTGACTTATGCGAGTGCTCTCACCAGCAGGGTGCGCCTCGGGACCTCGGTCCTGGTCTTGCCTTACCTGAATCCCATCGTGCTCGCCAAGACTCTGGCCACGCTCGACGTGCTCTCAGGAGGGCGGGTCATCGCGGGCGTTGGTGTCGGCGGCCTGCGCCACGAATCGGACGCGTTAGGCAAGGACTTCGAGCGCCGTGGGGCCTACACCAACGAGAGTATCGCCATCATGAAAGAGCTCTGGACCGCGGCTGACCCCGCATTCGATGGAGAGTTCTTCAGCTTTTCCGGCGTCAAGTTCTCACCGAAGCCTGTGCAGAAGCCTCATCCGCCTGTGTGGGTAGGCGGACAGAGCAATGCTGCGCTTCGGCGCGCCGCGCGTCTCGGCGATGGTTGGCATCCCACGGCAATCACGCCGGAGCAGCTTGGCGAACGCCTGGACTACCTCAGCGCGAGGTTGGATGAGTCGGGCCGAACGATGGCCGATTTGACGGTGTCGGTCAGAGCCGAGCTGGACGTCCTTGCGGCGGGTTCGGAGCCGCAGGGGCCCATGCAAGGCACGCCCGACCACCTCCTGACTTCGGTCGAATCCTACGCGGCTGTGGGGGTCAATGAAATGATCTTCGCGATGAGCACGGACGACACCTCCCGCATCGACCGCGTGATGGAGGCCTTCGCCACGCAGGTGATGCCGAGGGCCCGCGGGTAGGGGCCTAGCCGAGCGCCGGCAGCCCGAGGCTCCTCGCCGCCCAGGGCAGCGCGCTCCGAAGCTGCTCGACCTGTACGCCCCTCACCCGTGGCGCGGTCTCGATGTTCGGCAATCCGGCCCTACAAGCGAAGAATCCGCTGATGAGGGCGGCGAGCTCCGGCTCGTCGGGCAGGATATCTTCCGGCAACGGCCCTCCCTCGGAGTGCAGGCTGGGCAGCCATGCGGCCACGTCCAGCAGCGGGTTGGCGCGGGCCGCATGGTTCCAGTCGACGAGTACGACCCTGTCGCCGGAGAAGCAGAGATTGTCGCTTCGGACGTCGATGTGCACGAGTGCGTCTCCGTCGATCTCGGCGTCGCCCTCCGCCGTCACCAGATGGGGCAACGCCTCAGTCAGCCAGGCTTCGGAGCACAACCCTAGCGACAGAAATGGCCGTGGGTCTTCGGCGACGGCCGGCCAGCCGACCAGCCTCTCCCGATCCTGCGCGGGGACCCAGTCCGGCGGTGGCGTTGCCCGGACCTTAGCCAGCGCATCCAAAACGAGCTCGACGTCGCCGGGGCGCCAGGGTGGGGGCCAGTAGGCCGCGCTAAGGTCCTCCAGCAGCAGCACAGGGTTCTTGCCGTCGTCCCACCCGAGGCTCTTCGGCAGGTAGCGGGCCTCGATGGTCGAGTAGACTCGGTGCTCCGTGCGCAGCCATCCGGCTGTGGCCTCATCGACGGCCCCTTTCACGAAGGCCGTGGACCCGTCGCTGAGCTGGACGACCCATCGTTCCGCCGGCGTGTATCCGCGTTCCGCCCGCGTCCACGCGACAGGCCGCAGGGGCGCGACCAGCCGATGTACGCGGGCAATCAACGAGTCCGGCGGCCTCACGCCCATTCGAGACGGCACCAGCCGAACGCCTATGGGAGCCTTGGCGTCCCCGGAGCCGGCTCCACCTCGAAGGCGTTCAGGGCGCAGGCCAGCATCCCGTAGTAGCCCATCGTCGCCGTCAGCTCGGTTATGCCCTGGTCCCCAAACCTTTTCTTTGCGGCCAAAAAGGTCTCGTCGGAGATGCGATGATCGCGAAAGAGCTCGCGGCCGTATCTGACGATGAGCGCTTCGTCGGTGGTTAGCTCGGAGAGGTCGCCCTTGTTCGCGACCACGTCGATAGCCTCATCGCGGACGCCCGCTTCCTTGGCCAGCGTGGCATGGGCCGACCACTCGTATCCGCAGTCGAACTCGCGAGAGGTCGTAATTATGGCCAGCTCGC
>JADFIF010000114.1 GCA_022566795.1 Chloroflexota bacterium
CCATCCCTCTGGCGCCCTTTCGAGTGAGGAAAGGGAAGAAATTTGTATCTGAGGGACTCCCTCAGACTCCCGGCAAAGGGGTTTAGCCCCTCTGCACTCCCCATTTCTCATCAGGATATTAAGGCGCCAACGATGGCATCCGGCGTCTGACGATAGGGCTAACGACCCGGGGGAGCGATGGTTCTCAGCGACCGGTCGATCAAGGAGGAGCTGGCCAAGGGCCGGATTGTGATCGAGCCTCTGGGCGAGGGGTGCATTCAGCCGGCCAGCGTCGATGTCCACCTGGACAGGAAGGTCCTCGCCTTCCGCAACTCCCGACGGCCCTACATCGACGTCCGGGAGGATATGGCCGACCTGACGGAGATGGTCGAGATCGACGACGACGACCCTTACATGCTTCACCCGGGCGAGTTCGTGCTGGCGAGCACCCTCGAGCGTATCGAGCTGCCCGACGACCTCGTCGCGAGGCTGGAGGGCAAGAGCTCGCTGGGCCGGATAGGCCTCCTGATTCACTCGACCGCCGGCTACGTCGACCCGGGCTGGAAGGGCCATCTGACGCTGGAGCTCAGCAACGTGGCCAATCTGCCGATCACGCTGTACTACGGGATGAAGATCGGGCAGATCTCGTACACGCGGCTGTCGACGCCCGCGGAGAATCTGTACGGCTCGGCGGTATTGGGCAGCAAGTACCAGGGCCAGACCCAGCCCACCCCGAGCAGGGTGTTTAGAGAGTTCAGCGGTCCGCCCGCTGCCGAACGGTAGCATGAAAGGCTATCTCAAAAAGGCAGATGCCTTGTTCCCACCCGCCCGCCCTCAGAGGTCTTGTTGCTGGGGACACATTCCCCAGACCCCTTGCCAGAGGGGAGCATCCCCTCTGGACTCCCCAAGAGAGGGTTTTGAGGTAGTCGCTTAGTCAGCAAGAAGGCGATATGTGGTTTTTCCCACCCGCCCGCCTGTGAGGTTTACCGTCTGGGGAGTCCGAGGGCCTCGTGCCCGCGGAGCCTTTTCGAGGGGGGGCGGGCAGGATGTATCGAGACTGATGCGACCACGCACTAACAGGGCGCTGACAAAGTCTTTCGACCATCCGTCTGGCGCCCTTTCGAGTGAGGAAAGGAAAGAAATTTGTATCTGAGGGACACCCTCAGACTCCCGGCAAAGGGGCTTAGCCCCTCTGCACTCCCCATTTTTCATCAGCCTGCTAGGCGGGTCCGATGAGCTACATGGACCGGGCGCTGGCGCTGGCCAGGCGAGCCGCCGGCTCGGCGAGTCCCAATCCGGCGGTCGGAGCGGTGGCGGTCCGCGGCGGCGAGGTCGTGGGCGAGGGCTGGACGCAGCCGGCGGGTAGCGCGCATGCCGAGGTCATGGCCCTCGCGGATGCAGGCGCTAAGGCAGCCGGCGCGGTGCTGTACACGACGCTGGAGCCCTGCAATCACACCGGCCGCACGCCGCCGTGCACCCAGGCTATCATCGACGCCGGCGTCGCGGAGGTTCATTCCGCAACTATGGACCCTAACCCCCTCGTCAACGGGGGCGGAATGGCGAGGCTGGCCGAGGCCGGCATTACCACGCAGGTAGGCGAGGGTGAGGACGCCGCGCGCCGGCTGATGGAGGCCTACTTCAAGCACATCACGACGGGGCTGCCCTTCGTCACCGCCAAGTTCGCCATGAGCCTCGACGGCAAGATCGCGACGCGGGCGGGCGACTCGAAGTGGATTACCGGAGAGGAGGCCAGGCGCTACGTCCACGAGCTTCGCGCCGCCTCCGACGCCGTCATGGCGGGGATCAACACCGTTCTCGCCGACGACCCTCAGCTTACGGCCCGCGACGGAGACGGCAAGCCGCTGTCCAGGCAGCCCCTGCGCGTCATCGTCGACAGCAAGGGGAGAATTTGCCCCGATGCCCGGGTGCTGTCGGAGCCGGGCACGACGCTGGTCGTCACCGCCGGCGTCGATGGCGACACGGAACGCCGTCTCTCGCAGGCCGGCGCGCAGGTGCAGTCGCTTCCCGCCCGAGACGGGTCGGTGGACCTGCCCGAGCTGCTCCGGGCCCTGGGAGCCCGCGAGATCACCAGCGTTCTGGTCGAGGGAGGCGGGACGCTGCTGGGGTCCCTGTTCGACGGGCGCATGGTAGACAAGGTGGTCGCGTTCATCGCGCCGACGATAGTGGGCGGCGCCGAGGCCCCGACGCCGGTGGGCGGCGTCGGGATCGAGAGGATGGCGGAGGCCCGACGGTTGAGCTGTGTCGAGGTGAGGCAGTTCGGGCCCGATACCGCGGTAATCGGCTACTGCGAGGCATAGCGCGATGTTCACCGGCATAGTCGAAGAGGTGGGCACGGTCAGAAGCGCGGGGGCCGGACGCATGGCGGTGAGCGCTTCGAAGGTGGTGGCCGACCTGAAGGTAGGCGACAGTATCTGCGTAAACGGCGCTTGCCTTACCGCGACATCGACCACGCAGGCGGGGTTCACGGTCGACGTGGTCCCCGAGACGCTGCGGAGGACCAACCTGGGCTCCCTCGTCGCGGGCGACCCGGTCAACCTCGAGCGTTCGATGGCCATCGGAGACCGCTTCGGCGGACACATCGTCCAGGGACACATCGACGCCACGGGGGAGGTAGTGGCCATCGATACCGAGGGCGAGTCCGAGGGCAGTGCTGGGGCCGAGGCGCTGGTCGTAAGCATCCGCGCACCGGTATCCGTGATGCGCTACGTCGTGGAGAAGGGATTCGTGGCGGTGGACGGCACCAGCCTCACGGTAGTAAACTGTGGTGCCCAATCGTTTACGGTAACTATCATCCCGCACACGAGGGACAACACGGTGTTCGGTAGCCGAAGGGTGGGAGACTTGGTCAACCTGGAGGCGGATATCATAGCCAAGTACGTGGAGCGCGTGTCCTCGGGCCCGCGGCTGCCGGTGGACATCGCAGACGAGCTGTGAAGCGGCGAAGTGAATCGTGAGCCGCGTTGCACAAGGAAGTGAAGGAGGGCTCGAAGTGCCCCTTTCCACGGTTGAGGATGCGATAGAGGATATCAGGGCCGGCGAGCTCGTGATCATCGTCGACGACGAGGACCGCGAGAACGAGGGCGACCTGGCCATGGCGGCGGAAAAGGTGACGCCCGAGGCCATCAACTTCATGGCCACGTACGGCCGCGGGCTGATCTGCGTGCCGATGATGGGCCAGCGGCTCGAGCAGCTCCGTATGCCCTTGATGGTCCAGGACAACACCGCCCGCCTCGGCACCGCCTTCACGGTGTCGGTCGACGTGCTGAAAGGCGCGACCACCGGCATTTCGGCCAACGACCGCGCCGCAACCATCAGGGCGCTGCTCGACCCGAACACGCACGCGGAGGACCTTGGCCGTCCCGGGCACATCTTCCCTCTGCGCTACATGGAAGGGGGCGTGCTCAAGCGGGCCGGACAGACCGAAGCCTCCGTCGACCTGGCGAGAATGGCGGGGCTCCAACCCGCCGCGGTCATCTGCGAGATAATGGCCGACGACGGCACCATGGCGCGGATGGACGATCTGACGGCCTTCTCGGAGCGGCACGGCGTCAAGATCGTGAGCGTGGCCGATATCATCAAGTACCGGCGCGCCCACGAGAAGCTGATCGAACGCGTCGCCGAGGCCAGGATCCCAACGGAGCACGGCGAGTTCACGGCGGTGTCCTACCGCAGCATCGTCGACACCCAAGAGCACGTCGCGTTCGTCAAGGGCCGCATCGACCCCGAGGAGCCGACCCTGGTCAGGGTCCACAGCGAGTGCCTGACAGGAGACATTTTCGGGAGCATTCGCTGCGACTGCGGCGACCAGCTACGCCTGGCGCTCAAGGCTATCGAGCGCGAGGGTAAGGGGGTCTTCCTGTACGTGCGGCAGGAGGGCCGCGGCATCGGCATTCACAACAAGCTAAAGGCGTACTCTCTGCAGGACGAGGGGCTCGACACGGTGGATGCGAACATCAAGCTGGGCTTCGCCCCCGACCCGAGGCAGTACGGCGTCGGGGCGCAGATTCTGGTGGACCTGGGCGTCAGGAAGATGCGGCTGCTGACGAACAACCCCCAGAAGCGCGTGGGGCTGGTCAGCTTCGGCCTCGAAGTGGTGGAGCAGGTGCCGATCATCGCCCCGGTAAACGACGAGAACCGCCGATACCTGGAGACCAAGCGCACGCGGATGGGCCACACGCTCGACGCCGACGCCCCTGACGTGGCGGCGGGGGCCGCGGAGTGACGCAAGAGGTGCGCGGCGACCTCCGGGGTCAGGGCCTGAGAGTCGGGGTCGTCGTGGCCCGATTCAACGACTTCATTACCTCCCGCCTTCTCGACGGGGCCAAGGCAGCCCTAAGCGACCACGGCGTCCGCGACGAGGACATTACCATCGCGTCGGTGCCTGGGTCTTTCGAGATTCCGCTAACGGCGAAGAAGCTGGCCGGCTCCGGCAGGTATGATGCGGTGATCTGTCTGGGCGCCGTCATCAGGGGCGAGACAGACCACTACGAGCACGTAGCCGGCGAGGCTGCCAAGGGTATCTCGGCGGTGGCTCTCGCGACCGGGGTCCCGACCATCTTCGCGGTCCTCACGACCGACACGGTCGAGCAGGCCATCAACCGGGCGGGTGGCAAGCAGGGCAACAGCGGCTATAGCGCCGGCGTCGCGGCCATCGAGATGGCCAATCTGATGCGGGCGCTGGACGGCGGCTGAGCCCTCGTCAGCCCCAGGCCTTTTCTTGGAGGCGTCGGGGAGGCGTCAGATGCATCGCCTAGAGAATGTCCGCCATGGCCCGCACGTCGAGGAACAACCCCAACATCACGGGCGCCGCAAGAACGGCGATGAGCGTCACCATGACAGCCGGGCGTTGGCGCAGGTCTGAAAGCCGCTGGAACCGCCCGGTGGCGCGAGCGCACCTCACGGAGGCCACGGGGAGCGCCAGGAGAACGTAGGCCGGAACGATCTGGAAGAAGGCCTGATTGACTCCTTCCCCTCCTGCAAAGCCGAAACCGATGGTGGCTACGACGAACAGGGGTCGCGATAAAGAGGCCGAAGCCGATCGTTACCTGGATGGCGAGGCCGGAGAGCGAGAGGTCGCTGGGGAGCAACACGATGCCGAATCGCCTCCGGAAAGACGGTCTCGGCAGCGTTCGGTCTAACCAGCCGAACAGAGTTGCCAACAGCACCCCGAAGAAGATGAATAACGCCGCGAGCATTGCGACGTTCAGAGCACGAGAGCCGAACAACCCGAAGTCAGGGTTGTCGCCCTCAATGATGTCCCACCCAGACATCGCCAGCAGCAGGACCCCGAAGAGCAAGCCCCTTCCATCGCCCGGCGTCCGCTAGCCATGGCCGCAATGCGAGGAATGCAAGACCGCCGATAACGCCAATAAATCCACCCAAGACGAAGAGGAAGAACGTGCCGTCCGCCGTTATCTCTCCAACCCTGGCCTCGGCTTCGGTGAGCGCGCCCTGCAAGTCCGGACCAGACGCCACGGCGACGATTCGCATAGCGACGCGGGAGCCGATGCCTCCCACGATCGCACCCGCGGTGAACCCAGAAAGCGCGGCGACGGCGAGAGAGCGTGCGAGCTTTCCCAGGGCGGAAGTCGCGGCCACCAACGGATCGTAGGGTTGTTCCGCAAGCGATTCCACGGCGGCGGAGCCTCCTGGTGGCGTGCCATGAATTGCGCTCAAGGTAACATCAAAGGCAGCGTGGCTCAAGGCCGTGAGTAAGCCGCCGATGAGCTCGGAGCCGGCACACGCGCTGGTCCAACGTATGCTCGACGGCGACAGGCGCGCGCTGGCACGTCTGTTCACGCTCCTCGAGCAGAGCGCGGAAAGCCGCTCCGAGATCGTCAAAGGGATACATCCTCGCCTCTCGGGCGCCTACGTTATCGGCGTCACGGGTCCCCCCGGCGCCGGCAAGAGCACGATCGCCGATGGCCTGGTCCGGATCTTTCGCGAGTCGGACGCGAAGGTCGGAGTTCTGGCAGTCGACCCCAGCAGCCCCTTCAGCGGCGGAGCGATCCTGGGCGATCGCGTAAGAATGCGGCGTCACTACCTGGACCGAGGTGTGTTCATTCGCAGCCTGGCCACCCGAGGCGACCAGGGAGGTCTGTCCCGCGTCGTGCCGGCGGCCATCAGGCTGCTGGATGCGTTTGGGATGGATGTGGTCATCGTCGAAACCGTGGGCGTCGGTCAGACGGAGCTCGAGGTCGCCTCGACGGCCGACACGGTGGTCGTGACCCTGGTGCCGGAGGCCGGCGACGGCGTGCAGGCCATGAAGGCGGGGCTGATGGAGATCGGGGACATCTTCGTAGTCAACAAGGCGGACCGTCCCGGCGCCGATCGAGCCGCCTCGGACATCCGTGCGGCCCTGGCGCTGGGCACCCCCGGGACCGACTGGAACCCGCCTATCGTCATGACCGAGGCCCATCGTGGCAAGGGCGTGCAAGAGCTTCACGACAAGCTCCAGGAGCACCGCGCTATCTTGGAGCGCACCTCTGGGGAGAGAACCTCTGGCCTCGATGAGCGCCGTCGCCATCGTCTGCGGAGGGAGTTCGCGGCGGCCCTCAGGGAGGTGGTGGCCGCGGAGATAGACACGATGATCTCCAGCGACGGGGTATTGTCGGAGCTGGCGGCGAGGGTCCAGGCCGGCGAGCTGGACCCATATGCTGCGGCCGCGGAGGCGGTGGGTGGCGGGCATCTAGTGCGGAAGACGGCTGGCGAGGAGGCGAGTCGGCCTCCCAGGGCGCACCCTGACGCAGACTGAGAGCCTGCCCTGAGTCCACCGAAGGAGTGGGGATTTCGCCCTGTCCCTGGAGCCGCCGACTCGGCTGGCGAAGAGCTGGGGCGGCGCGGCCTCCTTAACTTCCTAAGAAGCGCTGTGCGCATCAGCAGACAACAAGTGACTGGCTCAAGCTGGGGAACCCCTCCTTGTGCAACCGGGCAGTGGTGGGAGAACGAGGTTGCTGCCCGATGTGCCGTGGTCCGGACTTGCGGGTGAACTGCATATGCTGCCAAGTATGCCGCCGGAGGGTCACATAAAGATCTTCGGGGTCGATTTTAGCGGGGCCAGGGACGACAACAACACCTGGGTGGCAGAGGCGTCGCTCGAGGGCGGGGAGTTGACGCTGGATAGCTGCCGGCCGATACGTCGCGCGTGCCTGACCGAATTGCTCGTGGATGCCCCTGCGCCTTGCATCGCAGCGATGGACTTTCCCTTCGGCCTCCCCCTAGCGTTCGCGGCGTACTGGCTTGGCAGCTCGACGAGCCTTGTCGATCTGTGGGAGATAACAGCGGCCGGTGGCGGGTTCGAGGGGTTTCTGGAGCGCCGAGATGCGTTCGTCGAGCAACAGGGCGAGTCGAAACGCGTGTGCGACGCATACTACCCTGAGTCGTACTCCAGCCTGCACAGGGCCAACCCCAACATGCTGCCGATGACGTACCGTGGCATGCGGATGCTCGCCGCTCTGCGCAAGGCCGGGTGGGCGGTTGCGCCGATGGACTCCGGCAATGGAGATCGCACGGCGATCGAGGTAATGCCCGGCGCAACGCTGCGGGCTTTGGGCCTGCCCTATCGGGGGTACAAGAAGGGGCGCAACCGGTTCGAGATGAGGAGGCGCATCCTGGACGGCCTGGCGAAGAACACTCGGGTGCGTGTCGCCGGACAGGCCGAGCTATTGGAGACGTGCATGACCATAGACGACGCCCTCGACGCCGTGGTCGCCGCGTTCACCGGCGCGCTGTGGCTCGCAGCTCCGGACGCGTTTCGTCTCCCTTCCGATGAGGAGCGCGATGGAGCAAACATGGAAGGGTGGATGTGCGTCCCGGCCTTCCTCACTCCGCCAGCGTGACGCCTTTAAGCGCGGCCGGAGCTTCCCCTCATCTTGATAAACGAAGGCTCCGCGGGTAGAATCTTAGTACGATTGGGGATTAGTCTAGTGGTAGGACGACAGATTCTGGCTCTGTAAGCCGAGGTTCGAATCCTCGATCCCCAGCCATCGCGGATTCTTCACGGCGCGTTCGTCTAGTGGCCAAGGACACCGCCCTCTCAAGGCGGAGATCACGGGTTCGAATCCCGTACGCGCTACCAACCCTGCTCTCCCCCGCTGTACACCCACGCTCGCGGCTCTTGGTCCTTCCCGAACTTACCACCGATAATAGACCGAACGCGTGCAAGACAGGAGACAGGGGCCGAGGGTTGCCGCTTCCCGCCCATCTCGTAGCAAAGGTTGACGCGTTCCCATGGCATCCATAGAATGCCCTCCAAGAGGTAAGCACGCTAGGCGAACTCAAGCGAAGGGAGAGTTACGATGACTGCGGCCAATTGGCACCTGAGTGGCGATTTCTTGGAGCTCTGCAACTGTGAAGTGGCATGCCTCTGCGTTATCCAGGGACTTACTGCGACACCGACCGAGGGTCACTGTGACGGTGGCTTCGCCTGGCATATTGAAGACGGAGAGTTTAACGGCGTCGTGTTGAACGGACTCAACTTCGTGTTTCTCCATGCCACACCGGGAATCATGAGCGAAGGCAACTGGACTGCGGCCATATATGTGGATGAGAGGGCAGACCAGCCGCAAAGAGAAGCCCTAGGAGAGATCCTGTCCGGAAAGATCGGGGGTCCGATGGAGAACTACATGGCTCTCATCGGTAACTTCCTGGGCATCAAGTATGTTCCCATCGATTACAAGGTAGAAGGACACACCCGCTCGGTGTCCATACCGGCGATCCTGGACTTCAACGTGGAAGGCTTGATGAAACCTGGTTTTTCTGACGCCATTCGATTGGAGAATGCGCGAGCGTGGGTTCCCTGGATGGCTTTGGCCAAGGGAACCAGGGGCACCTATACCGACCACGGGCTCCGGTTCGAAAACACGGGCAGGAACGGACATTATGGTCCCTTCCTTTGGCCGCGGGCTTAGGGCGACCGGGAAGACTCCCTCCCATCTGGCAGTGGCTCTGTAAGCGACTGGCCTGTCGAACTATAGGCGACATGGGAAAGGCTTCAAAGCCACTAGAATCTTGAAACAGTTTGTAGTAAGCCGCGTGTCTAAGCGCTCAGCGACAGCTCCCTCAGCCCCGGCACCAATTCTGGGCTGAGGAGGTTTGAGTAGTGTCCCGAGAGGCCTACCGCACGTCCGAATCTAGGGCGCCAAACTCATTGATGCCCTGGAAGGGAAGGCACATGGACATCGACGTCTCGGCGGAAATAGTTATCGATCGCACTCGCGACGACGTGGCGACCTACGTGGAGAACCCGGAGAACGAGCCGGTGTGGATCGGAGGCATCGTCGAATCCAAGCCGCTGACAGACCCGCCGGTAGGCGTCGGCACTCGGGTTCAGCGTGTGGCCACATTCATGGGGCGGCGGATGCGCTACACACCCGAGGTCGTGGAGTACCGTCCGGGCGCGCTGCTGGTCATGAGCACCGACTCCCCCTTCCCGATGACCATCAGCTACGAGTTCGAAGAGGCGTCGCGTGGCGGGACCGTGGCCCGCATTCGAATTCAGGGCGGCGGAGCCTGGTACTACAAGCTGGCAGGACCGCTTCTCGGTCTTGCGGTCCGGCGCAACATTACGAAAGACCTTCGGCGATTGAAGGCGCTGTTGGAATCGGAGGGCGACGAGGCTTCCTAAGAGGGAGCGCCTCGGCGAGTATCCCAGCCGGGAGTTCGCACTGGCCGGTATGTCGCGCTCTTCGCCTCTCGACTTCGCTGAGAACGGCCCAAGCCTCCACCGTAGGGGCAACCGACGGGCGCTACCACCGCCTAGAGGCTAGGGCCCGCGGCGGCCGACGTATAGGCCCAGCGGGGCGCCTCCGATGACGTGCAGATGCCCGTGGGCCTGGGTCTGAAGCGCGTCGGCGCCGAAGTTGGACAGGACGCGGAACCCTCCGGGGCAGTGCTCCTGGCCGAGGCGCACCGCCAGCGACCCGATCTTTGAGATGAGCGCCTCGTCGCTCCAAAGCTCCGCCTGGCTCATGTGGCGCCTGGGCACGAGCAGCAGCATGACCGGCGCCCATTCGAGCAGGTTATCGAAGACGACGAAATCGGCGTCTTCGTAATGGAGGTTGGCAGCGCTGCGGCCCTCCACGATGGCGCAGAAGGTGCATTGGCCTTCCCCCATTCAGCCGGCCCTTGGCTTCCTTCTGCGAATGGCCGGGCTTCGAGTGGCCGTCGGGCTTCGGGCGGCCGACGAGCTTGGACGCTCGACCCTGTCCCTGGACCTGATGCGGTAGTCGGGGGCCTCCACACGAATCAGCACGCCGACGTATGGGTCGCGGATGCGCGAGCTGATGGGGCCTGTCTGGTCCGCGAAGTCCA
>JADFIF010000015.1 GCA_022566795.1 Chloroflexota bacterium
CATCCCTGGCGGTGCCCGCCGCCTGCAGCGACGGCGCGGTGGCCCCGCCTGCGGCCCCACGTGCGCCCGCTCCGGCGCAGCCGGCCATCGCCTCAGTTTCGGTCGAGCCTGCAGCCCCGGCCGAGCCCGCGCCCGCGCTCCCCGCGTTGGCCCCGCTTCCGGCCAGCGACGTGGCCCCCGCGCCGGCTCCGGCTGCGCTCCCGCGGCCCACCCGTGTGCCGGCGCCCGTTCTATCTCCGGCCCCCGTGACCTTCCCGCTGTCCATCACCGACAGCAACGGAGCCGAGGTCATCTTCGACGAGCCGCCGGAGCGTATCGTCGCCTACGACTCGGCGGTGGTGGAGATACTGTTCGCCCTTGGCGAGGGGCACCGCGTCGTAGGCACCCACGACTTCGTGTCATATCCTCCTGAAGCCGACGATGTGCCGCGCCTGGGAGGAGCCTTCGATATCAACGTGGAGGCTATCGTCGCGCTCGAGCCCGATCTGGTCTACCTCTTCTTCGACCGGTTCCAGCCTGATCTAGAACGGGCGGGACTCAAGGTCCTGTACCTGAAAACCCTCAACAACGACTTCATCAAGGTCACCGACGACATAAGGCTGTGGGGCCGCATCACCGGCAATCCAGCGGCAGCCGATGCGCTGGCAAAGAAGTTCCAGGCCAGGGTGGAAGGTTTCGAGGCGTCAATGGCCTCCTATGGCCCGGGGCTGTCGATCTTTCAGGACATAGGCGGATTCTGGACCCCGGGCCCCGATACCCTTGTTGGTGAGGTGTTCCAACTGTTGAAGCTCCGGAACATCGCGAGCGACATATCCGGCTATGCCCAGCTTAGCCCGGAGGTCATCGTCGAGAGGGACCCGCAGATAGTCTTCACCACGGACCCAAAGGCGTTTCTCGACAACCCTGCCTTCGCGGGCGTGCAGGCGGTTCGAAACGGCCAGGTGATCGAGATGAACTCGACGCTATTGAGCGTGGCGGGTCCAAGGTTCGTGGACGGCATCGAGGAGCTGGCGAAGCTCGTGTACCCCGCGCTGTTTCCCTGACGCGCGCTTCGGTAGAGACGAGAGGATGGGGATGGAGCGAGTCCTGATGTCGTGGAGCGGTGGAAAAGACAGTAGCCTGGCGCTGCACGAGATACTCGGAGAGGGCAAATACGAGGTAGTGGCGCTGCTCACCACACTCAGCGACACGTACCGGCGCATCAGCCACCACGGCGTGCGTGAGGAGTTGCTGGACGAGCAGGCGAGGTCGCTGGGCCTGCCTCTGGAGAAGATGTTCCTGCCCGAAAGCCCGTCGAATACGGTGTACGAGGCACAGATGCGGGATGTGCTTACTCGGTACAAGGCGCGGGGCGTCGGCGCCGTCGTATTCGGAGACATCTTCCTGGAGGATCTTCGGCGGTGGCGCGAGGAGAAGCTAGCGCTGGTCGACATGAAGGGAATTTTCCCGCTGTGGGGAGAGAACACGGCCGCTCTGGTCCGCCGTTTCATAAACCTCGGCTTCAAGGCGAAGCTGGTCTGCATCGACCCGGACAAGCTCGAGGTGGACCTCGCCGGCTGTGAAATCGACGATGAGATGCTCGCCAGGCTGCCATCGGATGTCGATCCCTGCGGCGAGAACGGCGAATACCACTCGTTCGTCTACGACGGGCCCATCTTCAGCTTCTGCGTAAGGCATGAGCTGGCGCAGGTGGAGCAGCACGGCCGCAACATTTTTCGTGAGGTGCTCCCGGCCGCGAACCCTGCCGGTCTTGCGCCCTCGGCGGTCGTAAAGCCGTGAGCGTCCGCGCGACAGGGACCTTTTCCGGTCAGCACGCTGCCGATGCGCAGAGGGTCGTCCGTGGCGCTCCCTACCCCTGGCGGCGTCTGGTGGTGGGCGCTCTGGCGGTCGTAGCGATCGGCATCGTCGCCTCCAGCCAGGGTGCCGTCTGGATCCCACCCCTGACCGTGCTGGAAATCCTCGCATCGCGCCTGCCGCTGGTCGAGATAGCGCCTGGCTGGCCCGATTCATCGGAGACGATCCTGTGGCAGCTACGCCTTCCTCGGATCGTGCTCGCGGGCATAGTTGGACTGGCTTTGGCCTTCTCGGGGGCTACCTACCAGGGCCTGTTCAGGAACCCGCTGGCCGACCCGTTCCTCATCGGCGTCGCTTCCGGTGCAGGCCTGGGAGCGATCATCGTGCTCGTAACAGGCGTGCCGCTGTACTTCCAGGGCGTCAGCCTGCTGCCTATGGCCGCGTTCGTCGGCGCCGTGCTGGCGGTGACCGCCGCGTACCTCATCGCGCGGCAGTCCGAGGGCCTTCCGCTGACGACGCTGATCCTGGCAGGCGTCGCCATCGCCTCGCTGACCGGCGCCGTCACCAGCCTTCTGATGCTCAGGGGCGACCCCGACCTTCGCCCGGTCCTAAGCTGGCTTCTCGGCGGATTCATCTCCGCGCAGTGGAAGCATAGCTGGATGATTCTCCCGTACCTTGTGCCGAGCCTGCTGCTGGTGATGGGCTACGGGCGAATCCTAAACGTATTTCAGCTCGATGACGAGCAGGCCAAGCAGCTCGGAGTCAACGTCGAGCGGACCAAGATTTTGCTTATCGGGGCCGCGACAATGTCCACTGCCGCCGCGGTGTCGTTCAGCGGCCTTATCGGCTTCGTTGGCCTGATCGCACCGCACGCAGTTCGCCTGATGTGGGGAGCCGACTATCGGTTCCTGCTGCCCATGGCAGCACTGGTGGGCGCGGGCTTCCTGATCCTCGCCGATCTCATCGCCCGTACCGTCGTGAGCCCTACGGAGCTGCCTGTGGGCGTCGTGACCGCGTTCTGCGGGGCCCCGTTCTTCCTCTATCTTCTACGAAGGCGAAAAACCGTGGCGATGTGATGCTCACCGTCGACGGTCTATACTTCGCGTACAAGGACAGCCCCGTTCTCCGGGGCCTCAATCTGACGGCAGGCCGGGGCGAGCTGGTCGGACTGGTGGGACCCAACGGGACCGGCAAGACGACGGTGCTCAGGCTCATTAGCGGCGTTTTGAGCCCGTCCGATGGGCGAATCCGTGTCGACGGCCAGGACCTGCGCACCTTCAAGGCAGCCGAGCGCGCGGCTCTGATCTCAGTCGTGCCGCAAAACCCGACCCTCCCGCTGACCTTCAGAGTGGTAGACCTGGTGCTCATGGGGCGGAATCCGCACCTGGGCTTGATGCAATGGGAGGGCCGCCGCGACCGCGAAATCGCGTGGAGGGCGATGGAGCTCACGGAGATCGGCCATCTTGCCCAAAGGCCCCTGGGCAGCCTGTCGGGCGGAGAGCGCCAGCGGGCAGTGGTCGCAATGGCGCTGGCCCAGGAGGCTCCGGTCATGCTTCTCGATGAGCCGACCGCGAGTCTCGACCTGGCCCACCAGATCGGCATCATGGACATGGTGCGGGACTTTCAAGGGGCAAGGGCCGGCACGGTGCTTGTGGCCATGCACGACCTCACCCTCGCGGCGCAATACTGTGACCGGATCGTCATGATAGCCGACGGTCGAGCCTACGCCGACGGTCCTCCCGGATCCGTGCTGACCGCAGAGAACATCTCGGCGGTGTACGGAGCCGATGTGTTCATCCTCGCCCACCCTCAGGGTGGCACGCCGGTGGTGCTGCCACGCTCCGCCGGCCGAAGATATGACGCTCCCGGCGAAGCGTTGCGTCACACTGATGCGGACGGCCGGATGTGAGGGCGATATATGGTGGTCTGTTGGCTGAATTGCGGCTGCCGAGCGTATGAGGGCCGGCCCCCGCGCACTGCCGCAGTCGTATCCCTCGGGACATATGAGCTAGCCCCTCTCGGCGCATGAGAGGCTGCCTAAAGCGCAGTCGAAGGATCTGTTTTCACTCCGCAGAGAGGGCCGAAGGAGCGGCATTGAAGGCCAAAGTCCTTATGGTGCAGGGCACCGGCTCGTCCGTCGGTAAGAGCATGCTGGTTGCCGCCCTTTGCCGTATCTTCAGGCAAGAAGACTACAGCGTGGCGCCGTTCAAGGCGCAGAACATGGCGCTGAACTCCTTCGCGACGCCGGACGGGGCCGAGATCGGCAGAGCTCAGGCGGCGCAGGCCGAGGCTGCCGGAGTGCTCCCCTCGGTGGATATGAACCCGGTCTTGCTAAAGCCGGAAGTCGACTATCGCTCCCAGCTCGTCGTGATGGGCCGGCCCGTTGGAACCCTCGAGTCCACGGAGTTTGGCGACCGAAAGGAGCTGCTGTGGGACGTCGTTACGTCGGCACTCGATCGGCTGCGGTCCGAGTACGAGATCGTCGTGATAGAGGGCGCGGGAAGTCCCGCGGAGATCAATCTGAGACAGGGCGATATCGTGAACATGGAGGTCGCCCTATATGCGTCATCGCCGGTGCTGTTGGTCGGAGACATCGACAGAGGTGGTGTCTTCGCGTCGCTCTGGGGCACTGTGTCGCTACTGGACGCCAGGGAGCGACAGCTAGTCAAGGGGATGGTGATCAACAAGTTCAGGGGAGACGTCTCCCTGCTGGCGCCGGGACTCACCAAGCTGGAGGAGCTCACCGGAGCGCCGGTCCTCGGGGTAGTTCCATACTTCCGGGATATCTACCTCCCCGAGGAGGACTCGCCAGCCTCGGGGAATGTGGCGGGGCCGGGGACAGGAGAAGCGCTGCTGGATATCGCCGTGGTTGCCCTCCCGCATATTGCCAACTTCGACGATTTCGATCCCCTCAAGCGCGAGCCGGGAGTCGAGGTCCGCTACGTTCGCTCGGCCGTTGAGATGGGCACGCCGGACCTGATCATCCTGCCCGGCACCAAGACCACGGTGGCGGACCTGCAGCACATACGCGAGAATGGCATCGCCGACCTCGTCGTCAGCCACGCGCGGGCCGGAGTGGCAATCATCGGTATATGCGGTGGCTACCAGATGCTGGGACAAACCATCGCTGACCCCTACGGCGTCGAGTCCGGTCAGGCGGCCACGTCAGGGCTTGCGTTGCTGCCCGTCGACACGACATTCGTAGCCGAGAAACAGACCCATCAGGTGTCCGGATGGGTGTCGTCGGGGATAGGTCTGCTGGAAGGCTCGGAGGGTGTACACCTGGAAGGCTATGAGATTCACATGGGCTCCTCCAAGACCGGACGAAACTCCGAGGGTCGTATCCCCTTTCAGCTATCGCTCCGGTCTGGCATGGCGGTTGAGGCCGGGGACGGACACATAGGGGTGGACGGCTGGACTCTCGGAACTTACATCCACGGCCTGTTCCAAAACGCGGAGCTTCGGCAGAACATCCTCCATCGGCTTGCTGAGCGAAAAGGTGTTTCGCTGCCCCTCGGCGATGGCGCATTCTCTCAATCCCGCGAGTACGACAAGCTGGCCTACCTGATCCGAGAGAGCCTCGACATGCGCCGGCTGCGTCGAATCGTAGGTTTAGGCTAGAACAACGGCCTCCCCATCGCTTAGAGCTACACCGCATGGCGCGCAAGTCGCCAGGGCCTGGTTAAAGGTATATAATTGAGACTATCCTCCAAAGATTTCAAGCGGCGAGAGCATGGGCGAGCTTTTCGTACACGTACCCAACCTGCTGATCGCAATTGTGGCGGGCTACCTCATCGGGGCCCTCCCGCTGGCGGTGCACATTAGTCGGCGGCAAGGCATCGACATATTTGCCGTGGGCACCGGCCTGGCAGGCGCTTCAAATGTTCTGAAGAGGGTTGGCAAGGTGCCCGCCTTCCTGGTCTTGTTGGGAGACATCGCCAAGGGGGTTCTTGCCGTCTTCATTGGCTGGATTCTGGGCGTGGAAGGCTCGTGGATACTGCTTCCGGCGGCCGCGGCAATCTTCGGCCACTGGAACTCGATTTTCTCACGCTTTCGCGGCGGTGACGGTCTGGCGACCCTTGGCGGGGTTATGATCGCGCTCTTCGCGATGGGCGGCATCGTGGGCGTGGCGATCGCCGGAATCGTCTCCCTGGGAGGGCAGCGGATTCCCTACACATCCCTGTTGAGCATCGTGTTCGGTTACTCGACTGTGGCCATGCTCAGCCTCATCCGGCAGGAGCAGCTGGCGCTTACGCTCGGCGTCGGCGGGCTCGCGGCTATAGTGCTGGCCCACGCGATCAGCGGGCACATGAAGCGGCGGCAGGGGGACGAGTGGGAGGAGCTGGGCGACACCGGGGCCGCAGAGAGCACCGGCGCCGGATAGAGAGAGCAGGGCCGGCCTCTGCTCCGCGTTTAGTCCAGGCAGACGCAGGTCGTCGTTCGCACCACGCCTTCGAGAGAGTGTATGTCGTTCGTCACGACGTCGCTTATCGCGTTTATGTCAGCGCCTTCAAGGACCGCGATGACATCGTACGGACCGGTCACCCGGTCAACGTCCGTAACCGACTCGCTGCCCCTTAGCGACGTTGCCAGCTTCCGAGAGTGCCCCGCAACCATTTCGATGAGTATATAGGCCCTGACCAAACCGTGCCTCCTTCAACCAACCAAGATCGGCTACAAACGGACTGAGGGTCGGTCTATCGAGCGGGTAAAAGGATACAGGTTTGGGGGCATAGGGGCAAGTTGAGCATTTGCGGCGCCAACGAGCTAAAGCCTCCGGGGCGTCGCTAACTATTCTCCAGTGGGCAGGGCAAAGTCCTCTTTCCTCTTGAGAAGGAACTCCACCAGGTCGCGGTCCATGATGTAAACAGTGCTTTCCGCGGGGTTCTTGACGTAGTAGGAGATATCGTCGCGGGGTATGAAGCGCAGCCGCGTCGTTGGGATTCCCGACTCATCAACCGTGTTGATTACTATCGACGGCGTGGACGCGTCGAACTTGAGGTCCTCCATCTCCTCTGCGCTGGCGAAACCGGTCGCTTCCGGAAGATTCTCCAGGGCCAGCAGGATGTTGAGCACCAGTCCGTTGTCGGCGGGCTCTTGGCCATCCTCGCTGATGAGCACAGAGCCCAGCGGCGTTAGCGCGATGGTGAAATCCTCCTCGGGAGACGTGAAGACAATCGACTCGACCGCCGCTCTCGGAACCCTCAAGACGATGCGGTTTCGCCAACCATCGGGGTCTGTGTCGAACACATCGGGCGAGGCGCAAGGGATGCTGTAGACCTCGTTCTTGCTTGGCCGACGCAGGTAGCACAGTCTCACATCCGGAGACCACTTGCCCACCACAAACTGCTCTTGGATCGACCCTCCGAGAAAGAACTCCATTACAGTGCCCTGGCCGTCCGCCACTCCCATGCGCGAGTGGTTTGCCGGATTCCTGGCCACGAGCTGCGCCCCGTCGATGTCGGACACGGCGCTCCAGAAATCCAGCAGCTTCGGTGGAAAGACGGGAAAGTCTCCCACTCTCCAGTTCGTCGCGTCGGTCCCGAAGCGACGAAGCTCGGCGGTGCTCTGATCCGAACGAAGACTGACAGAGTCGACAACATCGGGCGACAGCGGCAGCAGACCGGATAGGACGAGCTGGTCTGATCCGGATGACACGGCTCGGGCGATTAGGCCGGCGATGCCAATCGCAATCAGCGCTATCAGTACGAGCCCGACCTGCCTACTTTTCACGGGAATACGACCTTTGCGTGACCCTGCGCCGAATGAAGAACCTGACAAACCCTATAATGACGAACAAGATCGGCACCCCGACGACGTTGGCGAGCCGGACCACCCTCTGGTGCGTTGTCGAGCTGAAAAGCAGCTGGCGCGACGACACAACCTTGTCGCGTACGCTGGCCAAAGCGTCCTCCTGGGCCAGCCAGTCGATCAGATTGAGCGCCAGCAGCAGATTGTCCGGGCTACGATTGGCCAGAGAGTCGGTGAGCCAATCGGAGTCTCCGACGATCACAAGCCTAAAGTCACCTGTCGTGTCTCCCGCGTCGCCCCGTCCCGTCACTGTCACGCCCATGAGGCTTTCGATGAGATTTTGCTGAGTAACGTTGTCGAACACCGGACTGTTCGGTCTCAGATCGCCGGGATTGAAGTCGATGGCGGCGAAGGAGGTCGTCTCTAGAAGAGGGACCACGTCCACCTCGCCGATCGGTGCGTCCGTGATCCCCAGCGGACTGGCCCACGGCAGTACGGCCGACTGAACCCCCCCGGCTACCTTTTGGTCCGCTATCGGAACCCGCATCCAGTACGGATATTCCCGGGGCGTGTCTCCGAGCTGCGTAGTGAAGACCAGCGTCTCATGAGAGCGCAGGTCGAATACTAGGTTTTCGTCGACCACTATCCCATAGCGACTCACGAAGCCTGCGAAGCTGTTCGGATTGGGAATGGCCACGAGGCCGACCGACGGATCCACAACGAACATGTCGATGAGGACCATAGCCTTGCCGCCGTTCGCCAGGTATCCATGCAGTGACTCCTGAACGGCGTCTGGAACCTGCTGCGTGGGGCCGGCAATGATCAGAACGTCGACTCCCGACAGGTCCAGCGACCCTCCGTCGACGGCTGAGACTTGCCTCACCTCGTACGCACCCTGCAGCTCACCGGCCAGAATCGTAAGGTCGACGTCCGCGGCCTTTTCACCGTATCCGGTCAGGAAGGCGACGCTCTTGAGAGTATTGGCGATCATCTTGTTGGTCTGCGACGCCAGCCGATACTCGAAGCCGTCCACCGTAGGAATGAACGGCAGAACCTCCCGGCGGTCCGTATATGTCATCGTAAGCCCGAGGTACCCGATTTTCCGGCTCACCTCCGTCTGGCCTACCTCAGCGAATTCCCGCGGCGGTATGCCCGCAAGGCTGGCCTCTCGCCGAGCATCCGGGTCGTCCAGCGGAAACTTCTCCACGATCTTAACCTTGCCGTCCGAGCCGGCCGCGAAATCCCTGAGGAAGTCGGTGACGTCTCGCGTCACCAGCGAGATCTGCGGAGGCGGGTCCTTCGACTTGTAAAGGGTTATAGTCACCAGGTCGTCTAGGTCTGAAATTATCTTCACCGTGCCCGGGCTGAGAGTGAACAGCTTGTCGCTGGTCAGGTCCAGGCGGCCGCCGATGGAGCTACCGAACCAGCCCACCAGCAGGCTAAAGACTATCAGCCCGGCGACGCCAAGCTGGAGATTCCGATATTGAGGCGAGAAGTGGCTAAGGCTCTTGCCGCGGATCGTCAGGAATGTCGCGCTAAGGAACGTGGACGTCAACGCGACGAAGTAGAGCACGTCCCGCAGGTCTATGACCCCTCGCGCGATGCTGGAGAAGTGCGTGACCGGACTCAGAGACTGCACGAGTCCCGCCACCCTGTCCGGCAGCGTGACGGCAACCTGCTCCAGCCCCATAAGCATGAGCAGAACGATGAACGTCAGGCCCAGGAGAAAGGCGACGATCTGATTGCGCGTCAAGCTCGACGTGAACAGCCCAATGGCGACGAACGACGCCGCCAGGAACATCCCGCCAACGTACTGCGCGACGACCGCGCCCCAGTCCATGTCTCCCGCCGTTTCAAGTGCCAGCGGAATGCCCAGGGTCGCGGCCATCCAGAGCGTCACGAACAAGAACCCGGCGAGGAACTTGCCGAGCAGCACTATCCAGGCCCTGACCGGTTGGGTCAACAGGAGTTCGAGTGTGCCGTCTCGCTGCTCCTCCGCCAGCAGCCGCATCGTCGCGGCGGGCGTGAGGAACGCCAGTACCCAGGGGAGCGACGGCCTGTCTATGGCAAATTCGACGCTGAACAGCGGCCGTAACGAGGCCTCCAGCGTCAGTATCGTGGTGCGAAAGAACCACCATGATAGCAGCGCCACGAAGACCACGATGAGGATGTAGCCCGTGGGTTGATCGAAGTAGGCCCGCAGGTCCTTCCGGACGAGGGCGAATAGCGACGAGCGCATACCTTCTATTCGTCCACGCCGCCTTCGGCGGTCAGGCGGTGGAATACGTCCTCGAGATGTGCGACCTCTTCGTGCAGCTCCCAGAGGATCCAGTCATGGCGTTTCGCGAGGCGGAAGATCTCAGGGCGGATATCCTCATCTCCGTCGATCGACACGACGTAGCGCTTCCGGCCGTCCACTGGAGCCTGGCGCTCAACTGACGTCACGCTGTCGAGCTTCGCGAGCGCCGACTCGACCTCGCTTCCTTCGACCTCGACGTACACCGAGCGCATGCCCTCGGCCTTTTTGAGCAAGTCCTGCACAGGGCTGTCGGCTATGAGGCGTCCGCGATTGATTACGAGGACCCGCTGGCAGGTGTTCTCGACCTCCTGCATAACGTGCGTGCTCAGCAGGACGGTGCGCTCTTTGCCAAGGGATCGGATGAGGTCGCGTATTGTCAGGCGCTGGTTCGGGTCGAGGCCCTCGGTTGGCTCGTCCAACACGAGTATCGACGGGCGATGCAGGATGGCCTGCGCCAGGCCTACGCGCTGCCTGTAGCCCTTGGAAAGCTGGCTTATGGGCCGGTAGTAGACCTCGGTGAGTCCAGCCTCTTCCAGCGTCTGGTCCAGGTTTTCCTTCTTCGCTGCCCGCGACATGCCTCGAAGGTCTGCCACGAAGGTGAGATAGTCCCGGACCAGCATCTCCCCGTAGAGGGGGTTGTTTTCCGGCAGGTAGCCGATGTGCTGGCGCGTGGCCACGTCGTTGTCCTGCGTGTCGAGGCCGTTGATGTTGATCCGGCCCGCATCCGGCGTGTAGTAGGAGGTGAGCATCCGCATCGTAGTCGTCTTGCCCGAGCCATTGGGACCCAGGAATCCCACGACCTCTCCCTTGCGGATTTCGAAGGTGACGTCCTGAACGGCTTTTGTGGCGCCGAAACTCTTGCTGACGCCACTGACCTGCAGCGTCAATGCGTCGCCGTTTCGCGCACCTGCGGCAGCTTCTCTCTTTGTTTCCGCTTCGGCCATGGTGGTCGCCGCCTTCACTAAGAAGCTATCTCAAGAGGGCAAATGCCTTGTTCCCACTCACTCGCCCTCAGGGTCTTTTTGTTCCTGGGGGCACGTCCCTTCGACAGGCTCAGGGCAGGCTCCCCAGACCCCTTGCCCAAGGGGTTAGCCCTCTGGGCTCCCGGGGCGCCGGGTTTTGAGATAGTCACTAAGCATACGCAGACGCGTTCGGGTTCGGATGCACGGTCCCCACCGCCCCGATTCGCACGCGCCGCCCATGACAACGCGTCATCAAGCAACGGACATTATACCAACCCAGGTCTAGGCGCGCGTCTCGGGCACCCGGAGTTTGGCGGCGCCCAAGGCGGCGGTGAGTGGTGCAGAGGGCACGACGGCCGGTCGAAGGGATAGGGCCTGGCGCTTTGGACATCCCACACGCCGCAGGGCTGGTCCAAGACCCTGCTCATACACAGGGTGGCCGAAAGAGCTACCGCAAACGCCTTGCCAGCGCCCTGCCAGCTAGTCGTTGTACGGTGCTGGCAGCTTGGCGGGATTGAGCTCAGTAATCAGCGACTCGGTGGTCAGCACCATTCCCGCGACGCTGGCGGCGTTTTCGAGAGCTGAGCGAGTGACCTTGGCGGGGTCGACGATCCCCATCTCGAACATCTTGCCGAACCGGTCAGCCTCCGCATCGAAGCCCCAGTCGCCCTCGCCTTTCCGGACTTGGTCGAGAACGACCTCTCCTCCGAAACCTGCATTGGACGCGATGAGCTTCACGGGAGCCTCTGCCGCCGCTGCCACGATGTCGAAACCTATCCGCTCGTCGCCCGTGGCCTGGATCTTGTCCTTAGTCGCCTGGACCGCGCGCACCAGTGCCGTGCCTCCTCCCGGGACGATGCCCTCCTCCATAGCGGCGCGCGTGGCCGCAAGCGCGTCTTCCAGTCGCTGCTTTTTCTCTCGCAGCTCGATCTCCGTGGCGGCGCCGACCCGGATTACAGATACGCCACCCGACAGCTTCGCGGCCCGCTCCTCAAGCTTTTCTCGATCGTAGTCCGACGTTGTGTCCTCGGCCTGCTGCCTGATCTGACTGACTCGCGCCTGGATCGCCGAAGCGTCACCACCGCCCTCCACAAAGGTCGTGTCGTCCTTTGTGGCAATTATCCGGCGGCAGCGCCCCAGGTCGGAGATTTCAACGGAGTCGAGGGCGCGGCCGATGTCCTTGCTTATGACGGTCGCCCCGAACAGGATGCCCATGTCCTCGAGGATCGCCTTGCGCCGGTCGCCAAAGCCTGGAGCCTTGATGGCGAGGCAGCTTAGGTTACCCTTGATCTTGTTCACGACCAGCGTCGCCAACGCCTCGCCTTCGATGTCCTCGGCGATGACGACAATGTTCTTGCTCACGGGACTCAGCTTCTCCAACAGCGGAAGCAGGTCCGCCATGGCCGAGATCTTCTCCGTGGTGACGAGGACGTACGGCTCCTCGATCTCCGCCGTCATCTTCTCGGCATTGGTGACGAGATAAGGAGAGACAAAGCCGCGGTCGACCTGCATGCCTTCTACGTACTCGATCTCGTAGGTAAGGCCTTTGGACTCCTCGACCGTGACGATTCCGGCGGCGCCGAGTTTGTGCAAGATGCCGGCGATGATTCCGCCCATCTCCTCGTCGTGAGACGAGAGAACGGCGACCTGCGTTATCTGCTCCTTCCCGGAGACGGTCTGGGCCATGGAGGTGATCTCGGCCTTGATGGCATCGACGGCCTTCTCTATCCCACGCTTGAGGGACATCGGCTCCGCGCCGGCGGCCACGTTCTTGAAGCCCTCGTGAAGCATCGCCTGGGCGAGGATCGTGGAGGTCGTCGTGCCATCGCCGACGGCATCGTTGGTCTTGCTGGCGGCCTCTTTGAGTAGCTGGGCTCCCATGTTCTCGAAGGGCTCCTTGAGCTCGATCTCCTTGGCGATGGTTACGCCGTCACTGCATACGAGAGGCGACCCAAAGTCCTTGTCTAGGATGACGTTGCGTCCGGCGGGGCCGAGTGTGACTCCGACGGCTCTCGCGAGGGTATCCATCCCGTCCATTAGACGAGATCGCGCGTCCGCACTGAACTGAAATTGCTTGGCCATAAACCCCCCTCGGATCTTTGGTGTGAGCTAATCTGCGTTGATTGCCGGTAGCCGATGTCGGGCCCGTCGGAGCCCGGCAACAGACGCTTGGAGCACTCGGCGCTGGCCGGCTGCCGCTACGTCCATGACTGTTCGCGCCAACTATTCTACCATAGCGGACGTCCTGAAATGAACTCGGACAGCCCGCCGATGCGTTGGGCTCGGTTGACAGGGTCAGAGCCCTCAATTAGGATTCGGTCCATCCGGCAGAGGCCCAGAAACACGTTGTGATATTTGGCCCACCGGCGCGGGGCAAGGAGGAGACATGGTATCGAGTGTACTCGTAGGTAGCGGCGCTTTTACGTATGAGGCCCTGGCGACGTGGGAAAAGCTGCCCACGGGAGTCCGCCTGATCGAATGCCCCGGCGTGGCGGTGGATTCGAAGGACAACGTATACGTGCTCACGCGCAACCCGGACCACCCGGTCATGGTCTTCGACCGCGACGGTAGCTGGCAGAAGTCCTTCGGGCAGGGCGTCTTCAGCGACCGCACACACGGAATCTTCATCGGACCCGACGACTCGATCTTCTGTGACGACGATGGAACCCATACGGTGACGAAGTTCAACACCGACGGCGAGCTGCTGATGACGATCGGCAACCGGGGCCAACCCTCGAAAAAGTGGGGAGGTGAGCCCTTCAACAGGCCCACCCATGCGGCGGTTTCACCCAACACGGGCCACATCTTCATCAGCGACGGATACGGCAACTCGCGTGTGCACAAGTATACGGCTGATGGCCAATACGTGCTCTCGTGGGGGGAGCCGGGAATCGACGCCGGCCAGTTCATGCGGCCCCACAACGTGGTCGTAGACTCGGACGACAAGGTCTACGTTGCCGACCGCGAGTCCCATCGCGTTCAAATCTTCGACGCCGACGGAAAGTTCATCACAATGTGGAACAATATCCATCGCCCGGACGGCATGGTGATCGGGCCGGATGGGAACATCTATATCGGCGAGCTCAACGGCATGCCAGGTGTCGACGACGCGCCCGGTCTGGGACACCGTGTGAGCATTCTCAACCGACGGGGAGAGCTGCTGGCGCGCATAGGCGATCCTGAGGAGGGCGAGGAGCCAGGCAAATTCATCGCTCCTCACGGCATCGCCGTCGACTCCCGAGGCGATATCTACGTCGGCGAAGTCGCCTTCACGATACGCGGCCGCCACATGGACCCGCCGAAGGAGCTCAAGAGCCTCAAGAAACTGCGCAAAGCCGGGTAACCCAGCCCGTCACCGAGGCCGCCGGCCGCGGCAGGAGACCGATGGGGACGAGGGCGTCTGAACGCCAGGATTTTCTACGCTGAAGGCGTGCTGCCCAAGACGTGAAGGACGCGCCTGAGACTGAAGTCGGCCTTGGGGATGACCGCCTCCAAGTGAGCGTCGTGCGCCGCTCGTTTGAGGACCTCCTCCGTGTAGGCGGTGACCAGCGCGATCTTCACGTCGGGGCGCTGCTTTTTCATCCGCCTTGCCGTCTCCAACCCGTCGATGCCAGGCAGCCGGAAGTCGAGGAGGACTAGGTCGGGCGCCACCCGGTCGAGGGCGTCGAGAGCCTCTTCGCCCGACGACGCGATGAAGCCCACCTTCAGGTGTGGCTCCAGCGTGAGCGTCAGGACGACGAGCTCCTGGAACTCTGGCGCGTCCTCGACGACCATGATCGTAGCCGGCGACGCGCCCTTCGCATCCACAGCCCCGTTGCCAGTAGCCGCCTGTGCCGGATCGATGGTGCTGCCTCCGCGTGGCGTCATGCGATGCGCCTCCTATGACTCATACGCTCGACTCATACGCTCCGGGAAAGCCTCTTTGGGCGTGGCGCAGTCTCGAGAAGACTACTTCCACCCGAGGCTGCCTCCTTTGTCCGGTGTCAGCGATAGTCGGTGACCCTCGTCGCACCTGTAACGGCCCTCGCGGACGCCTTTTCGATTCCCCGAGACCGAGGAACGAATCATCTGCTTATCGCAGAAGGGGCACTTCACACCGTGCACGACAAAGTTTCGCACCCGCTCGACATGTACGTGGGCGGTCAGGTCTGTCAGCGCGGGGAAGGTGCCGACGTACCGGATGACATAGCGAGTCGCGCTGCTTATGATGCTCTTCTCGCGAGCGCCGGCGTTTGGCGCCGTGTAGTGGTAGTCTACGTAGCCGCACTGCAGACACTCAGGCTCCTCGTAGGTGATCCACAGGGGGGCCTCGCACCGGGGGCATACCATCCGGGAACGGGTGGACGTAATGGCCTCTGGCCGTCCCTGGGTCTCCGCGCCCTGGGTCTGCGCAAAGGAATCGTTTTCGTGCGTAACAGTGGGCCTTACAAGCGGGACAACCACACTGCTCCTCCTTCTTAATGAGCGCGGGAAGGCTTCGCCTACCCGGTCGCGGTATCTAGGATTCAGTCTGGGATGGGAACCATTACCCGAGTGTTACCTGTTTGCGCCCAGCTCCGAGCCGACGATCTGTCGGCCCGAGTTCTCGATGGCTTCTCCAGTGTCAACCGTGCCCGATGGCCGCCAAACCGAGCCTGGGTGCTCCCCTGTTCCCTCCCTGCTGTCAAAGGCTAGTTTAGGAACAGCGCATCAAACCGGCATCAGAAATGGGTCCTAGTCGGACTAGGAAAAAGGTCCTATGTCATCTCCGCCCACCAGTGCGCGAAACGCCCTTTCAACCAGCCCTCCGGTCCACCTCTCGCAGGGAAGGGAGGGGAATCCGAACTGAGGGTTTCCCTCATCTTTCGGGGCAGAGCCGGCGAAAGGCTTCGCGCCCCTCGTCGACCCGACGCTCTTCGCCGGCGGCCAGGGCGACTCCCGCGACCGATTTTCAGTCGGTACGGCAGACTTGCGGACGAGAATCCCACGTTTGGTGTGACCAATGGACGGTTCGCGGCGGGTCGCCCAGTGCTACTGTTGGTCGAACCTGATGAGGCAACGTCGATGGCGGCGACGCCGTTTTACGACCGAAGACCCGCCCATCGAGAATCAAGGACTGAGGAGGCGTCATGACGAGCAAGCAGTTCAGCGAGCGTTTTGGAACAGAATGGGAGGCACGCGTGTCCGGGACATCCGGCCAGCAGGTCAGCCAGCAGGTGGACCAGCAGATGGAGACGTACGCCAACGGGAGCTCTGGACCAGCGCAGGACGGGAATTTCGATCACAGGCAGCAGTCGTCCCTGATGCAGCTCGCGGAACAGACCGTCATTGAGGCACACAAGCTCGCCGAGAGAATCAAGGAGCAGGGTGTCAAGGACGGCGAGGCCGAGGCGGAGAGAATCGCCTCGATCGCCGAGGAGAAGGCCAAGCGGCAAGCGGCGATGCTCCTGGAAACCACCCAAGACGAGGCGGCCGCCAACGCCAATGCAGTTGCTGCTCAGGCCGAGCAGGAGGCCCAACAGATGGTGCGGAAGGCTCGGCGAGAGGCGCACGACATCATCATGGCCGCCAAACAGCAGGCCGACGATTTCGTTTCCGATGCACGACTGGAAGCGGAGTACATGGTGCGGAAGCTGACCGCAAGGGCTACAGACGAGATCAGGGAGGCCGTGGCCAATATCTCGAATAGCCTGCTGCCCGACATCGACCAGCCGTTCGAGGTCGAAACCGAGAATCCCAATCCCACGAAGTCGCGCCGCGGCAAAGCTAAGAGCAAGCGATAGCAGCGCGGGCGCGTCTGGGTGAGATGATGACTAACTTCAACGGGAACCGGCACCTCTGGGGGCACGACTTTCGCGTGGTCGCCAACGGCCTGCACGAGGCCGATGTCGCCGCCTTCGTCGAGGGCGTGCTGAAAGAGTATCAGTCAAGCATCGAGAGGTCGAAGCACGTAGAGCCCCTGCACGAGCTTGCCCAAAAGACGGTGTCCGAAGCCGAGCGGATAGCCTCCCAGATCAAGGCCGAGGCGGAAGCGGAGGCTGCGCGTCGGTCCACTCAGGTCGTCTCAGGCGCCGAGCACGAGGCGCAGGAGATCATCGCAAGGGCGCACCGTGCAGGGAGCACACTGGAAGCCGAGGGCCGGCGCAAGGTTCAGGACAGGATCGCCGAGATCGGCGAGACGCTCCAGACGATGAAGAGGTGGGCGGACGAGGAGTTTGCGGAGCTCAGGGAGCATGAGGGGCGGGTCGCTTTGTTTCACGCGTCCTTTGAGAGTTTCCTCAGGCTTATTGGCGACGGCGTTCAGCTCGACGGGCCATCCGCGGAGCCGCTCTCGAAGGCCGTGGACCTCCCTCTGCTCGACGATTCGCCAGTCAACGGCGCCTCTGGGCAGCTCGGCCGCGATTTGGTCGAATTGCCGCCACCTCTCGACGACGGCGCGTACTCAAGCAACTAAGGCTCGACTGGCAAAGGACCTGAGGGTTTCGTTCTGAGGGCATTTTTCTTGTCCCGCCCACCAGCGCAGGACCCGAAGGCTAGGGCTCGGTGACCTCCGCGGCGAAGTGCTCGATGATGCGGACGCACGCCTCCACGTCGCGCGTGCGGAAGTCGTAGGTAAGCTGCGAGATGCCGATCTGGCTGCAGCGCCTGACGTCTTCGATCACCTCGCTCGTCGTGCCGATCATCGCGCCTCCGGTCCGTACCGTGCCGGTCTCCGGCATGCCCAGGTCGGTAAAGTGCAGGCTACGCTTCAGCGAGATGGTGATCTCATCGGGGTCCCGACCGGCCTCGTCCGCATAGCGCCGCAGGTAGGGCAGCATCCCCTCCACGTACTCGGGCGTCTGTCTCGTGGGGTGCCAGGCATCGCCAAAGGCGACCGTCCGCCGGATGGCCCGCCGGGTGTGGCCTCCGACCCAGATGGGTATGTGCGGCTTCTGCACCGGCTTTGGGTAGAGCTGGATGCCGTCGAAGCTGTAGAACTCGCCCTGGTGCGAGGGATACTCCTCGGTCCAGAGGCACTTGAAGATGGTCAGCCACTCGTCGCTCATCGCGCCGCGCCTGGCGTACGGCACGCCCAGGGTCTCGAACTCCTTCTCCAGCCAGCCAACGCCGACGCCGCAGATCACCCGGCCGCCCGTGAGCACGTCGAGGGACGCGAACATCTTGGCCTGGACGATTGGGTTGCGATACGGGAGGATGACGACCGTGCTGCCTATCCGTATCGTCCTCGTCCGAGCGGCGACGTAGCTGAGCAGCGTCATCGTTTCGAGGAATGGCTCGTCGGCCGAACGTGAGAATGAGCCATCAGCAGTGTACGGGTACTGGTCCGTGCCGGCCGTGGGCAGCACGATATGGTCCCCGGTCCAGATCGACTCGAAGCCCAGCGCCTCGGCGCGCTGGGCGAAGTAGCACAGCTCCTCGCCGTCGATAGAGTTGGGTAGCGCGAATCCGAACCTCATTGGCCTACGGAAGGGGCGACTGGAAGGAAGCGTCCATGGGGTCACCTCTGGTCGTTTAAGTCTGGATAGGCGACGAGTAGTTAGTCAGCAAGAACGCGATACGTACTTTTCCCACCCACCCGCTCGTGAGGCTCATGGTCTGCGGGAGCCCGAGGGGCTTGTCCCCTCGGAGCTTTTTCGAGTGTGGGCGGGCAGAATGTATCAAGACTTATGCAACCAAACACTGGGACACACACCGCTGTACTCGCTCTCCGGCGTCACTACCTTGAAGTGTAGTTTTCCCCGACGTCCGCTTTCAACCTAGACGGCAGAGAGCTTCCGTCGCAGAACTCCGTGCGCTCGTGGTGCCAGCCATCGGGTAATGGCATCCAAGATACAGTAGCCCGCCCCGATGCACGCTGGTGGATTCGCGGCCGACAGCCTCAGCCACGGCAATATCGGCGCCCAGGTCCAAACACCCAGGCTCGTGCCGTAGAACTCAAGTGCCATGGTCATGGCGAAGGACACAGCGTACAAAAGAGCGAACCGCTCGCGGAGGATGAATGGAATGAACATTATCCAGGTCACCAGGCCCAGCATATCTGAGATCTCGGAGAGCGGCGCAGACCCCAGGTTACGAGCGAGGAGAGCGGTCGAGCCCAGGAACACACACAAAACTATGAGCCGCGAGTGGCGACGCAGAAACGACACTTCAGCTAGCCGCAGCGCCGTGTAGTAGAAGAGCCCATGTCCAGCCGGGACGTAGATGGGCAGATTGCCCAGGCGGTACTCATAGGCGCCCCAAATCAGCGAGAACAGGCATTCGAAGAACGTTGCCACGCCGATGATGGTGACCACCTGGATCCGCTCCTTCCAGGGAGAGAACCGGAGCACCACGGCGAGGAACGTCCAGGTTGTAAGACCGATGAACGCCTGAGTTATGGCAGTGGACTGGGCATCCAGGCGCAGACAGACCAGCCAATAGAGTGTGAACCCAGCTGCCAGCTTTAGCGTCGAGCGCTCTCGTTCGCTCATGGTAATGGAGGGGGTAATGCCCAGCATGAGCACCGCTCCGATAGGGTATTATGTGAGGGCTCTACGGTGTTCCTGCTAGAGAAGTGGCTGCCTGCCCGGCTCGCCCGGCATGAAAAACTCGTACCGGTCCGGGGCCCCGTAGCCGTCCATTACGGACGGGACCACGCCCGGGTGGTCCAGGGCCACGCTCACTATTCGCTTGTTGAACGGGCTGATGTCTTCGCTGCCGAGAAAGTCGGCGACAGGCATCCAGAGGCACTCGGCTATCTCGGATTCCTGCGCGGTGATCTCCAGGCTGAGCGGCGAGAGCCGGCATACGAAGTAGATGTCGGACTTCCCGAACCTGTAGCCATGCCAGTGCCGGAAGCAGACCAACGCCTCGAACTCCGTCTTGACCCCCGTCTCCTCCAGAATCTCGCGCACCACCGCGTCGACCAGGTGCTCGCCCGGCTGCAGCGCCCCACCGGGAAGCTTGTACGCCGGGCCACCGCCACGCCGCCGGTAGCGCTCGGACACCACCAGCAGCTCCCGTGCCTGGCTGAGCACGACGCCACCAACGCCTATATAGTGCGTGGCGTGGTTGGGTACGTACGCGTCGTCGACCAGCTTGATCGTCAGCTGCAGGTACCCCTCTTCGGCGTGATGGAAGCTGAAGCCCTTCTTGACGGCCACCGGGACCAGGTCGGCCTTGGAGACGGGTATCCGCAGCCAGACCACCCTGAAGCCATCTGCTCTCCACGCATCGAGGGAATGGCTGAGCGAGTCCGAAAAGGCGACAGGGTCTTCGGGGAAGCGCTCCGGGTTCGGTGCTATGCCTTTGAACGCGTCGGGGGTGGCCTCAAGCGGCTGCAACCGGATACTCACACGGAATCATAATCCTCACCCGATTATAGCCGAATCGCTTAAGATTGCCACTGCAGCCCGACCGGACCGGCGGCCGAAACGGTGCTGGCGGAGGTCACGCCTCGGGCTCCGTGCAGTAGCCGTTTCTGAGGTCCCACCGCACCGAGGCCTCCGCTCGTTGCTCAGGCGCTCCGTAGCCGCCTCCACCGGACGACAAGCATACGATGCGGTCGCCAGGGTTCACGAGGACGCCCGTCTCCTTTGACCGGAGTATGCGGTCGGTCCCGTTTGAGACGATCTTGTACAGGTGGGGCTCCCCCGGCTCGCCGCCAAAGAGTCCAAAGGGCGGCACGATGACACCGTCGCCGGCTGTGTTGAGCCGCGCGACGCCCTCGCCCTCGTACTCAAGGTCGCACACCGCACCGAGTCCGCCGCGCCACCTTCCCGCACCGGCCGAGTCGGGGCGGAGCTCGTGGCGGCGAATGAAAAACGGGAATCGCTCCTCGGTGACCTCTATGCTTGGGCTGCGGATGCCGCCGACGACATTCACCTCGCCGATGTTGGTCCATCCGTCAAACCCTTCCGACGCTCCTCCGCCACCGCGCGCCAGGAAAAAGTGCCAGATGAACTGGCGGCCGGTCCGCGGGTCGATGCCCGTAATGGCGTAGCGCAATCGACGGGAGAAGCCGGCGTTGACCACGTCGGGCGCGGCCAGGGACATCGCCTTGAATATCGCCTCGACCACCTCCTCCGCGCAGTGATTCGTGCTCATGCATACGGGCGCCGGCGGGTTGGCGTTGACGATCAGCCCCTTTGGCGCGACGACGGTCACGGGGCGCATCGAGCCCTCGTTCTTCGCGACATCTGACGGCGCCATGTACATGATTGCGGCGTGCGCCAGCGACCGCGTGTTGGCGTAGACGCTGTTGATGAATCCGGTAACTTGCTTATGGGACTCGCTCAGGTCGATGGTCATTCCGTCGCCCTTGATCGTCACGGTCGCCCGGATGGGAATCAGCTTGCTGTCGAAGCCGTCGTCGTCCACGAAGGACTCCCCCTTGTAGACGCCATCGGGCCAGTCCGAGATGAACCCTCGGACGTGCCGCTCGGTGGCGTCCAGTATGTCCTGGACGGTCTTCAGCAAAAGCTCCGGCCCGTACGCGTCCAGCAGCGCCCGCATGCGCCGCGCGGCGATGTTTACCGAGCCGATCTGGGCGTTGAGGTCGCCCAGGAAGCTCTCGGGATGGCGTCCGTTGGCCGCCAGCATCCGAAGCAGGTCGCGCCTTGGCTTCCCCGCGTCGTAGAGCCTAAGGGGCGGAATGCGCAGACCTTCGTGGAAGATTTCGGTGGCCGCGGGATTATATCCGCCGTGGGTCCCGCCGCCGATGTCGCTATGGTGGGCGCGATTGACCGCGTAGAAGAGCAGCTTGCCCTCGTAGAAGATCGGCTGGATGACCGTTATGTCAGGAAGGTGACTGCCTCCGAAGTACGGGTCGTTGAGGGCGAAGAGGTCTCCCTCCGCCATATCCTCGGCGAAGTAGTCGCGCACCGCCGCACCGGCGATGGGCAGGGCGCTGATGTGGACTGGGATGCCCTCCCCCTGCGCCACCAGCTGGCAGTCGGCGTCCAGGATGGCCGTCGAGAAGTCACGGCTGGTGTTCAGGATCTGCGACATCGACGTGCGCAGCATCACCTCCATCATCTCAAGAGCGATCGACTCGAGGCGGTTCTCGACGACGGCAAGGGTGATCGGGTCGGGGACGCCGGCGGCTGCGGGAGCATCCGCGGGCGCCAGCGCCACGCTTAGCCGGACGCCGCCCAGCTCGTCCAGCCGGGCAGTGTCCCCGGCGTCGACCAGGATGGTGGTAAAGTCCGATTCGAGCACGGCAGGCCCGGCAATCTCCGCGTCCGGCGGCAGACGGTCGGCCGCGTAGACCGGCACGTCCCGCCACTCGCCGAGGTATATCGAGCGGTGGCCCTTCTCGGCTGCGGCCCAGTCTCGATCTCCGCCGGCCTTGGGCAGCTCGACCTTGGACAGGCGCCCGAATGCGGACACCCTCAACGTCACCAGCCTGATCTCTTGCTCGGATTGCCGGTAGGAGTAGAGCTCCTCATAGCGCTCGTGGAGGCTGGTGGCCCATTCGGAGATGCGCGAGCTGTCGCTCCCATCGAGGTCCGGAACCGCGACGTTCACCTCGTAGACTTGGTCGAGGTATCGCATGTCGGCCGAGCGAACGATCTCGATGTCCGCGTCGCCCACGCCCTGCGCCTGGAGCTTTGCCCGTCCCTCGGCCTCAAGCTCGTGCAATATCGACTCTACGGCCTCGAGATCGATGCCGTCGAGGCTCGCCGAGTGGGAGCGGGAGAAGTCGTACTGGAGGTCTGTCGACAGCATCCCAAGGGCGGAGAGCACGGGAGCCGCGTTTGGAATGTAGACGCTCTCGATCCGCAGCTGGCGGGCGACGGCGGACGCGTGAAGTCCCGAGGCGCCTCCGAAGGCCACCAGGGCGAACTGGCGTGGGTCCACGCCCCGTTTGACGGACGCCAGCCGTATGCCTTCGGCGACGTTGGTCGACACGAGCTGGTGCACTCCGAAGGCGGCCTCGATGGTCGAGAGGCCTAACGGCTGGGCCACGTGCTCCTCGAGGGTCGCGCCGGCCAGGCTGGGATCAAGAGGTGCCCTCCCTCCCAGAAAATTCTGGGCGCTCAAGTATCCCAGAGCCAGGTTGGCGTCGGTAACCGTTGGCTGGTCTCCGCCTTTGCCGTAGCAGGCAGGACCGGGGTCAGCCCCGGCGCTGTCAGGGCCGACACGCAAGATGCCGCCCGCATCGACGCGCGCGATGCTCCCACCGCCGGCGCCGAGCGTGTGTATGTCGATCATCGGAACGGCGATCTTCCAGCCCGCCTCGAACTTCTCGTTGGTCATATGCGCGGCGCCGTCCTCGATCAGCGAGATGTCGGTGCTCGTGCCCCCCATGTCGAAGCCGATGACTTTGGACTCGCCAAGCAGCTGGCCGTAGCGAGCCGCGCCGCTCACCCCGCCGGCCGGGCCCGACAGGATGGCTCGAACGGCTTGCCGGACTGAGTCCTCGATGGGCGCAACCCCGCCGTTCGATTGCATGATCAGGATTTCGGGAGCCTGTCTGAAGGCCCCAAGCCGCCGCTGGAGGTGCGACAAGTAGACGCCCAGGACCGGTCCCACGTAGGTGTTGACTACCGTCGTGCTGAGGCGATCGAACTCCTTGATCTGGGGCAGAATTTCGTGCGACGCGGAGATGTACATCCCCGGGAAGGCGGCGCGGACCATCTCGGCGACCCTGCGCTCGTGATCCGGGTTCAGGTAGGAGAAGAGAAAGCAGATCGCCAGGGCCTCCACGCCCTCGACCTTCATGGACTGGATGGCGCGCTCCACCGACGCCTCGTCCAGGGTGGTGTCCACCGACCCGTCGGACCTGACCCTCTCGGTAACGCCAAGGCGAAGGTACCGCGGGACCAGTGGCTCGACGGGCGTCATGCGGAGGTTGTACCGGTCCTCCTTCAGCCCCTCGCGCATCTCCAGCAGGTCCCTGAAGCCCTCAGTGGTCAGCAGGCCCACCTTGGCGCCCTTGCGCTCCACCAGCGTGTTGGTCGCGACGGTCGTCCCGTGAATGATGAGCTCAGTCTCGCCGAGCAGGGCGCCCGGCGAGAGACCGTAGGCCGCTGCCGCGTCTTCAAGGCCGGCGATGACGCCCTCGGACGGGTCGTGGGGAGTTGAGGGCCGCTTGAAGTAACGCGGAGCTTCCCCGTCCCTGACCACCACGAAGTCGGTGAAGGTGCCGCCGACGTCGATTCCGATCTTGTACACGAGTCCTCCTCCGGGGCCGTTCCAAGCGGGGCCGTTCCAAGTGCGGGTCCCGGCCTACCGGTCTGCCGGCGCCATGGTGGGTGTCCTAGCTGGCCGGCGAGGCGGAGCTTACCAGAGGCTGGCGCCTGGTGTACCATGTCGCCGGGATGGCCAGCGGCTACGCGAAAGGCGCTTTCACGAGTCTTTCAGGGCCTGTGCGAGAACGAACAGGGCCAGGGCGAGAATTATGAACCACCAGATGCGTCTGGGACTGAGCTTCACTTTCGTAACACGGGCGGTCGCTGCCTGGGTCGATAGACGAGCCAGATTCTAACATAGCAGACGCCGGGTAACACGGGTTGCGAATGGGCTATAGACTGATCGCCTTAGACATCGACGGGACTATCCGAAGCGACGACTACCCGCTCTCGGACAGGACTCGAGAAGCTGTCGCGGGAGTCCGTGCCGCCGGGGCCGAGGTGACGGTCGCCACCGGCAGAACGTTCCGGTCGGCCGCGCGGGCGAGCGCGGAGCTCGATATCACGGCCCCTATCGCCTCGTTCCAGGGCGCCCACGTCGCCGACCCCGCTACCGGTGAGGTGCTGTGGCACCGCCCTCTGACGGCAGGCCAGGCCGTGGAAGCCCTGGACGCCCTGGAACCCTGGGGCCTGGAGGTGCTTGCGTATCATGGCCAGGAGGTCTACGTCGACGAGCTGTCGCCGTGGGTCGAGGGCTATGGCAGGCGCAACGATACTCGGATCAACGTCGTCGACGATCTGCGATCGGTGGCCGATATGGAGTTCACAAGGCTCGTTGTGGTGGGCCACGACGGCAAGGTACAGAGCCTCGAGACGGCGCTTCGAGAGAGGTTCGACTCGACGCTGTACGTCACCAGGTCGCTGCCTCACTTCTGCGAGATTTTGCATCCGGACGGTGGCAAGGACAAGGCCCTGTCGTGGCTGTGCGGGCATCTCGGCATCGGCCCGGAGGAGACCGTCGCCTTTGGGAACGGCTACAACGACGTGCAGATGTTGCAGTGGGCCGGCCTGGGAGTTGCCATAGGAGGAGCGGTGCCGGAGGTGCTGGCGGTGGCTGACCGCGTGGCGCCTCCGATCGAGCAAGACGGGGCAGCGCAGGTGCTCGAGGAGCTGCTTGGCCACGGGCTTATAGGCTAGCCGGCATTCGATTCCCTCTCCATCGCCTGCGCTCACGTAAGGCCCACCTCTCCACCTTGCCGAAAGCTGGCGGCCTGGGATTCACACGCCGTAGGGGCGGGTTTGAAACCCCCCGAGCGATTCGCCCGCGCGATTGGTAGGAAAAGATCTTGGCGATCAGCAAGAACCATCAGACGGCTGCACCAAAGATCGTCGTTCTGGGCGGCATCAACATGGACCTCATAGGCGTCACGCCGAGGCTGCCGGCCCAGGGTGAAACCGTCATCGGCGAGCGGTTCTACACGACTCCCGGCGGCAAGGGCGCCAACCAGGCCGTTGCGGCCGCCAAGCTAGGCGCCAGCGTGAAGATGGTCGGCAGGGTCGGCGCGGACGCCTTCGGCCCGACGATGCTGGATGACCTCAGGCGGCACGGCATCGACGTGGGCGGCGTCGCCGTCGACCCGCACAACCCCTCGGGCATCGCCATCATCCTGCTCGACGCCGACCGGCAGAACCACATCGTGGCGATCTACGGCGCCAACACCGCCTGCGACGGGGCGCAGCTCGAGGCGGTCAAGGCCGCCCTCGACGGCGCCGACGCGCTGATGCTCCAGCTCGAGATCCCGGCGGACGTGTCATTGGCCGCGGCCGAGCACGCAAAGGCGCTGGGCGTCCGCGTCGTCTGGGACCCGGCGCCGGCGCTGGACCTGCCAGACGGGGCCCTCGCGCTGGCGGAGGTGCTGACGCCCAATCAGACCGAAGCGGCCTTCTTTACCGGCGTCGAGGTCACAGATGCCGGCTCGGCGAAGGCCGCTGCCGAGGCTCTGCTGGCCCAGGGGGTGAAGGTGGCCACCGTGAAGATGGGTGAGCAGGGCGTCTACTACGCCAGCCAAACCGAAAGCGGGCACGTTCCGGCCTTTGGCGTGGAGGTCACCGACACGGTGGCGGCGGGCGATGCCTTCGGTGCCGGGCTCTGCGTCGCCCTGGCCGAGGGCAAAAGTCTTGTCGAATCCGTCAGATTCGGGGCCGCCGCGGGCGCCCTGGCCGTCACCAGGCCCGGGGCTCAGGAGGCCATGCCGGCCCGCCACGAAGTCGAGAAGCTCCTCGACAGCTCGTAGGTGCGGGTTCAGCGGCCGTCGGGTGGCTAGATTTCCGGGTCCTTCGAGGCCTCGAGGGTGGCCCTCAGCGTATCCTCGAACCCCGGGTCGGTGAGCCGTGAGATGGGAATTGCGGGCATCGTGGCGACGTGCGCCCCAGCCCTGACGCCCAGCTCAACCGAAAAACGTGCCACGCACTCGTTGTCCGGCGCCTCCAAAACGCTGACGAAATCGTAGTCGCCGAGGACCCCGTAGAGGCCGAGGGTCTGAATCCCGGGCTCGCTCACCAGGCTGTGCGCTCGAACCAGACTCTGCGGGTCGTCCATCATCTTCTCGCGGCCCTCGGGCGTCAGCGTCAGCAGCAGGATGTAGGTCGGCATTTCGCGGTCCCCCAGGAGCGGTTTCCACAGAGTGTATGCCAATCCTGTGGCGTTGTCACCGAAAGGCATCAACCAAACTATCTCATCAGTAGCCGAGGGACACGCGAGTGAGGCTTGAGCGTCTCGCGAGGAGAGCTGGACACCCGTCAGTCGTCGCTCGAACGCCAGTGACTTCAGCGGCCGCCGTGCCGGAGCACCGCAAGCTCTCGATTGATCTGTTTGGCGACTCCCGGTCCCCGGTAGATGAGCCCCGTGAGAAGCTGCACCGTCGCCGCGCCCGCATCGAGGGCCCGCAGGGCGTCGTCTCCGGTGGAGATGCCTCCGCAGGCGTTGATGGGCACTGAGCCGGCGAACTCCGCACTGATGTCGGCCACCATCCGCAGCGTGTCCTCGAGGAGAAGCCTGCCGCTGAGCCCTCCCGACCCGACGGCAAGCCGGGGGTCGCGGTAAGGGCGGGTGTTGGCTATCGTGAGGGCACCGGCGTCGTTGTCCACGCAGGCCCGCGCGAGCCCAACCACCCCGTCCCGAGCCGTCCTCTCGTTCGCGTATGGCGGCAGCTTGACGAAAAGAGGCTTCGAGCGGTCCCGGTTCACCTCTTGTAGAAGCTCGGACAGCGCCGCCGACTCTTGGAAAGCTCGCAGGCCCGCCGTATTGGGCGAGCTGACGTTGATCTCGATGGCGTCGGCCAGAGGCTCCAGGCGACGGTGGCAGCGGACGATGGCATCCACGCTGACGCCAGACACGCTGACAACCACCGGCACTTCGCCACAACCGGCGCGGCCTCGGGCGAGGTGATCGGCGACGAACTCCAGTCCCCGGCTTGGGAATCCGAGAGCGTTGATGAGCGACTCCTCGCGGGGGTAGCGAAAGACTCGGGGCTTCGGGTTGCCAGGTTGTGGCAGCACCGTAACCGTTCCGCCGGTAATGTAGCCGAACCCCAGCGCAGCCAACGAGGGCAAGAGCTCGCAGTTCTTGTCGTATCCTGCCGCCAGGCCGACGGGATTGGCAAGACTCAGCCCCGCGAGCTTGACGCAGGGTCCGCCCGCTCGCGCCTTGAGGGCGGGTGACAGGGCTCTCCAGATCGCGGGGCGTTTGAGTGCGAACTCCGCCACCGCTTGGGCGCGCTCCGGTGGTAACGCGAACAGCAGCGGCCGGACCAGACGCTCATAGGTTTTGGGATTCAGCGCCAGCATCATCCCTCGCAAACGGGAGCCCCTCGGTTACGACCCGCGCGGCCACCGCGCAAGGGATTATAGCAGCCACGTCTCTGACGCGCGGAGTAGCATGGAACCTAGATGCCTTGGTAACCTGCCGTCTGGTCACTTATAATGTCTACACTGGCGCAACTGCCGTTGCATTAACAGCACCCTGCGGATATTTCAGAGATGGCCATCGACTTCGAACGAGGCGACCCGAACGCACCCAAAGGGCACGCGCTGCTCTACTTCAGGAGCTCTTTGAACCCGGAAGAGATTCTGGGGACGTACGTCATCTGCTTCCCGATATCGTTCGACGTCGCGAAGTACGTCCCCCCCTTCTTGATGGGCCAGGTGAGCGGCATCGACCCCAAAGACCTGTCCGCACTCGCCTATCCGCCCGCTCCCGAGAAGCTTGATGGCCACTCAGCCCTGGTCAAGCTGGCCGCCTCCAGGGAAGATGACGTGCTCTTCTGTGGGACCCTTGACCCGTCCGACGTTCCCGCGGGAATGATGGCTGTGAATGACGCTGTGCGAGAGTACAACGAGAAGTACGGGAGCTTTGCTCTGTCGGCCGCCAGCGACGAAACACTGGTGGAGCCGGGGACGCCGGGATTCGCCGTCAACGAGGTGCTGTACGGGCTGATGAGCGACAACGACAAGCTAGGCGAGCTGACCAGACTGGTGGGCAGGCTAAGGTTTGCGGCTGAAGGGATGGAGGAGGGTCTGGTCGCTGAGACCGAGCGAGATATCATGGCCCTGGCGCAGCATCTGCCTGAGAACCACCGGGTGCCGCGTCTCATCGAGGAAGCCAAGACGAAGGGCGAAGACGGCGCCAGGTTGGCGGACCTCTATCTGCAGCGCTGCTTCCATCTTACGCAAGAAGAGTACGTAAAGCTCGGGCAGGTGGAGGAGCAGATCAGCGACCTGGAGGCGCGGAACCCCTCTCCCTGACGTCGTCACCGCGGGTCATCTCGCGCCACAGCACGACCCCAACGACAACGACTACGCCGAGAATCACCACCGGCTCTATCCATCGCTCGAACCACAGCAACCACGACGGTCCCCAGTTTCCGAAGGTCAGGGTTATCTCGCCCCAGGCTCGAATCCCGAGCCAGATCAGTAGGTATCCAGACTGACCCAGAACGACCAGGGTTACGGCCACAACCCGCAGGACCGTTCTAGCGTCCAGGGGTCTCCTCGTTCCGCGACTCCGCTCGTTCTGCATCGTAGGTTCGACCGCCATCGCCATCCCGCACAACCTCAATTTCAAACTGGCAAGTACGAGGTTAGAGCGACGGGAAACCGACTGGTGGCGAATAGTCGCCAGCGAACGGCCAAGGAACAGATGAGGAGTGGTAAAGAACGTCGGCCCGGCGCGGAGAAGCGAGCGATCTGTCGCTGCTACGGCCCGTAGTAGCGACAGACGATGCAGCTCTCACGACAGCTTTCACAGCCGCAGTGGCCGCGCGGTGCGAAGACGGGATGCAGTATCTCGGCGACCACGTCGCACTTGGTCCCGCCCGAGACCTCAGCCTGGCGCAGTCGGTGAGAGATCTCTTGCCGCACCGCATCAAGCACAGTCGCTTTGATCGCGGCGTCTCCCTCGAGAATAAAACGTTTGGCGGCGTCGATCAGATCGTGGTCGGACAACCTGGCAGCGCCTAGCTCCGAAGGTTTGTTGCTGTTCGGGCTGACCATCGGATACCCCCTTGACCTCACCGTATACCCAGACACCGGCCAGTATCCGATGGCCAGGTATGGTCCAGGGGCAAGACGGTAAAGCTTCGGGGCAAGAACGGAAGAGGACTGGCAAAACCAGGCAGCGCAGCAGCCGCCGCGCACTTCGACGACCGGACCCATCGGGGCCACGCTGCCGCGAGCGGGGCGCCGCTCCGTCGGGCTCGCGTCCGGCGTTGATGGTCATACTCCCCATCCTTCATCAACCTGCTGGTGCTGTGTCTGGAATTATCCAGAGGCCGCTTTCATCCGCGACCCGTTTTGGGCAAGGGCGAGACCCATACCTGCAGACCGGAGACCAAACGACACGATTGACATCGCTATATTTGCGGTGATAAGTTTTCCACATTACGAATCCCACCTTCCATAACTGGCGTCAGAGTCAGCATAAATTGGTGGGCAAAACTGCTCCAGGAGGGTTGAATGGCCGACGAAGGAAAGTTTGAAATCGAGATCATCTACTGTGTGCCTTGAGCGCATTTCGGTACGGCGGCCTGGATGGCCTCCGAGTTCTTCGCGGAAGGCGGCAAGGACGTTGCGATCAGGCTGACGCCCGGCGTCGCTGGCATTCTGCAAGTGTTCGTCGATGGCGACAAGCTCTATGACAAGAAAGAAGAGGACGGACAGTTCCCGAATCTCCCTCGTGTGAAGCAGATGCGAGCTGTCATCAAGGACAGGCTTGGCGCGCTTGTGGCGGCTGACGACTAGTTTGACCACATAGGTAGTCAATGGGGGCCTCGGTCACTCCGGCCGGGGCCTTTCTTTTTGTCCGTCGCCGCCTTGACACGGGCCTTGCCGCGCATGACAATGGGGCTCGCCCCTCTGAACCCAACATAGGTGGAGGCAACCCAAACATGGCCAGCGCGCTGGACGGTATTACGGTTCTCGACCTAAGCGACGGCATGGCTGGGGCCCTCGCCGGCATGTTTCTGTGCGACAACGGCGCCCGCGTCATAAGGGTCGACACTCCCGGAACCGAGGAGCAGCGAAGCGACCCCGGCTACGCCGTCTGGGATCGAGGAAAGGACAGCGTCTACCTCGACCTGTACCAGGCATTTGGCGATGCGAATATGGTCCCGCGTGGAGTCGGCGACACGGCTGTGAACCGGCGCGCGCTAGCTCATTTCCATGAACTCGTCATCGGTAGCGACGTGTTGCTCGAAAGCTTGGCGCCCTCGTCTGCTTTCCAGACCTTTGTCAGCTATGATGCGCTCTCGTCCGCGAATCCCCGACTAGTGCACTGTTCAATCACTGCCTATGGCCCAGAAGGGCCGCTTAGAGATCAGCCCGCCGACGACGACCTTGTCATGGCCCGGGTTGGCATTCTCGCTACCCAGCCTTCCTCACGCCCAGGACCCATACACGTGATCCACCCGCTGCCGAGCGTCGGGGCGGGCATATTGGCCGCTCAAGGCATCACCGCGTCGTTGTACGCCAGAGAGAAGACGGGCAGCGGCCGGAAGGTCGACACCTCGCTGATGGCGGGTGCCTTGCTGTTTGCGCCAAAGGCGAATGGGGAGAGACTGAAGCAGCGCACACTTCAGAGGGCTACGGTCGGTGGCGGGCCGTTCTACAGCGCTTTCGAGTGCGCAGACGGCACCTGGGTACAGTTGGGCTGCGTCCACAATCGCTTCGTCGGGCTGGCCGCGTCGGTCATGGGCATTGAGGACGCCATGGCCGATCAGAGATTTGGCGACGGGCGCAATGTGCCTACCGAGGAGGCTCGCAGGGAGCTATATGGCATGGTCGGCGATGCGATAAAGACCAGGCCATACGAAGAGTGGGCCACGCTGTTCGAGGAAGCCGATGTGCCGTACGCCCAGGTCTGCACGACCCAAGAGGCTATGGACAATCCCCAGGTACGCGTGAACGACATGGTCATGCGAGGGGACGATCCGGCGTTTGGCGCCATGTCGCATATGGGCCTGCCGATCAAGCTTACGGGTACGCCTGGCAAAGTAAGGGGCCCGCGCCCTGTTCCCGGACAGGGCACCGATACCGTGCTGTCGGGGCTGTCCGGAGCCAAACGTCAGGCGAGCGACGGGCCGGTGGCGCCCCGAGCGGACACCCTATCACAGCCTCTCGCGGGCGTGAGGGTGTTGGAGATAGCCAACGTGATAGCCGGTCCCACCGCCGGGAAGCTACTCGCCGACCTTGGCGCCGACGTGATCAAACTGGAACCTCCCGAAGGGGACATCTCCCGGCCCACCGCCCCTCCGTACTTTTACCTCCTCAACTCCAACAAGAGGTCGATATCGGTCAACGCTCGCACGGAAGAAGGAAGAGAGGTGGTGAAAAAGCTTGCCACCCAGGCGGACATCCTGGTGGCCAACATGCGCCCTGGGGCGACGGACCGGATTGGCATTGGCACCCAAGCGTTGGGCGGGCTGAACCCCTCTATCATCGAGGCCCACGTGACCGCGTTCGGCTGGACCGGCCCATACGCGCACCGGCCCGGCCTGGACCCATTGGCCCAGGCCCTCATCGGGTTGCAACGGGCCCAGGGTGGTCCGGAGAACCCGCCGGTCTTCCTCGGCCGGTTGGCGCCCAACGACTACGTTGCCGGCGCAATGGCTACGCTGGGCGCCATCATGGCGCTGTTCGCCAGAGAGCGCACAGGCGTGGCACAGCAGGTCCACACCAACCTCTTGAACGCGGGCATCGTGATCAGCTCCGGAGAGTTTATGAGGTTTCGGGGCAAGCCCCCGCGCCGCCTTGCCGACAAAGAACAGTACGGCCTCGGGGCACTCCACCGCCTCTACGAAACCGCCGACGGCTGGATTTATCTGGCGGCAGAAAGCGACCAATGTTGGGTTGGTCTCTGCAAGGCGCTGGACCGAGAGGACCTGGCGAGCGACCCGCGGTTTGCATCACCGAATGCTCGCGCCGAAAACGACCTGGCGCTGAGTCTCGAGCTGGCGCAAACGCTCTGCCGGCACCCGTCGGCGCACTGGCTGAGGATACTGGAGGACGCGAAAATCCCGTGTGCGCCCGTCGTCGAGGAGTACGATGAGGGCTTCTTCTCCGATCCGCACGCTACAGCCAATGATATGGTCGTCGAGCATCATCACCCCAATATCGGGAGCTACGAACTCTCCCGAAATCTGATAAGACTGGCCGCCACCTCCAACGTAGACGCCCGCTCGACGCCACTGCTGGGCGAGCATACGGCCGAGGTGCTCGCCGAGGCGGGGTACCCCCCGGAAGACATCGAGGCCCTCTACCGAAATGGCGTCGTCAAGACCGAAACGCCCGCGCCCTAGCCGAGATAGCGAGCATCTCAAGGGAGGCCGCCATGTCCTCGATTGCGACTCTCCGCAGTTGACGATACGTGCCAGGACGTCCGCCCCACGACTTCGCAGCTGCGCGCCCATTCCTCAAGCTCGGCCGGCGGGGGCCACCCGAAGCGTCTACAGCCAACGACCGCCGCACTTTCGGCCCGGACTAGTACGCTCGAAGGTACTTTCGGACGGTGTGGCACTGTACGAAGGACAAGTGGACACAGTGGGCGCCGATGGCATGGGGAGCGCGAAAGCGACCCGAATCGTCCCATCTGCTGCGACGGTCACCTTCGTCTCCAATGACTCCAAGACGAACCTCTTGTCCTCGTCCGTGGCCTCGTCAAGACGGTGGCCAACGCGCTTGCAGAGAGCCTTGACCTGTTCCACGGTGGCAAA
>JADFIF010000115.1 GCA_022566795.1 Chloroflexota bacterium
AACTCGATCATGTTGAAAGTGCCCAGACCGCCCTCGACGAACATGGCCAGGATCGCAATCCATACCAAAACGCTGCCGCCCACCAGATACAGCATCAGCTTCATTGCGCCGTACTCCTTGGTGCGGGCGAACGTTGCGAAGGTGGTGCTGCTGCCCCAAACGCCGATGAGCAGGTACATGGGCAAGACCGCCAGCTCGTAGAAGAAGAAGAAGAAGAACATGTCTACCGAGGCGAACACACCGAAGACTCCGGCCAGCAGCAGGAAGTAGAGGATGAAGAATTCCTTGTTTCGCTCGGATATGCTCGACGACATGAGCACGCCGGTGAACATGACAATTCCGCTGAGCAGTATCATCGGAGCGGAGATGCCGTCGATTCCCAGGGCCAGCGATATTCCCTGGTCTCCGAGAGGCCACGGTCCAGGAATGGCGAGCCATTGCCACGTCCTGGCGAACTGTAGCCCGCCGGCCTCGTGGTCGTAGAAGAAAAAGACGTAGAAGGACAGCAGCATGGCCGTCAGGCCAAAGGCCGCGGCGGTCCACCGGATCTCCTGCGATCGGCGACCGGGTATGAGCATGATGAGCCCCGCCCCGACGAGGGGCAGGACGATCAGCAGGAACAGTACGTAAGTGTCGAACGTATCCATTTGCGGTTTGGACGGGTCACCGCTGCCGAGTGATCGGACAGCAGAATGCCTCTTCCTTGAAGTTCTTAGAAACTATCTCAAAAGGCAAATGCATTGTTCCCTCCCACCCGCCCTCAGGGTCTTGGCTGCTGGGGGCACATCCCTTCGACAGGCTCAGGGCAGGCTCCCCAGGCCCCTTGCCAGTCCCGACTTGTCGGGATCTGGACTCCCCAGACGGGATTTGAGATAGTTTCTTAATCCTCTCTCTCATAGGCGCACGCTTCACCCGGACGCCAGTACCTCCAGTATCATGTGCTTGACGGCTTCGACCTCTCCCAAGACCTGATTGTTCCGGAAGCCCGTTCTCTCAATAGGTCGAGCCCCCATCTCTTCGGGCTTCGCTCAGGACAGGCCTAACCTTCCCCCGGCGGGGGAGCGGATTTTTGGCCTCCTCCCTGCGTGGGGAGGATTGAGGAGGGGGGCGCGTATGCCGATCAAGGGTCATGTCTGCACCACCCACCAGATCAGCGCCAGCCCGAGAACACCCAGCGCCATCGCCAGCCCGTAATTGGGCATGCGCCCCGTCTGGACCAGCCTTAGCCGCAGCGCCGAGAGCCACACGGTGGCCGCCGCGCCATCGACACCCGCATCGTTCACAACGACGCGGTCGAAGATCGCGACGAAGCGTCCAAGCGACAAGACCACCTTGTCGACCATCCACTGGTACATCTCGTCGATGTAGAGCTTGTGCACCAGCAGCCTGTACACCGCCGGGTACCGCTGGGCGACCTTTGCGTGGGAGATGGCCCCGCGGGAGTAGACCAGCCAACCGATACCCACCCCCGCAACGGCGAGCAGCAGCGACACGGCGGTCAGCCACACCTCGATTTCCCACTCGAAACGCAGGCCCGGCAGATCCGCCACCTCGCGTGCATTGGATAGAAATGCGGCGAATCCCTGGTAGGCAGCGGTCCAGCCGAACGCCAAGAACCCGACAGTCGCGGCGAAGAACGCCAAGAGCATCAGCGGGACGGTCATCAGGGTGGGCGACTCATGGGCCTGGCCGGACGAAGCCCTGAACTGGCCGAAGAAGACGACCAGGACGAGGCGTGCCATGTACAGCGCGCTGAGCACAACCCCCGCCAGCACCAACGCGATGAACACGGGGTTCCGGTGATCGAGAACGGCGAGCAGGATCTCGTCCTTGCTGAAGAAGCCGCTCAGCGGCGCCAGGCCGGCCAGCGCCGCGGCGCCAATTACGAACGTTATCGCGGTGATGGGCATTCGCCTTCGCAGGCCGCCCATCTTCCACACGTCGGTCTCCTCGTCGAGGCCGTGCATGACGCTGCCGGCGCCCAAAAACAGGAGCGCCTTCGACAGGCCGTGGGCCACCAGGTGGAAGATCGCCGCCGCCGCTCCGAAGGCTCCCAGGGAAAGCATCATCAGGCCCAGGTGGCTGATGGTCGAGTAGGCGAGGACCCGCTTGATGTCCGTCATCACCAACGCGAGAGCTGCGCCGAGCAGGAACGTCACGAGCCCGATGGTGGCCACAAAGAGCAGCACGGTGGGCGCAAGCTCGAACAGCGGCAGCAGGCGTGCCACCAGGTACACGCCCGCGGCTACCATCGTCGCGGCGTGTATCAGCGCGCTCACCGGCGTCGGCCCTTCCATGGCGTCGGGAAGCCATACATGAAACGGGAACTGGGCCGACTTCCCCATGGCGCCCAGGAAGATGAGGAACATCGCCACGTTCAGCGTCCCCTGGCTGATGCCCCCCTGCTCAGCGATGTGGAAGATCGTGGAGATGTCGAAGGTGCCGGTGGCCTTGAACAGCAGAATGATTCCGATCAGCAGCCCGACGTCGCCGATTCGCGTGGTGACGAACGCCTTTTTGGCCGCCTCCGCCGCCGACCTGCGCTCGTACCAGAAGCCGATCAGCAGGTAAGAGCCAAGGCCTACGAGCTCCCAGGCGATGTACAGGAACAGAAGGTTGTCGGCCAGCACCAGGGCCAGCATGGCCGCGGCGAACATCGCATGGACGGCGAAGTACCAGCCAAGCCGAGGGTCGCCGCGCATGTACTCGAGCGAGTAGACCTGAATCAGCAGCGCCACGAAGGTCACCAGCCCAAGCATCGTGACGGCCAGACGGTCGACGGACACGCCCCAGGTGATGTGCAAGGCGCCGACGGTCAGCCAGTTGAGGCTGAACGAGGCGGGCCCGCTCTGGAGCAGGTCGCGCAGGACGTACCAGAACAGAACGAAGCCCAGGAAGATGGCGACGATGGAGAGGAATGAACCCTGCTTTGGGAGGAACCTGCCGAAGATGACGACGATGAAGAAAGCGGAGGCGCTGAGCGCCGGGATCACCCAGGCCCACTCGACTCCGATCGAGCTAGCGAAGGGCATCTTGAGTGTTCACCTTGCCCGCTACCATTTCATCAGATCGATCTCGTCGATATTTACCGACGAGCGGTTCCTGTAGAGACGGAGGATGATGGCGATTGCCAGCGCCAGCTCCGCGGCCGCGATGGTTATCACGAAGATGATCAGTACCTGGCCCAGGGCCCGCTCAGCCCCCCCAAAGTCGACGAAGGTCGCGAATCCGATCAGATTGATGTTGACGGCGTTCAACATGAGCTCGATGGACATCAAGATGAGAACAGCGCTGCGCCTGGCCAGCACTCCGTAGATGCCGATGGTGAACAGGGCCGCGCTGACGACCTGGAGGTGGGCGAGCTCGATCAATCCCGCCCTCCACTGGTGCGAACGAGTACGACCGCACCGATGAGCGCCACCAGCAGCACCAAGGAGGCCACCTCGAAGGGCACCGCCCATTGAGTGAAGAGGCTCTCGCCCAGTGCGTCGAAGGCAACCGGTGTTCGGACAGTGGCGCCCGCCGCATCCGTAGTCGTCCGGACGCTGGTACCGACCGTCGACGCCGCGAGCAGGCCGAATATCGCCGCAGCTACCACGGCGGCGATAGGCCACTGCCGGTTGTCCGAGAGGTGCTCGAAGTCCTGAACGCGCGTCAGCATCAGTGCGAAGAGGATAACAATGACGATGGCGCCACCGTAGATTAGCACCTGGACCAGGGCCAGGAACTCAGCGAACATCAGCAGGAAGACACCGGCGACCCCCATCATCGCCACAAGCAGGGCGAAGGCCGCGTAGACGATGTTGCGGGTCATCACCACGCCAAGACCGCCCCCTAGGGTGAGGGCGGCAGCGGCGTAGAAAAGGACGAGCGACGGGGTGACCATCAGCCGCTCTCGGCGTCTACGGGAGCGCCGCTCTCCTGAGGCGCGTCTGCTTGCTTCGCGTCTTCGCGCTTGGCCCGAGCTCTGGCTCTGGCGGCCTCGAGCCGCTCTTCCTTTGTCACGGTTGGCGTCATGGTTGGTGTGGTGGTCGGCGGCGTCGTGGGCGAGGTGGCCTCGCCGGCAGCAGTCTCGCCGGCCCCTCGCTTGGCCTGGGCCCTGGCCCGGGCGGCGGCCAACCTCTCCTCATTGGTGATATCCTTCGCGGGCGCCTCCCCGGCGGCTTCCGAAGTTGCTCCCTGCTTGGCCTGGGCCCTGGCGCGGGCGGCCGCCAACCTCTCCTCTTGGCTTATCTCCTTGGCCGGCGCAGCCGTGGCGCTGGTGCGCACCGCCTCGTCATCTGGTGCAGAGTCCTGCTTAAGCGGCACGCCACTGTTCTTCTCCGGCTGCTCGGGCTTCCAGCCGACCTCGGCCTGGTACTCCTTGCCCATCTCTAGGAGCTGAGGCAGGTCCACGCGGTTGCCATTGCGCTCGTATTTGCTGAGCTCGTGCTCGTGGCCCATCTCAATGGCGTCGAAGTTGCAGACGTCGACGCATATGCCGCAGAGTATGCACCGCCCGAGGTTGATCTCAAACTCCTCGATGATCTTGCGGCGCCTGCTCTTCCCTTCCGAAAAGAGCGGGTTGTCCTTCATCTGCGCGCTCATGCACTGCGTCGGACAGTCCCTGATGCAGACCATGCATCCCGTGCAGTACGGCTCGGCGACCTCGGCATCCCAGGTGAGGGCAGGAAACCCCATGAAGCGCGCGGCGACCTGAATACGCTTGTTCGGGTCCGGGTATTGAGCGGTCACCGGCCGCCTCAGGGTCGTCTTCAGGGTGACGACCAGCCCTTCCAAGAAGCCGATCAACGCCGCACCTCGATGACCGACGCGCGCCACAGAAATGTCGCTCTGAACGGAGTGGAGGGTCCCTGTCGCCGGAGATTCTTAGCCGCGGGCTCCTCAGCAAAACGTCGTCTGTTGGGATTGCTCAGAATTACCTAATCCTCCAATGCCGCCTCAGGCTGCGGCTGCACCACCGGCGGTTCCGACCGGGTGCCCCGGAACGAGTGAACCGTGACGGTCATCCTCTCCAGCCTGGTGCCCTGATGTCTGGATATCGCGTAGAACGTCGCACCCAATAATACCAGAGAGATCAGCGTCAGGGTCCAGAGCGGCCAGCCGTAGAAAAGCACGATTCCGGTGATGACGATGTTCACGAACGACAGGGGTACGAGCAGCTTCCAGCCGAAAGCCATGAGCTGGTCGATTCTGAGCCGGGGGTAGGTGCCCCGTATCCAGAAGATAAAGAGAATGACCGCGTACGTCTTGGCCAGGAACCAGATTACGGACAGAGTGGAGTGGGCAAAGCCATCGAACGGCATCGCTGGCCAGCGCCACCCGCCGAGAAACAGGAGCACTGTCAGCGCCCCGATGGTAAATGTGTTGATGTACTCGGCCAGGAAGAAGACGGCCCAGTGCGCGCCGCTGTACTCGATGAAGGGCCCGCCGACGAGCTCGGACTCGGCGTGGTGGATATCGAAGGGCGTCCTGCCCAGCTCGGCAAGACCCGCCGTCAGGAAGATGAAGAGGCCAAGGGGTTGCACCAGTATGTAGGCGAAGTTGCGCTGCCCGTCGACGATCGTCTCGAGGTTGAGGGACTGCACGAGCATGGCCACCGCGAGGATCGCCATGATGAAGGGGATCTCGTAGCTGACGAGCTGGCCGGCCGCGCGCAGCCCGCCGAGCATCGCATACTTGTTGGCCGAGCCCCAACCCGCCATTAGCAGCCCCATCACCGTGAGCACCGAGATCGCCACGATGTAGAAGAGGCCCAGCTCGAGGTTGGCAAGGACCAGGTCTCGGCCCACCGGAATCACCGCCCAGAGCAGAAGCGAAGGTATGAAAACCGCCAGTGGCGCCAGCCAGTAGACCCGCCGGTCCGCCCACGACGGCAGGATGTCCTCCTTCAGGACCAGCTTCATCGCATCGGCAAGCGGCTGAAGCGTGCCGTGGAACCCCACTCGCATCGGCCCCATTCGCATCTGGATGCGGGCCAGCGCCTTGCGCTCCACCCAGGTCAGGACCAGCACCATGAAGGACAGGAACACGAACAACGCCAGGGCGCCCAGCGCGTAGTAGATCCCCTGAACGACCGTCACCTATCGACCTCGCCCAGAATGATGTCGATGGACCCGAGGATGACGACGGCGTCGGCCACGTACGCGTCGCGAAGCAGGTACTGCAGGGCCTGCAGATTGGCGAATGACGGCGCGCGAACCTTGAGCCGGTATGGCTTGTCGCTGCCATCGCTGACCAGGAACACCCCAAAATCGCCCCGAGGCGACTCGGTGCGCACGTACACCTCCCCCTTGGGAGGCCGCGCTATTCGCCGGACGTTGGCGGCAACCGGGCCCGGTTCCATCTGAGCCATCGCCTGCTCAATTATCTTCAGTGATTGGCGCATCTCCTCGACGCGGACGTAGTACCGGTCCCAGCAGTCACCATAGGTCCCGACGGGTACCCCAAAGTCGAAGCGTTCGTATATCGAATAGGGCTCCGAGATCCGGACATCCTCCAGCACGCCGCTGGCCCTTAGAGACGGTCCGGTCACGCCGAAGTCTATCGCCTCGGTTGGGCCAATGGTCCCGATGCCCTTGGTGCGCGCCAGGAACATCTCGTTCTGCGACAGTAGATCGTCGCACTCCTCGATGCCTTGCTTGAGCTCTTCCAACAGCACGGCCATCCGTGGCTCGAAATCATCCCTTAGGTCCTCTTTGACCCCGCCTACCCGAATGAAGTTGTGCATCATGCGCGCCCCGGTGACGCTCTCGAACAGGCCCTGTATCCGCTCCCGCTCGCGGAAGCCGTAGAGGATGGGGGTCATGGCGCCAACGTCGAGTCCGTATACTCCGTAAAACAGCATATGGCTGGCGATGCGGTTCAGCTCGCAAAGGATCACGCGAATGTAGCTGGCCCGGTCGGGCACCTCCAGCGCCATCAGCTTCTCGACGGCGAGGCAGAACGCCAGCTCGCAGTTGAGGTTGGCCACGTAGTCCAGACGGTCGAACAGCGTGATGACCTGGCTGTAGAGCTCGCCCTCGCAGAGCTTCTCCGAGCCGCGGTGCAGGTAGCCAATGTGGGGCTCGGCCTTGACGATGCGCTCGCCGTCGACCCAGATCACGACGCGAAAGACACCGTGGGTGCTCGGGTGTTGAGGACCCATGTTGATCATCAGGTCTATGGTGTCGGCGGTGCGCGCCTGTTGTTGGACTTGCATGAATCTGAGTTGTCAGCCTTCAGCTATCGTCTGGGCTTCCCGGTGGGTGGCGGCGTGTTGCCCTGTCATTTTTAGGGTTCCGAATGCAACCCGCGCGCAAGATCTTGAGCCCTGACCCCCGGCGCCCCCTACCACTCGTCATACTCGTGGAACGGAAAGCTCTTGCGGCCCGGGAACCCCTCGAAGCCTTCGTAGAGCAGCAGCGGCGTCAAGTTCGGATGGCCGTCGAAAACCACGCCGAACAGGTCGTGGCCCTCGCGCTCGAACCAGTCCGCTCCACGCCAGACCGAGATCACGGATGGCACGTGGGGCTCCTCGGTGGGCACAGATGCCTTGAGCACAGCCTTGTGGCGCTTGTCGAGAGAGAATAGATGGTAGTTGACCTCGAGCGTCTCGATGTAGTCGACGACGGAGAGGCAGCGCAGATATTTGAAGTCGAGGGACGGATCATCCTTGGCGATGCGACAGATAGCCGAGACGTCCTCAGGCTTGACGGTCACGACGACTTCGTCGACGGCAGCGCCGACCTCGACCTCGAACTCCTTCAAGACATCCCGAATCAGCGCCGACAGCGCGGTGCCTCTTTCGTCGAGAGCAACGGGAGCTTCCGGTACCTCGGGCTCACGCCTCTGTCTAGGAGGCCTGGGAGGTTGCTCCACGTTCCTTGGCGTCCTTTAGGATCTTCTCCTGAAGCTGCATGATGCCGTACATCAGCGCCTCGGGGCGTGGGGGGCAGCCCGGCACGTAAACGTCCACCGGGATTAGATGGTCCACGCCCATGACTACCGAGTAGGAGCGGTAGTAGGGGCCGCCGTTGGTGGCGCAGCTCCCCATGGCGATGACCCACTTGGGGTCCGGCATCTGCTCGTACAGCAGCTTGATGGGGTCCGCCATCTTCTTGACCACCGTGCCCGCCACGATCATCACGTCGGCCTGGCGGGGCGACGGCCACGTGACGACGCCGAAGCGGTCGAGGTCGTGGTGGGACATGTGGGTGCTCATCATCTCGATGGCGCAGCACGCGAGGCCAAAGGAAAGCGTCCAAAGCGACGACTTGCGCGCATGGGCGAAGAGCTCGCTCGACTTGGCGGTCACGGCGTTCGGCAGCACCCTCTCGAAGATGCTTTCCGCCGGCGTGTTGCCCCGGCCCTGGGTTATGTCCACTGAAGCACGCCCTTTCTCCAGCTGTAGAGGACGCCGAACGCGAGAATCCCGATGAAGATCAGCATCTCGTAGAAGACGGCCGGGATGCTGTCGAGGAATACGATCGCCCAGGGGAACAGGAACACCGCTTCGACGTCGAAGATCAAAAACAGGATGGCGAAGACGTAGTAGCGGATCTGGATCTGCGACCTGACGAAGGGAGCGGGCTCGATGCCGCACTCGTAGGGTATGTCTTTCATGGCGGATGGCCGTCTCGGCGCCATGATGCGGGAGGCCATGAACATACCGAGAATGGCCGCGAGGCCGACGCCCGCGACCAGCAGCACGACGGACCAGTTGATGGCGAACTCTTGGGCGAAGTCCTGTTCAGGCAAGCCGCCTCCGTAGACTGGCAGAATTCATCGACCCAGTTTAGCATAGATGACCCAGGCTTCGGACTGCTTGCCGACTACTCACTCTCCAAGAACCGCGCCAGCTCGTCTCGCTCGAAGGAGGGCAACGCCGTGGAGCCTTCCTCGGTCATGAGCCTCAGCCCGCCCTCGGGCGGCGTCACCCGTCCGATCTCGTACGCCGGGATGCCTTCGCGGCCCAGTGCCTCGATCACTCCAGCGGCGTCCGCGGCGCTCACCGTCAGCAGCAGGGCGCCGGAGGCGATTAGGCCCAGGGGGTCGAGCTCCAGCGCCTCGCAGATCGTACGGCACTCGTCCACCACGGGAAGGCGACGCAGGTCGGTGGTCAGGCCGACACCCGCGGCGGTTGCCAGCTCGCGCAATGCCGTGGCGAGCCCGCCCTCAGTCGGGTCGTGCATGGCGTGGACGTCGGCGGCCTCGCAGGCGACGGCGGCATCCCGGACGACGCTGATGCCCGGGTCGAACAGCATACCCTTGGCTTTTTCGATCAGGTCTGCGGCCACCCCGGCAGCCCTCAGCCGGTCCTTGGCTTCGCGGGCGAGAATGGCCGTGCCCTCGATGGCGATGCCCTTGGTCAGCACGATGGCGTCTCCGATTTGAGCGCCGGACGTGAGCACGACCCTGTCCTTGCGCACCTCGCCGAGCATCGCGCCGACCACCAATGGCCGTGGCAGGCCGTAGGTGATCTCGGTGTGGCCCCCGACGAGGGCTACATTCAGCCCTTCGCAGGCCTCGAGGATCTGGTCGAAGATCGCCTGTGCCTCGCCTCCGGTCGTTCCCTCGGGCAGAAGCAGGGTTGCCATCAGCCATCGCGGCGTGGCGCCCATGGCGGCCAGGTCGTTGGCGTTGACCTGGACAACGTACCAGCCGATGAGGTCAGTGGCGAAGGTTACAGGGTCGGTCTTGGCTACTAGGTAGCGATCGCCAAAGTCGATGAGCGCGGCATCCTCGCCGGCGGCAGGCCCCAGGAAGACCCTGGGGTCGCGAATCTCGACCCTCTCCAGCATCTGGGAGAGTATTTCGAGAGGCAGCTTTCCGGCGCGTAAGGGCCTTTCCATGTGGTGCCTTCCGAGCCGTCCGAGGCGCTCAGCTCCCGCCGCCTCTAAAGCCCCAGCGTCTCGATCAGGTCCAGGAGCTCGCGGCGGGTCTTCTCCGCGACTCCCCCGCCTGGATGCCGCACCGTCGGCGTGCTTATTAGGCCGCGGTGGTGCAGGGCAGCCTTTCGGATGGACAGGCCGATGCCCTCCTGGCCCTCGAACTGAATCAGCGGCAGGTGCCGGTAGAACACCTCTTCGGCCTTCCGGCGGTCGCCCTCGGCCATATGCCGGCACACCTGTACGAGAACCTCAGGATAGGCGAAGCCCGTCATGGCTCCGATGGAGCCCCGAGCCAGCTCGTCCAGCAGGAAGACGCCGCC
>JADFIF010000116.1 GCA_022566795.1 Chloroflexota bacterium
CGCCTCCTCGACGGTCGCCTCTTCGACTATGGCGACCGCCTCTTCAAGCGTGGCGTTCTCGACATCGGCGGGCGCTATGGGGGTCGGCTGCGGCACCGGCGTCGGCGTAGGGGTCGGGGTCGGGGTCGGAGAAGGTATCACGCCGCCGGGCGGAACGCCGCCGGCTGGAGGCGGAGGCGGAGGTGGTGTAGGTGTAGGGGCAGGAGGCGGCGCAATGGAAGAGACCGACAGATCGAGCTGCGTCACCGAGCCGCCCCTGAACGTTGCCGAGCGCGCAAACGACCCGCCGACGAAGAACGCGATGGTGTCGCCGGTGGTCCCTCCTTCGACGGCGCTGGTGGAGGGGTCGTCGGCAAGCACCTGGAAGACGTTGCTGTCCCGGCCGTAGGTCCCATCGCCGGCCGTCGTTGGAGTGTTGTTGGAAGCCGTCGACGAGAAGGCGTAGTCGAAGCCGTTGATCCTCGCCTCTATGGCAATACCGCCCGCGGCGGGGCTCCCCGCCACGGTGACGCTTCCCCAGAAGACGGCCGGCGGGAGCGGCACCGCTCGCACCACGGGAGATGACAGGCCATCGACTACGGCAAATAGGGCAAATCCAAGCATCAGGCCCAAGAGGACTATCCAGCGAGAGGTAATTCTGGTCACAATACACCGACCTCGGCTGAGCAATTCAGCCCATCGATTCTTCGTCTCCCCAGAGTCGGGAGACCTACCCGTTGGCAAAGGAAAGCCCTCCTAACTAGCGAATCCCACCGGGGGGCCGGTGGGCCGCCCAAGGAGGGCCTCCCCCATTACACGCGCCGTCTGCGCGGGGCCGGCACAGTCAGGCCCCATAGAACCTGCCCGCGCCGGTCTACCCACGGCGACTCCCCTATTAGTCCGGTCCAAAACCGAGGCTTTGGCTAGCGCCTTACGGCGTATGCGTACCCGCTTCCGTCATGAAGATGTAGAAGCCGCGACCCACCTGCATTATGTCTCCGGGGTTGGCTACGTTGCCCACGAACAGCGGGTTGAACACGCCTCCGACTATCTCCACATCACCCGCAATCGGGTCGAACTGGATGAACTTCTGGAACTCGTTCAGCGAGGTGAACTGCGGCGCGCCGCCGACTATCAGGCCTCTGACACCGTTCTCGACGGTCCGGTCCTGCTCCGAGATGAGGGCGATCTGATGCCAACCGGCCTTGCTCAGCTCCACCGTCGACGGCAGCGATGGCGGTGAGCCTGTCGGGTCGAACAGCACGCCGTCCAGCTGCATTACCACTGGGATGATGGGTCCTTCCACGAACCCGGGCAGCGGGTCGGACCGGTCGAAGGCTTGGGTATTCGTGATGAACCAGTAGGCTCTACCCTGGCTGAGGGTGGTGAGATCGCCGCCGACGCCTGGGATGAACTGCTGGAATACACCCTGAGTGCTGCCCGCACCGACGCTGACGCCGCCGGTGAAGAAGAAGATGGCGGAGATGATGTCACCCAGCTTCGACTCCTCGGCAACCGTCGTGCCGGCCGGCGGCTCGATCAAGAAGGTTCCGTCGATGGTGACCGCAGTACCGCTAACGGACGCCACCCTTGCGTGCTGCACGCCGGTGACTCGGGCACCCTCGAAGTGGGTCGCGCTCATGCTCGGGGACAGCGTCAAGGTGGTCGTTGACATCGCCGTGACAGAAGATGTGGCGAAGCCAGCGCTGTAGCCCAGGCCAAAGGAGCCCTTGGCACCGCTGAGGACGATGGTCTGGCCCACGGAGAAGCCGGAGGTGCCGCCCACGGACACCACACTGGCGCCCGCGGAAGCGTCCACGGTCAGCGTCGTGTCACCCGAGCCGACGGCGATTCGGTCGCCGGCCGCGAGGCCTGAGGCGCTGGCGACGCCGATGACGCTGCCACCCGCGATTCCGCCTGAGGTGGCCGTGGTATTGGCCAGGGCCGCCGACAACGACGACGCGAAGCTGGGATCGAGCACCGAGGTGTCGAGAGCCTGTGCCAGCACGTCGTCTATTGCGAACGCGGGCGTCGCGTTCGTGTCCTGCAGGTTGATGCCGACGAGGTTGGCGCCCTCGAACAGGAAGATGTTCTGCGCCTTGAGGGACGCGGTCACATCACCGGAAATCGTGGTGTCCGCGGTATTGCCCGCGTTGTCCGTGGCCCTCACCTGAATCGAGAACTTGCCCGGCGGTATGCCGGCCGGCACCGATGTGAACAGGACGAAGTTGCCCGTGATTCCGAACTTCGACCGGACGATGCTCGGTATCTCGGCCGCGGGCAACAGCTCACCGGAGGTCTCGCCCCCTATGAGCAGCTCGACCTTCTGAACGCCGCTCACATCGCCCGAGCCGTCGTCGGCCGTGACCTGGAAGATCAGCTCGTCGCCGGACCTGGCAGAGACGGCGCCGACTGGGTATATGGCCCCGTCGTCGGAGACGCCGGGAGCGGTGATGTCCCCGATAGCGTCGAAGGTGGTGGTGAACGAGAGGCCACCGCCATCCAGGGCGACTGCCCTGAAGGTGTTCTTACCCTCCACCAGGCTTACCGGCACGGTGAACGTGCCCTGCGAGGGTATCGAGCTTACGCTGAAGATGGTCTGTGTGGTGGTCGACTGACCATCGAACGTGATCTGGCTGACGACCAACGACTGCAGAGTGTCATCCTTGACGGTGCCGGCCAGCGTCTGGACCAGCTGATTGGTCGTCGGGGGAATCCCCCCGAGCGTAACCTGCGGCATCGTCGTGTCCACAAACCCCTCGACCTGGGCTTGCCCGGCCTTGAAGGGGGCGTAGGACTGCGCTCCGCTGGCAATGACGATGTTCTTGCCCTCGGCGAGGATGAAGCTCTGGCTGAAGGCGCGGAACAGCGTTGTGCTGGTGCCGTTCACGACCGCCACCACAGGTGGGTCCAGCGGGGTGGTCGACACCTGGACCGTCTTGGTGCCGGAGCCGGCGACGACGATGTCGTCCAGGTACCAGCCCTCGCCGTCGTTACCCAACTCATCGCCGCTGTCGAAGCGGAAGCGTATCTTTATCCGCTGTCCCGCGAACGGGGTCAGATCTACCTGCACGGGCACCAGGCCCGGGTTGATGAACAGCGGATTCAACTCGAGGTACTGGAACCCCGCCTCCGCATTCGGAGGTGGGGGCGCGAATCCGCCGCCCTTACCCACGATGTGGATGATCGGCTTGTACTCGCCCACCACATCGTTGCCCTGCACGTCGGTGGTGACGCGTGCTATCTCCACCGCCTTGACGTCGACGTCCGGCGATAGCTCGGTGGCGTAGCCGGTGAAGAAGCTCAGCTCTGCTCCGGCGCTCACCGGGATGATATCGACTGTGGTGAGGTCGCCATGCGTCCGCGAACCGGTGTCGAAGCTGCTGCCGTCAGGCACGGAATAGCGCCACGAGCACGGGGGCGAGACGGTCCTCTGCGCCGACGGGAGACCCGGCGATGCGTTGGAGCACGCGACGTGCCAAACTGCGCTGCCCCCGCCTGATCCCAGAGTCCACAGGGCCTCGGACTGCCCCGCGATCGCCTGGTCGTCTACGAACCGGGTGAAGGGCAGCTGAATGCCAACGGTAACCTGGGTCACGGACGGGTCGTTGACTCGCCCGCTGATGGTCGTCGTTGAGCCCGTGAGGATGAAGTTGTTGGACGGCGCGGTGACCTCGACGACGACTTCGGGATTGCGCACAACGGAGTAGGCGACCTGCGGGCTCTGAACGCTGAGCGAGTCCGCGACGACCTGTAGCTGGCTGCCATAGCTGCCGACCGTGGTCACCTCGACGCCGGTATTCTCCGGAAGCGCCGTTCCCAAGATCGAGTTGGTCTGGTCGTCGGCGATGTAGAGCGTCTTCGTGGACGTGGCGTAGGCCATGCCCCTGATGTCCTTGACCGTTGAGTTAGCGCTGAGATCGAACTGGTCGAACATTACACCGGTGTCTCGGTCGAACCGCGCGATGACAGTCGCCGATCCGCCGCCGATGGCACCGCTGGCCAGGAGAGACCGATCGTCCGAGAATGCGGCCCCGGGAGTGAACTCCATGGCCTCGAAGCCGGCAATTAAGGGCAGGATGCCGGCGAACTCCGAGACTATCTCCGCGGGCGGCACCGCCTCGGGGTTCTGAACGTCAATCTTGTACCAGATACCGGTAGGCCCCTCGATGCCTTTGACACCGGCGTATAGGAAGGCTCCGTCGCTCGCCAACGCTCCGATCTTGTCGAACACGAGGGGTGGCGGCCCTGGGGGTCCGAATGGACCGCTCGAGTGCAATCGGATCTCGAACTGGTTCAACTCTTCGCCGGTGGCCGAGTCCAACTGGTGGATGACCGGGAACGACGCGACGAAGAATCCGCCGAAATCGTCGAGAACCGTGCGCTCGTCGTTGGTGACGACGTAGATGAACCCGTTGTGAAATGCCATGCCGTCGGTTTCGCGGCCTGGCGAGTCCACAGCGCCGCCGCTGCCGAAGCTCGTTACCAGCGAGCCGGGCGTCGACGTGGCGCGCACCTTGAGGATCTTGTCGACCGGTGTGGCGTCCACGATCACGTAGAGGTCGGTGCCGTCTGTGGCCATGCCCCGCGGGTCGTTCGTAATGGTGATCGCCGGCAGAGGTATATTTGCCGACCTGACGACGTTGACGCCGTCGTCCGGTCCGGCGAGGTAGAGCGTGTCGCCGACAAATACCGCGCCCTTGATGCTGGCGAAGCCCGGCTCAGAGATGGTGAACGCCTCGAGCTTACGGCCGTCCTCGTCGAAACGGGTCACGTCGGCGTTTTTGATGGGGAAGAACTCTTCCGAGGTCGTGGCGAAGGCCAGCGACTGGAATCCCTCCTGGAAAAACCCCTGCGCGCTCAACGGGTCGAAGAAGAAGGTCGTCTTCTGCTGGGACCCATCGATGGGGTTGATGAAGACCGCGTGCGGTCCGCCGAACTCGGGCGTCACGATCAGCGAGGTGCCGTCGTTGCTCAGGCCCAGAATTCGGTCGAACACGTCAGGCGTGATCTGGCCCAAAACGGCCCCTGTCGTGGAGGCCAGCTTGTGGATCGTCGGCGGCGGGCAGCAGAACTGATCGTCCCGGGACGCCACCCACAGGGCGCCATTCAAGAACGTAATCGAGTCTGCTCCGCTGTTCGGGGTCTCGAAGTCGCGGATGACGGCCGGCGACGACGTGGCACTGGCGTCGACGACCACGATGTGGTCCGCCGACTTGCCGTCGACCAGTATGTAGAGCTCGTCGTTGGTCGAGTCGTAGGCCAGCCCTCGCGGACTGTTGGTGACATCGGAGGGGATGGCCGTCTTGGATATCTTGCCCGTGCTCCTGTCGGCGATGTAGAGCGTGTCGTCTGTAACGTCTCCAGCCGTCCCCATATCAAAGGTCAAGCCGTGGATATCGGCCAGCGGCAGCGTGCTGGTGGCGTCTACGACTATGAACTCGTCGACGGAGTCGAAGATGCTGCTGGTGGCGGTGTACTGAACGATCTTAGAGTTCCTGGCTGCCATTAGGTGTTCCGCTCCAGAGCGGAAGGCAGCCGCGGTCGCGCCTTGGGGCAGACTAAACCCGAACCTTGTTTCGACGTGGTTGCCGAGTGTGTCGATGATGACAAGATCGTTGGGCGGCCTGAGCATCGCCATGAGGTTGGTCCCGTCGTTGGTCAAGCCTCCGATGTCGTCGAAGATAAACCCGTTGGGGAAGCCTCCGACGTTGAAACTCTGAGATAGGCTGCCGTCGGTTCCCTTGAGCTTGTACAGCTTGCGGTCGAAGGACTCGTTGGAGGCCAGCCAGAGGAAACCGCTCAAGAAGGTCATGCCGTCAATCTTGCTGGAAGGCGCGTCGACGGCGCCTTTTGTCCCGAACGCGGTGTCCAGGGTTCCGGTGTCCGGATCGACCTTGAGGATCTTGTCGAGGGGATCGCCGTCGACCAGTATCCACAGAGCCCGGCCGATGGAGACGCCGTTCAGCACACTGCCGGCCGCTGAGAAGGCCAGCGCCCTGGGCGCCGTCCCGACCGTAACGCGAAGCGCCCCGCGGCTTACCCTACCCTGAGTCCCTTGCTTATAGGCCACGTAGAGCACGTCGCCGTCGAAGACCAGGCCTTCGACGTTGCCGGTCATTATCGAGCTGTCGACCTGGAGCGTCTGCTCCTTTACGACGTTCTGAAGGCTCGAATCGAGAGTCAGCAGCGATGCGTTTTTGGCCGAGAAGTACTGGTTACGGGTTGCATGGCGCGCGAAGCCGCTGGCGCCGAAGGCGTTGGGGCAACAGAAGAACGATCGCTCTACCTCGAAGCCGTTAGATGGGTCGATCTTGACGACCTCGTTGAACGACTTGAAGTAGACGACAAGATTGGTGCCGTCGGTAGTGACCCCGCCCAGGTCGTCGAATATGTTGGCGGTGGTGCCGAGGTTGAAGGGCGTCCCTACGACCGCTCCGGTGGTGATGTTGATCTTGTAGAGCTTGCGATCAAAGGACTCGTTGGTAACGATCCAGAGGAAGCTCGTGGACGGGTTGCCCGTGTCGAGGAAGGTGATGCCTTCGGTCTTATTGCTGGGAGCGTCCACGAAACCGCTGGTCCCAAAGGCGGACACAAGGGCGCCGGTGGACGTGGAGAGCTTCATGAGCTTGTCCTTGGGCTCGGCGTCCACCACGACCCACAACGCCCCGCCAGCCGACGAGCCGGAGCCGGTGAAGGCTATGCCGCGAGGGCTCGTGGTCACGCTGCTGGCCAGGAAGCTCTTGCTCACCTTGCCGGTGGCGTGGGCGACGTACATGATGCTTCCGTCGAAGGTGACGCCTTCGATTCCGCTGATGGCGGACGTGCTGGTGAGGTTGAACTCCTGCTGGAACTCGAAGTTGTCGTTGTAGGTGGCGACCGCGCTGTTCCTGGCGGCGAAGTACTGGTTGCGGCCGCTGTTGTAGGCCAGCCCCCTAGCGCCGTTGAAAGTCGGGCAGCAAGGGAACCCCTGCTCGTTACCTGTCCTCGCGCCGCTGGTGTTAAGGACGAAGACGCTGTTGAAGAACGACCTGGTGTGGACGATCAGGTTCGTGCCGTCGGTCGTTATCCCACCGAGCTCTTCGAAGATCGAGGCCGTGACGGTCAGGTCGAATGTAGTGGTCAACGCTCCGGTGCTGGCGTTCACCTTATACAGCGTGGGGTTGAAGTCTTCATTTGCAACGATCCACAGGCTGCCCCCGAGGAAGGTCATGCCTTCGGTCTTGTTGCTGGGGGCGTCTACGGCGCCGCTGGCGCCGAAGCTCGTGACGAGCGCGCCGGTGGAGGTGGAAACCTTCATGAGTTTATCTTTCGGCTCGGCGTTCACCAAGATCCATAAGGCCTCGCCGACGGTCGAGGAGCTGCCCGAGAAGGTGATTCCCTTCGGGTCGGTAGTCACCGTGGGAGCGAAGAAGGCATCGTACACGTTGCCGTCCGAGCTCCCCAGATACAGGATGTCTTTGCCGCTGACCGTCTTGAAGGTCATGCCTCGGATGCCCGGCACGGCCGTGGCGGTGCCCTCCTGGACGACGTCAAACTGCTGTATGAACTTGCCGGTCTTGGTCCACTGCATGATACGCGCGGCGACGCTGTCGACCGTATACAGAGTGTCGTTGCTGAAGGCGATACCGTCCATGTTCGGAACAAACCGGTCTGGGAAAACTGTGCTTATCTCACTTCCGGTCTGCGAGATGTTGAAGAGAGCGAATCCAAAGCGATCGACGAGCCACAGAGAGGCGGAGGCGCCGCTGCCCTCGACGGCGATGCCGGCTAGCTCGGCGCCGGTATTCGGGGCGCTGATAATCGCCACGGCTTTGCCCGTGGTTGCCCACGTTGTCGTGGTTGCGTTCGGAGGATCTGACGGATCGATCTTGAAGACCCGATGCGATCGGTCACAGCGCGCCGTATCGATGTCATCGAAGCAGCGGTGCAGATTCTCCACAATCCACAGATGGCCGTTGGCGAACGCGACACCCTCGAGGTCGCTGCTCGGACCGTCTATCGTGGCGAGCACCGATGGACTGGACGTCGATGTGCCGGTGTTGTCTAGCTTGACCAGCCGGTCAACTCCCCCGGGGCCGGTTCCATCCTCGATGACCCAGAAGTTCGAGCCGTCGGTGCCCAGGCCCCGAGGAGCAGGCGAGCCCGCTATCGGGAAGGCCACGCCGGCCTCGGGCAGGTTGGAAACGCCGGCGGGCGCGGAAGGTACAGCGCCGAGGGCTACCAGATCGGGGATGTCGAACGCCACCGAGGTGCTCGGAAAGTCCTGGACCCCCGCCGGCGCCGAGGCGATGAGTCCAAGCGCCAGAAGGTCCGGTATCTCGAACCCGCCAACGTCGGTAGGGCTAGTGGTGGCGAACTTCGTGTCCGGAAGGTCGGGAACGCTGGTGGAGGCGTTCGTCGCCACCGAGAGAGACGGGACGTTAAACGCAAACGTGGCCTGCGGCAGCGCGGTGCCGCTGGGGGCCCCAATGGTCGGTACCGTGAAACGAAGATCGGTCGCCGGCAGCACCGTGCCACTGCCTTGGACGGGTGGTGTCAGTAAAGGTATGGAGAACAAGGAGTCGGTGCTCGGAATGAGGGTGAAAACCGGCGCTGGCTCCAGCAAAACGGGAGGGGTCCACTTGACGACGTAGTCTATCGACCCGCCGCCCGTGAGTCCGATGAAGTTTCCTCCAGAGGGCAGGGCGGTCCCAGGCGCGTTACCGGGCAGGGTTCCCCCGGGCAGGGTCCCTCCCAGCGAAGTGACGTTGTTGAGGGAAACGTTCACAAGCAGCGTGCCCGAGACCTGAGTGGAGATGTCGATAAACTGGCCCGCTGTATCCGCAACCGGCAATTCGAGGTCCAGTGCCTGAGGGCCCTGTGTGTTGAGCAGCCGGACCCTCGAGACAGCTGCCGTCTCGCCGTCGGCGAAGGCGAGAGACCCTGTGAACACCACGGTCTGCCCCAAGATGTACTGCGATTCGTTCGCGGACAGGCTTATGTCCGCGTTGCTCGCAACACCCTGAATCGAATCGCGATTCACAACCACTGCAACCGCGACGAGCGCGACCAACAAGACGCCAAGAAACGACAGTGACCTTCTACTCATTTCACCCTGCCTAGAAAATGGTCGCCCTTAGACCATAAGCCGGTGTGATTTTCAACCCGTTGCTGGGCCTTCTAAACCTGGGTGTTCAGGTACTTTGTACACTGGTCAGACAGCATCATCTCGGTGCGCGGCCACCCGATGCGTAGCGACGCGGGAAGGACGATGATGCTCGACGGCTCGCCCGGCGCAGAACCTGAAGATCAGATGCGGCGCAGCGGAGCGCCATCAGGGTTCCTTCAAATGCGACGTTAAAACTTCCAGACATCGTGGCGTCAAAACACCTGGACGGCTCGGCGCATCCGATGCTAACTTCCACCAAACGTCTTGATGTTGGGATGGCATGAGCACATCTCCGGAGCCAGTCTTGATCGCCGTCGCCAATCAGAACGGTGGCGTCGGCAAGACGACGACTGCAATGAACCTGGGAGCAAGCCTTGCCGAGTCGAAGGACGGCGTACTGCTGGTCGATTTGGACCCACAGGGCACGCTGACCATCGCCCACGGCCTAGACCCCGACGAGTGCCAAACGACAATCTACGACGCCCTCGTTCAGGGCGCTGACGTGCGGACGCCGATAGTGAGCACCGAGAGCGGGCCCGATCTGATTCCCGCCAACCTCGATCTAGCGGCCGCGGAGGTCGAGCTCATGGGGCGGCTGGCCCGGGAGACGACGCTCAAGGATGTCATGGCCCCGGTGAAGCGAGACTACCGCTTCATCATCGTCGACTGCCCTCCATCCCTCGGGCTGCTGACGATCAATGCGCTGGTCGCCGCCGACGCGGTCATCGTGCCGGTGGCGACGCAGTACCTTCGCTTCCGGGGCATGAAACTACTGCTGGACACGCTCGATCAGGTGAAGACGAAGTTCAACAGAGAGCTTCTCCCGCCTCGCATTCTGCCCAGCATGTTCCAGGGCCGCACGGTTCACAGCAGAGAGGTCCTGGAAGAGCTGAGGAGCACGTTCGGGGGACAGGTGTTCGATACCGTCATCAGGCATACCGTCAGGCTGGCCGAGGCGCCTAT
>JADFIF010000117.1 GCA_022566795.1 Chloroflexota bacterium
CTTCGGCCGCCAGTCACCACAGATTTCCGGCGAGTGTGGCCCGAGCAAGGGTTTTGGGTAGGCCACGCATGGCCGGTCTTCGGCCGCCAGTCACCACAGATTTCCGGCGAGTCTGGCCCGAGCAAGGTTTTGGGTAGGCCACGCATGGCCGGTCTTCGGCCGTCAGCGACCGTCGCTTCCCAGCGAGTCTGGCCCGAGCAAGAGCCTCGGGTAGGCCAAGCGACGATGTTCTTCGGTCAGCCAGTGACTACCGACCTCCGGGCTTGCATCGCACGGGTGATGGTGTGCGTCTAACTTAAAAGCAATCCCGAAAGTAGGTGAGAGCCCATGTCCGATTTGACCGATTTCCGCAGTTCCAAGGACCACTTCGTGCAGCACGATCCGCAGTCGCCGCTGACCACCGACCAGAAAGCCGCATTTGGCGGGCTGAAATACTTCGACGACGAGCCATCGCTTAAGTTCACCCTCGAGGTGCAGCCTTATCCCGAGGAGGAAACCATCGAGATGCAGACCACAACCGGGGGCGCAGCCTCCTTCGTTAGGTGGGCCAAGATCGCGTTCTCGGTAGACGGCGCCCCGGCCGAGCTGACTGTCTACAAGGACGCATCCCATGGCAGTTTGTTCCTGCCTTTCGCAGACTCCACCTCAGGAGACGAGACCTACGGCTCTGGACGTTACATCGAACCCGAGGCTCAACCAGATGGCACCTTGCTGGTCGACTTCAACTACGCATACAATCCTTACTGCGCCTACAACGCGGCGTGGACGTGCCCAATCACTCCCGCCGAAAACAGGCTCCCCGTACCGATTCGCGCCGGCGAAAAGAATTTTGAGTAGGCCACGCAAGGCGGGTCTTCGGTCCTCAGAGGGCCATCGCTCTCCGGCGAGTCCAGTCCGAGCAAGAACCTGGGTAGGCCACGCAAGGCTGGTCTTCGGTCGCCGGAGGGCCATCGCCTTCCGGCGAGTCCAATCCGAGCAAGAACCTGGGTAGGCCACGCAAGGCTGGTCTTCGGTCGCCGGAGGGCCATCGCCTTCCGGCGAGTCCAGTCCGAGCAAGGGCCTGAGTAGGCCATGCAGGGCTAGCCTTCGAGGGGGCAAGCCCTTCCCTTTTTAGCCCTAAGGACTGCCGAGGCGGTGTGCCTCAAAGATATATATAGGTTCTCACTCTTTCCTGGCGGGGACGCCGCCAGAGAGAGGGTCTGAGGGGTTTTCAAACGGCAGGGGCCCCATCGCAAAATACAGGGCTTGCGAACCGGCCCGCCGCAGATCGAGAGGAGCCATGCGCCATTCTTCCGACGTTGCGATCATCGGCGGCGGCGTCATCGGCTGCTCGATCGCCTACTACCTGGCCAAGCAGGGCATCCGAAGTACCGTGTTCGAGCAGCGCCGCTTTGGCTCGGGTGCGTCGGGCGCCACCGCCGGAGTCATAGGGCCGCTGCAGCACATTCCGCCGACATCCCGAGCGACCCTGGCCCTTGGCTTGCGAAGCCTCGAGATGTTCCCCACCCTTGCATCCGAGCTGTCCGAGGCCGGAGTCGACCCCGAATACCGGCAGAACGGCATCTTGAGCGTGGCGCTAACGCCCGAGCAGGCCGACGAGCTCAAACGCAATCTGACGTGGCAGGGCGAGACAGGCCTCGGCCCGCGGTGGCTTTCAAGCCGCGAAGTGCTCGACCGGGAGCCGCTTATCAATCCCGAGGTCCTCGGCGCCGTCTTCTCTCCCAGGGAGGGCCACGTTCGAGGCCAGCGCCTCGTCGACGCCCTCGTTCACGCCGCGTCGAAGCTGGGCGCATCGTTCGTGGAGGGTGCGGAGGTGACAGGGCTGGAGACTGAGGGGCGCAGGGTGACGGGCGTTCGCGTCGCGGGCGCAGCGCACCCGGCCGGCCATACAGTGTTGGCCGCGGGACCATGGTCTGGGATAGCGGGCCGCTGGGTTCCTGATCGAATCCCTGTCCGGCCCGTGAAGGGACAGCGCATACTTCTGCGCAGCAGAGGCCTCCTCCCCACATGCCCCGTCCGCAGCTCCGCGGGGTACACGCTGCCTCAGGCCGATGGCAACATCCTCGTCGGGGCCACCAGACACGAAGGGGAGTTCGACCAGGAGATTACGGCAGACGCCGTCGCGCAGAGCATTGCCGACGCCGCACTAGCATTTCCCGTCCTCAGAAAGGCACGGTTCGTCGAGGCGCGGGCGGGTGTAAGGCCCGGCTCGCCCGACGGCGTCCCGCTAATCGGCCCTCTGCCTGAGTGGGATGGGCTGAGCGTGGCGTCTGGGCACGACGCCGTGGGGATCATGCTGAGCCCCGGCACAGCCGAGCTCGTCGCCGATTATATTCGCACGGGCGACGAGGGTCCTCTGCGGCCATTCAGCCCGTCAAGGTTCGCTGCCAACGCGGGGGCTGAGGCGCAAGAATAGGCACGCCTGAGCGCTCAGGCGTGCCTATTCGAGTATCGATTCCCGCGGGTCAGGGCCTTGCGCCGCACGCTTACCCGGTGAGCGGAGCCGTAGCGCCCTCTTCAGCGGTGGTCGAGGTGCCGTCGGCAATATCGCCCGTCAGAGAGGCCTCGGTAGGCGAGGTCTTCGCGATGTCAGCGAAAATCACCCCAGCCCACTCCTCGGCACGGTACTCGAAATCTGTGGACATCGTCGCCGCGCGCGCCACCGACAGCGCTCCAGACCGAACCGCCTCGTCTATCAGCGCCTTAGCGGAATCCACGAGAGTCAGGTACATGGCCCTGCGGTCGGCGAATCCGGCCTCGCCGGCCACGGTCGCCAGACGGTAGCCATCCGCGATCAGCTCGGATGCGAGAGAGCCAACGCCGAGCATGTTGAAGACATCGGCGGCGGAGTGAAGAGGCGGCAGCGAAAAGTCGGACCCCACGACGGCGGCCACAGGCTCTGCCTCAACGACGGGCGGAAATATCGCCTGAGCCCACTCGTCCGCACTCTGCTTGAAGCGCGCCATCAGCTCCTCGGCGGTTGCGCGAGAGATGCTGTTCGACGCAAGAGCGTCAGAGATGCGATTCTCGGCGATTTTGACTAGCGCCAGGTAGACGTGGTCATCCGCGGAGAAGCCCAGCTCACGCGCGATGGATGCGCCATCGTGCCCGCGACTCAGGCGCTCGTAGGCCAGGTCTCCGAAGCCGAGGACCTGGAACACGCGACCAACCGAGTCGAGGGCGGGCAGAACGGTCGCCGGGGCCACGTACGCGATCGCCGGCTTGGGCTCTATTCCGATCGCGGGCCGAGGCTCTATCGCGGCAATTGGCTGAGGCTCCAGCGCATCGGTGAATATCTCACGCGCCCACTTCGCGGCCAACTCGCTGAACTGGTCGAGCAGCCGCTTCGCCCGGTCGGGCTCTATGTGGTTGGACTTCACCGCGGCGAAGATCCGCTCGCCGGCGGCGTCCATCAGGCGGACCCGCAGGCGGTCCGCGTCGTAGTTCAGCTCTCGCGCCACTTGCCGAGGATCGAGCCCTTCGGCGAGCAGCTTCGCGGCTACCTCGCCGTCGCCCAGGAGGATGAAGACGTCGGCTACACTTGAGATGGCTGGCAGGACGCCCTCGGCGTCTACGTTGACGGCAGTGGGAGCTCCTACGGTTACATCTCGGAAGATTCTGACCACCCAGGCCTTTGCGACCGTGTCGAACCGGCCCAGGATCTCTTCTGCCTTGTCGGGAGGAATGGAGCCGAAGGCTATCGAGGAGTCTACGCGGTCCCTGGCCACATCCATCAGCCGTGCGTGCATTCCCTCGGCGTCCAGGTCCAGCTCTCTGGCGAGGTGGGCCAGGCTCAAGCCCTGCTTTCGCAGCTCCGCCGCCTTATCGGCAATTCCCAGGAGCCGGAACACCTCGTCGACATTCGCCAGAGTCGGCAGGACCTGGCGTGCATCGAGGCGGACTTCGCCAGGTGCCGGCTGTCCGAGGACCGCTGATGTGCTCCCATCTCCGCCGAGGCCGGACCGAGCTCGGAACTCGCGCAGTCGTCGGGCGATGGCACTCTGGCTTGCCTCAATCTGATGCCTGGCGTCCGACGGCTGGATGGAGCCGGCCTTGACCAGCTCGGCGAGCCTGGCCTTTAGCGGCCCGATGAGAGCGTCGACTACGTTGTCGAGGGAGGCGTTTCGCTGCTTGACCACCTCACCGACCGTGTAGCCGTCTGACAGGAGTCCTTCAAGCTCTACCGGGGGGATGCCAAGGATTTTGGCGATTCGAACGATGTCGAACGGAGTGGCGGGCCTGGACTGTGTCGAAAGCCTTTCTGAGGCTACCGCCGTCAGCCTCAGAGGCCGTGTGTCCTGCTCAACCCCAAGGTCATGCAGCAGCCGTTCGCGCAGCTTGTCGATGATCTGGCCGATCTTGTCCTCAGCGGTCTCGGCCCTGAGTACAGCGCTCCGTAGCCGCTTCTCGACGAGCGTCAGGATGGCCGCGATGAACCGCTGCCGGGTGAATCCGCGCTCCTCCAGGACGTGGGGGAACTGGTCGCCTCGGCCCATCAGCTTGGCGACCTCCGCGACCGATAGGCCGAGCACGTCGGCCGCGTCACTGAGGGTGAACGGCAGGTCACCGTAGGGCCGGAACGACGCGTTGGCTTGCGCCGTGCCGTGGGCCTGGCCCTCATCGCTGCGGCGTATCTGGAACCGCTTCACGGCCACCGCCAGACTCTGCGTCATCCTCTCTAGCATTTTCTGCGCCTGGTCTTCGCTCAGCCGGTCGGTTTCGACCATGTGTCGAATCTGGTTGCGCATGGGAGTGGCCAGGTGCGCAATCAGATCGTCGATGGACACGCCTTTGGCGCGCGCGAGCTCTTCCACGGTGCGCCCCTCGGACAGCAGGCGGCGCAGCTCGTCGGCGGGCTTTTCCAGGACCTTCGCGAGCCTGAGGAAGTCGAAGGGGGCCTCTCTAAGCTCTACAGGCTGTGCATCGACGCGCGCAACGATTCGTGGGCCGCTCGGGCCGGCGTGAAGGCGAATCTGCTCTTTGAGCTCGGCCAGCACCTGACGGGCGCGCCGCGGGTCGATCCGGTCTTCGTCGACCAGGTCGTCGAGTCGGGCCCGGGCGTCCTCGAGCACGTCGTCAATGAACGCCGCGAGGTTCTTGCCCTTATTACGTACTAACTGCCCGAGCGTTCCGCCGTCCTCGAAGTGCGCCTCGAACTCGGCGACGGTGATGCCCAGTTTGGCAGCGATCTGCTCGGGGCCGACGGGGAACTCCTCGTCAAACTCATGGCCTCGGCCGCCGCGCCTGTTGATCTCGTCGTCGAGCTTTTCTCGGAGGCTGGCCAGGTGACGCTCGGCGTCTTCCGATCGCATCGCGCCGTCGGCGATCAGGCTCTGCACGCGGGACCGTGCCAGCCGCATCACTGCCTCGAGCAATCGGTCCTCGTCGAAGCCTTGCGCTTCCGCGACTGAGGCCAGGGTCTCTCCGGCCTTGACGCGCGCGTACAGCTCCGTGGCCTTCAGTCCGAGGATCGGCGCAAGGTCTTCGGGCGTAAACGGAATCCCATCGCCCTCTACCTCGATCTTGGCGAAGGCCCGCCGAAGCTGATGCACGGCCTCTTTCTTCATGCTGGCGACGATCAGCTCTACCTCGGACGCAGGGATCTCGCCCTCTTCCGCCAGCCGGAGCAGCCGCTGTCGGACTACCCCAACCACGCCTTCGGCCACCCTCTCCTCTGTCAGGCCGGCCGCTTCGGCGATCTTGGGCATAGAGATTCCTCGGCCCAGCCTGTCGACAAGGTCGTCCTCTGTGATACCCAGAATGCCGGCGACATCGCCGACAGAAGGGCGAGTCTCGTCCGAGAACCGCCTTATCCTCGCATCGCCCCCGTGCTCTATGGCTCGCTCTTGCTCTCCCGCCAGCTCCAACGCTTTGCCAAAGGCGTTGGCGACCGCTCGGTTGGCGCGTTCAAGATTGGCGAGGGCCTTTTCGACGCCCGCCTGAGCCTCTTCGGGCAGGTACTGGACGGCCTCGCTCATGATCTGGAGCTGTCGCTCGCTGGCCTTCTCAAGCATGCGCTGGACCCGCGCGATGTGATGCACGCGTTGTTTCACGTCGGCGATCACGTTTCCAATCTGCTCCAGGTGTTCGCTCAGCCGTTGCAGGGTCTCGTCGACTCGCTGAACGGCTCGCGCCCGAATGACTCCTGTGTCCAGATCGCGACGACCTACGATCGTCACGACTGTTCCCGGCTCAGGCACGGCGCCGTTAAGGCCGAAGTCCACTGGGACTCGCTCGCCATCCTCGGTAACTATGGATGGAGTGCCATTCTCCAAGGCGGTGATGACGCCGGTCCGATGGACGACCAGCCCCTTCTTGGGAATGACCAGGATCTGGATGGCTATGAGCGTGTCGCCCTCGGCTACGACGACGGCCGCGACGCGGTCCCCCGCCTCGGGCCGGGCCGGCTCGCCCTCGCTCGCCCCCCTGTGCGTAAAGGAGGTATCCAGCGTGATTTGGACCAGCACGTTACCGTTCTTGGTTCGGACCTGAAGGACATCGCCGTCCACGCCGGTGACCTTTCCGAAGATTCCGCTACGGCCATCGCCGCCCTCGGCCGGCGTCGCGGCAATGGCGAAGGCAAGTATGGAAAGGAGGACGATGCCTATACCTGTCGATCGCAAGATTCTGGTGAGGCTCATGGACATTCCCTTCGTGATGTTTGGGGCGAAATGCTCGGTACCCGACGCTCAGCTCAGGCCAAGCTACTCTATGTGCTTGAATGCTTCAGGGCAGGTAGATCACTGCCAGCAGGAATGTCTCCTGAGTGCCGGAAAGGTCGCTGGCCGCTATCTCGATGACGTTGGGTCCGGCATCGAGCGTCACGAGGGCCACGAAGTCGCCCTCCGCGTTTACGTCGACCGTCTGCTCCGCGACGCTTACGACGGCGTCAGGGGTCGTTCGGCCGACCACAACGAGCGTCGAATCGGTGACCACCGTTTCGTCCGCGGGCTCCAGGATTTCCAAGAATAGCGACTCCGGTAGCGCCGACCGTTCAGGGGCAGCGGGCTCGACCGCCGCTACGGCGGGCTGCTGCGGCTCCACCACCGCTGGCGGGGGCACCGGCTTTGCCACAGGCGCCGATACGGGAGGGGGCGCGGGGGCCGGTTGCGCGGGCTCCACCGGCGCCTGTTTGCTACCGCCAGAGCAGGCGGCAGCAAACAGCGCAGCCGCCAGCAGTCCGATAGCCATCCAACCAAGCTGTGGCCAGCCTGTTTGCCGCCAAGAGCGCCTGGCGCGGACAGTAGTTCTGAAGAGGCGCCCCAACAGCCGGAGCTCTCGTCCGTAGGGCGCAAGGCCGCTCGATGCCGTGCCGTCACCCGGACCTGCCTGAGCACGTAGATCAGCCATGATCGAACTTTGTCCTCCTGATGGAGATTCGGTCATACCCACCCAACATAGCCAAGCATGGGTAAGGTTGTGGTTGTGACCACTAAGAAAAGATAAATTACCTGTCCCGACGTGGTAAGGGCCAGACCTCCCAATTGAGACCAGTACCATAGGGGCATGGTCCTACGGGACCCGCACAGCGCCGGTCACTAGCACCAGTCCCCTCAACCGGCACAGGCTGGGGTGGCTTACCGTTAGCCCGTTCACTATCAGACTTTTCGCCCCCGTCCAACTCCCTCCGCCAGCAGGCGTTCAGGGTCTGCGTCGCTTGTGCACGGGGTGGGTATGTGCTATCGTCCTAGTTGATCTCTTGGGAAGAAGCCATCATTTGTTCGACCACGATGTACTGATAATCGGCGCCGGACTCGCCGGCATGCGAGCGGCCCTCGTGGCCCGGAACAACGGTGTCGATGTCGCCGTTGTCACCAAGGTCCATCCGGTGCGCAGCCACTCGAACGCGGCGCAGGGCGGGATCAACGCGGCGCTGACGGACCGGGGAGACGATTGGCGAGACCACGCCTTCGACACCGTCAAGGGCAGTGACTATCTCGGCGATCAGGATGCTATCGAGATCATGTGCCGCGAAGCGGGGCAAGAGGTTATCACCATGGAGCACATGGGGGTGATCTTCAACCGCGACGAAAAAGGACACCTCGGCACCCGAGCCTTCGGCGGGCAGCGGCAAGCCCGGACATTCTTCGTGGCCGACTTCACGGGCCAGGCTCTGCTGCACGTCCTGTACGAGCAGATCATGAAGGCCGGAGTGCGTGTCTACGAGGAGTGGTTCGTGCTGTCCCTGGTAGTGGAGGACGGCGCATGCTCGGGCGCGGTGGTCATCGAGATCCGCACTGGAGAGATCCACGTCATCCGGGCGAAAGCGGTCATCCTGGCCACGGGCGGGTTGGGCAGGGTGTTCGAGCCGAGCACCAACGCGCTCATATGTACCGGCGACGGCATGGGCCTGGCGTATCGCGCCGGGGCGCCGCTAATGGACATGGAGATGGTCCAGTACCACCCCACCACGCTCAAGGGCAGCGGGGTCTTGATTACGGAGGGCGCCAGGGGCGACGGCGCGCATCTGCTCAACAGCGAAGGCGAGCGGTTCATGGAGCGTTACGCCCCTAGCATGATGGAGCTGGCGTCGAGAGACGTCGTCTCCAGGTCCGAGCAGACCGAGATCAACGAGGGCCGAGGCGTCGACGGATGTGTGTTCCTGGACTGCAGGCACCTCGGCGAGACGTTGATTCGGGAGCGGCTATCGCAGATCATGGAGATCGCCCGGGACTTCGCGGGCGTCGATATCCTGACTGAACTAATCCCGATACAGCCGGGCATGCACTACCAGATGGGCGGCGTGAAGACCGACGTCGACGGCCAGACGTCGCTATCGGGCCTCTACGCCGCGGGCGAGGTGGCCTGCGTAAGCGTGCACGGGGGCAACAGGCTCGGCGCCAACTCCCTCCTCGACACCCTGGTATTCGGAGCCCGGGCGGGCAACCACGCGTCGGACGCCGTGAAGGACCGCTCGCATGCCGCCGCCGTAACCGACGACAGCGCGACCAAAGACCGACAGCATATCGAGGAGCTGCTCGGACACGACGCCGGCGGCGAGATGTTCGGCCAGATCAGGCGCGAGATGGGCAACGACATGAGGGACTACCTCGGCGTCTACCGCGATCAGCGCGGGATGGAGAAGGCGCTCTCCAGGATCAGCGAGTTCAAGGAGCGCTACTCAAGGGTCTCGGTGCCCGACAAGGGTAAGACGTTCAACACGAACCTGCTCTTCACCCTTGAGCTCGGCTTCATGCTCGACTGCGCTGAGACCATCGCCTTGAGCGCCATCGAGCGCACGGAGAGCCGGGGCGCCCACACCCGGACCGACATGCCGGATAGAGACGACGAGCAATGGCTGAGGCACGTGCTCGTGAAGCAGACTCCGGACGGGCCACAGATCGACTACCTGCCGGTGGTCATCACCCAGTGGCAGCCCGAGGTGCGGAGCTACTGAGCCTATGGAAGTAAAGCTTAACGTCAGACGCCTGAATCCCGACGTCGAGCGTCCAGCGCCCTACTTTCAGGAGTATGACCTCGACCTCGACGAGACCTCCACGCTGCTGGACGGCCTGATCGAGATCCGCGAGCAGATCGACGGCACCCTCGCCTTGAGGTGCTCGTGTCGAAGTGCCATCTGCGGCTCCTGCACGGTACGGGTGAATGGCCACGCCGTGCTGGCCTGCAATACCAAAATAGTGGACGAGATGCCGAAAGACGGCAGCGCGATTCTGGTCGAGCCGCCGGGGAACATGCAGGTCATTAAGGACCTGGTGGTCGACTTCAAGCCCTTCTGGGACAAGGTCAGAGCCATCGAGCCCTGGCTGCAGCCGCAAGGAACCGAGCCACGAGATGAGTACATAGTCCCAAACGACGCGATGCTGCATCTGGCCGGCGTAATGTCGTGCATCATGTGCGGCGCGTGCGTCTCAGACTGTACTGTGCTCGAGGTCGA
>JADFIF010000016.1:0-12767 GCA_022566795.1 Chloroflexota bacterium
GAAGCTGGGGGATAGTCGACGTCGACGACTGCGTGAACGCCGCCCGCTACCTGGAGCGGCGAGGGTCGGTGGACGGCGACCGGCTGATGATCCGCGGAGGCAGCGCCGGGGGATTCACGACCCTGGTGGCTCTGACCATGCGCGATGTCTTCAAGGCCGGTGCCAGCTACTACGGACTGAGCGAGCTCGAGGTCTTCGCCCAGGATACCCACAAGTTCGAGTCCCGCTACCTCGACACGATGATCGGCCCCTACCCGGAGCGAAAAGACCTCTACTACGAGCGCTCGGCCATCAACCACATCGACGGCCTGTCGTGCCCGCTGATCATGTTCCAGGGCCTCGAGGACAAGGTCGTGCCGCCCAACCAGGCGGAGCTGATGCTCGATGCCCTTCGCAAGAAGGGATTGCCGGTGGCATACGTGCCCTTCGAGGGCGAGCAGCACGGCTTCCGTAAGTCCGAGAACATCAAGCGCTCGCTCGAGGCCGAGCTCTACTTCTACTCGCGGGTCTTCGGCTTCGAGCTCGCGGACGTGATCGAGCCGGTCGAGATCGAGAACCTGTAGCGGCTGCCGGTCGAGCCCGTCACCGGATTACGGTCACATCGACCCCGACCGAAAGCCGGCTCCACCTATGGTCAGCGGTCAGCACGGGCGCACCCGAGCGCCGGGCCAAGCCCACGCACGCGCGGTCCCCAAGAGACAATCCAAGATTCCTGGTAGCGGGGCGTAAGAAACCCGCTTCATATGCCTGCTCCGCGTCGAAGGGCACGATATCGAATGGAAAGTCCTGCAAGACACGTCGAATGGCTTCTTCGTCTGCTCCTCTGCTCTCCGCGAGTTTCGCTACGACCTCCGAGAAATTGACAGCGCTGATGGCAGCTTCAGGAATTGCCTCTGCCACCATCTCCCCACCTGGCTCTGAGTTCAGGAGCGCCATGAATGCGGAGGCGTCCAGCACGACTTCACTCACGATTGGCCTCATCACGGCGCTCCTGGATCAGCTCGTCTACCAGGCTTCGGCCCTCCGGATTGTAGCGGCGCACCATCTCCTGAGCACGCTGGATCACCCGTGGCAGCGTGGTGATGCGCACTTCTCCGTCCTCCAAAACAAGAATCACATCGTCACCGGGCTTAAGGTCTAGCGCCTTGCGATACTTGGCAGGAACCACCACTCTGCCACCTTCTCCGATCTTTGTCTTGATACTGGCCATATGCCACCTCATCAATAGTCTACCATTTTGGTGGTATCCTGAACCGAAGAGGGGATGCAGAGGTAAGGCGGCTCCTTACCGGAAGCTCAGAAAGCTGGGCGAGTGACCCTGGCCGCGTGCAACGGCGTCGTGGCCCCGATCATGAAGCAGCCGCACCGGGTTCAGCCCGATGAACCGGCTCCCGCCCAACACCAGCATCTTCATTGTTCTGGATCCTCAGCAAACGTCCCGGGCTCGGGAGGACGCCAACCACACCACTCACACGGCCGCCAACCGCTTGACAACCTGCTCGTCCAGCTCGATGCCCAGGCCTGGGCCATCGGGCACCTTCAGGTAGCTGTCCTCGACAACCAGCGGATTCTTGAGCACGGGCCACTCGTCTCGAATCGAAATGGGCTCGATGTTGTACTCCTGCGCGTACGGCGCGCTCGGACAGGCGGCGCAGAAGTGCAGATGCGCCACCGTGCTGATGATGGGCTGCGTATTGTGCACGGTGATCGGCTTGCCGAAGGCCGACGCCAGCACGGCTATCCGCTGCATCTCGGTGAACCCCGGGACCTTGACGATGTCCGGCTGCAGGATGTCGACCCGCCCGCGCAGGATCAGATCGCGGTACTCCAGGTGGGTGTAGATCATCTCGCCGGAAGCGATGGGAATATCCAGCGCGTCCGCCACCGCGGCCAGTCCTTCGAGGTCATGGTGAGGCCGGGGCTCCTCGAAGTGGAAGACGCCCAGGTCCTGGAGGGCCTTGCCCACCTCTACCGCGCGATGGACAGAGTAGGCGCCGTTCACGTCCACCAGGATATCGACGTCGTCGCCGACGGCCGACCGTACCTCTCGCACGGTATCGATGGTGTGGTCGGCCGGATCGTCGATGGCGCCGGGGACGGCGCTGTGCAGCTTGTAAGTGGTGTATCCGGCATCAACAAGGGAAGCGGCCCGTTGCCCTTCCTCCAGCGGAGTGAGGTCCCGCCGCATCGAGCTCGCGTACATCCGGACCTTATCCCGCACCTTGCCGCCCAGCAGCTTGTAGATGGGAAGGCCCAGGGCTTTGCCCTTCAGGTCCCAAAGCGCGATGTCCAGGCCGGCCACGGCGCACCAGACCGCGCCGCCCATCTCCGCCCCCGACACGGCCCCTGCCATGTCCCGCCAGCGGACCTCCGTGTCCAGCGGGTCTTTCTCGAGAAGCGCGGGCTTGAGCAGGTCCTCCACCAACGCCTTGATGACGCTCGGCTGGCGGCGAAAGCACTCGCCGACGCCGGTCACACCCTCGTCAGTGTGAACCCACACGAAGGGAAACTGCCGGTCCAGTACTAGACACTCCACATCCGTTATCTTCATGGGCCAGCTCCTGCGCAAATCTTCACGTAGGGACGGGTTTTGAAGCCGGCCCACGCGAGGCGTGCAAAATACGTCCGCTCCAGACAGGGCAGTAGCCTACACGCCGCGCTCGTCCAGCGCAACGCGGTTGCCGCTCAGGTACCCACCCACTACAATGGTCGGAGGCCAGCGCCGCGTTCGCGCTGCGCTGAGCGGCCTCGGAGGGGTGGCCGAGTGGCTTAAGGCGCCGGTCTTGAAAACCGGTATGGGAGCAATCTCATCGTGGGTTCGAATCCCACCTCCTCCGCGCCAAGATTCGCGGGGTCCGACGGGTCGTCGCTCGGAATCAAAGGCACGCCGATGACGCGCTCCCAAGGGACCGATGCATGAAGATTCACGAGTATCAGGCCAAAGAGATTCTCGCCAAACACGGGATACCCGTCCCCGTGGGCTCCGTGGCGTCGACTCCGCGGGAGGCCGCCAAAGCGGCCGGCGAGATCGGCGGCAAGGCCGTGGTCAAGGCCCAGGTGCACGCCGGGGGACGAGGGAAGGCGGGAGGCATCAAGGTCGTATCATCGGCCGATGATGCCGCGAAGGCCGCGGAAGGTATGCTGGGCACCCAGCTCGTCACCTTCCAGACCGGTCCCGAGGGCGTGCCGGTACGTCGCGTCCTGGTCGAGGAGGCCATCGATACCGACCGTGAGCTGTACCTGGGAATGGTCATCGACGGCGCATCCCAGGGAGTTGTGGCCATCGCCAGCTCCGCCGGAGGCATCGAGATAGAAGAGGTCGCCGAACACACCCCGGAGAGGATCCTGCGAGTGTCCGTCGACCCCGTGCTGGGCCTCCAGCCGTACCAGGGACGCAGGCTCGCCTACGGTCTCGACGTGAAGCCCGAGCTGGTGCGCCCAGTCGCCGAGCTCATCGGCAACTTGTACCGAGTGTTCGAGAGCTACGACTGCTCGCTGGTCGAGATAAACCCGCTTGTGATTACCGAGGACGGCCGGGTGCTTGCGCTCGACGCAAAGCTGAGCATCGACGACGATGCGATGTTCCGCCATGGTGACCTTGCCGGGCTTCTCGACGCCGAGCAGGAGGACGCGCTGGAGCTCGAGGCCCGGCAGGCCGACATCAACTACGTCAAGCTGGACGGCGACGTGGGGTGCATCGTAAACGGCGCGGGCCTGGCGATGGCCACGATGGACGTCATCGGCGCGGCGGGCGCCGCGCCCGCCAACTTCCTCGATATTGGCGGTGGGGCCGACGAGGAGAAGGTCTCCAAGGCCCTCCAGATAGTGCTGTCGGACTCGAGCGTCAAGCGCGTCCTGGTGAACATCTTCGGGGGGATTCTCCGATGCGACGTGGCCGCTCGCGGACTCCTGCTTGCCGCCGAGGCGATGCCCAACGCCACACGCCCGATGGTGGTCCGCATGCTGGGCACCAACGCCGACGAGGGTAGGCACATCCTGTCCGGCTCCAGCCTCGACGTGACGCTGGTCGACGATCTGAACCAGGCGGCCGAGGCCATCAAGGCCGCGGGGTGATCGCAAGCTCCCCAACGGAACAGAGCGGCGACGGACAAGCGGAGCGTAGATGAGTATTCTCGTAGACGAAAACACCCGGCTTCTGGTGCAGGGAATTACCGGCAGAGAGGGGAGCTTCCACGCCGGCCGCTGCAGGGAGTACGGCACAAACCTCGTCGCCGGCGTAACGCCAGGCCGTGGCGGAGTGATGTTCGAAGACTCGGTGCCCGTGTTCAACACAGTGGCTCAGGCCGTCGCCGAAACCGGCGCCAACGCGTCGCTGATATTCGTTCCGCCGCCCTTCGCCGCCGACGCAATCGTCGAGTCGGTCGACGCCGGCGTCTCCGTGATCGCCTGCATCACCGAGGGGATCCCCGTTTTGGACAGCGTCAAGGTTGTCCGGTACATCCGCGATAAGGCGGTCACGCTAGTCGGCCCCAACTGCCCCGGCATCATCTCGCCGGGCGCAAGGTGCAAGATGGGCATCATGCCCGGCGATATCCACCTCCCCGGTAGCGTCGGTGTCGTATCGAGGAGTGGCACGCTGACCTACGAGGCCGTCGGCCAGCTTACCGGCCTGGGCATCGGACAGTCCACCTGCGTCGGAATCGGGGGCGACCCGGTCAACGGCACCTCGTTCGTCGACATCTTCCAGCGGTTTCAGGACGACCCAGATACCGACGCCGTGGTCATGATCGGGGAGATAGGCGGGACCAGAGAGCAGGAGGCCGCCGAGTTCATCAAGGGCCACTTCACGAAGCCGGTCGTGGCGCTCATCGTCGGGCAGAGCGCGCCGGCGGGAAAGCGCATGGGCCATGCCGGCGCCATAATCACCGGCAGCAGCGCCCGCGCCGAGGAGAAGGCCAAGGCCCTGGCCGCCGCCGGCGTGGGCATAATCCCCGCTCCCGGCGAGATTGGCAAGACTACACAGGAAATGATCGGAGCAGACTCAGGCTAGCTGCACGCGGCACTCCGCATATGACATTCAGCCGCCACGGCTTTCCCGCACGCCAAAAAAAGAGGCCGGCCCTGGATAGGCCGGCCTCTTTTGCTAACCTTGCCGCCAGACTAGTGGCCGTCGCGACTAGCTTAGAAGCTCCCACAGCCGCTGGGACTGCCAGCGCAGCACGCGGACGATTGTCGCCAGCGCCAGGCCGATGCCCGTGAACAGGAGCGCCAGCCCAACGAACTTGAAGGGCGCCAGCCACAGCGTGATGGCGTTGATGGTACCCAGGTCCGCCAGCAACGAGCCAGACGCAGGGTTCAGCTGGGTTGCGATGGAGTGGTTCCAGTAGTCGTACGACAGAGTGGCTGTCACGATGGCGATGATAAGGGACGCGACGAGGATCATCACACCCATCATCATTAGCATCGGGAACAGCGTCGCGGTCATCGGGGGCTTCAGGACCCTGACCTCAGCGCCGAGAGCCTCCTGGACCCTAGCGCCGCCGGTGCGCAAATTGCCGAGAATCGTAGCCAGCAGGAAGGTTATCCCGCCGAGCAGCATTCCAATGCCCAGGAACTTGAACGCCGGTAGCCAGACCTTCGTCGACTCGATGAACGCCCTGTCCGTGGCCAGGTCGGAGCCTCTTACCGCCGCCTCCCGCACCTCCTTCGACGCGGTGAAGTAGTCGGCGGCCGTGGCCGAGTTGAACAGGCCGATGACGAAAGCGGCCACCACGATCATGAGTCCCATCGCCAGCCAGGGTAGCCACATCTTGCTGGCCATCGACTGCATGCCGGTTAGCTTCACCGGCAGATCGGTGGACGAGAAGACGGTCTCGTTTCCCGCCACTGCAGAGCTAGTTGCCATTTTTATTCCTCCTCGAATCGTGTTGATCGTAGCGGGTGGATACGCCACCCGCGGCGTAGCCTACGCCTGCGGCGCGGTCTTGCGCGCTTTGAGCGCCGGCAGGGCCGCCGCCATCGTGTTCGCCCGCAGCCGGATGTTGGTCAGGATGTTGGCGAACGCGAAGCCGAACCCCGCGATGAAGGTCGCCAGTCCTACAAACGTCAAGGGCAATACCCATGCCTTGACGGCCTCGATGCTCCCCTGCTGGGACAACAATCCGCTGCCGGCCTCGGCCGCGTCCCTCACCGCTTTGGCGTTGGTGAAATAATCACCCGCCATCACAGCCAGCACGATCCACGTCACCGCGGCGACCATGATAATCATGAAGGCTACCAGCCAGAGTGCGCCCGCAATCATGATCTGAGACGACGCCGTCTGGGCCTGGGCCCTCAACTCCTCACTACTCATTCCTACCTCCTTCCGGAATCCACAATCCGATTCTCGCCAATCGTCTCGTCCTCACATTTGTCCCCTCCATGCGAATCTCTCGCTTTTCGATCCTTCACGTAAATGCCGTGTAAAGCGCCCCAACCACGATCCCGAAGACAATGTGCAGCATGAAGAACCCCATCGCCGTCATCGGTGGATAACTGAGCGCGAACGCCCCAGGGGAATCCATCTCGCCCCTCCTGATCAAGGGGTGCATCATCGGCATCATGCCCAAACCCATGCCGGAGATCATCCAGTGGACGACTCCAAACAGGATGCCCCAGGCGACGAGCTCCGTCTCGAGATCGAAAGCCACAAAAAACGCCACGTGTATGAGCCCGAAGACGATGCTCATAACCGCGTGCATCATGCCACCGGCGACTATCGCCATGGTCCTGTCGCGGAACATCATGGTCCCCAGCATGAGGAACAGGTTCATCTTCATCTGCCGCGGCATCATCCAGATGCCCATATAGAGGAGCATGCCCATCACTGCTCCACCAATGAGTCCCGCTCCCACCGCGGCTCCGCCGTCGAAGTCCATCGGCTCTCTCCTAACATTTGCGAATGAATCAGAAAATTTTCAGATGCAACCCAGTGCCTTCGTAAGTACTAGAGTCCTGGATGGCGCAAATCCTATGGCAGGTTGCTGATGCTGTCAAAATCCATCTCACATGCCCCTTGCACTTGCGAATGAATACTGAACTGTGAGCTCTTGACCATCACTGCTTACGATGAGCCGCCCGCCCCAGGGGGTTCGGTAGTCTTGCATACAGAAGGGTTGGCATGGCGTGAATGGCGGCTGCGCTATCGTTCCGCGACCCGATGCATCCAACCGACGTATGGCGGTTGCTTTGGGAGTCTTGAAATCTACATTTCGAGGGGTTGTCGAGGTCGCAAACGGACTCTGGAGCTGGTCTCGTGGGTGCGAAAAGCCAAGCCCGGTCTTAAGGTCGACGTGGTCGACGTCTCCACGACCGATCGCCCCGATCAGGAATCTGTGTTCGCGTTCCCGGCCCACGTCTACCGGAGCAGAGCGGTATTCCTGGGCAATCCAAGCCAGCAGGAGCTCGAGCGCTGGCTTGACACGCTGTAGCAGGAGGTGTGACCCATGCTTTTGTCCCTCATCCATCGTGAGAATCCGATACGACGCCAAGAGCCTGCCCTGGACTCATGTCCCGAGGAGGATGGGAAACTCGAGCTTCTAAGCGCCATGGACATCTTCAGAGACCTCTCAGAAGCGGACGTCGGCGCCCTGATGGACGGCACCCCAATGCGAACGGCCCCCAAGGGCACCATCTTCTACGGCGCCGAGGACGGTCCCGAAGTGCTGTTCCTGCTGAAATCCGGCAAGGTCGAGCTCTACCGCGAGTCGCCCGACGGCAAGAAACTCACCCTGGCGATCGTGGAGCAGGGGTCATTCTTCGGCGAGATGTCTCTCGTCGGCCAACGCCTGCTGGGCACGTGCGCGCTGGCACTGGAAGACAGCGCGATCTGCGCGCTCAGCCGGCACGACGTCGAGACGCTCATCCTCGAGCATCCAAGCGCGGCCTTTCGCATCATCGAGGTGCTGGCACAAAGGCTTCAGCAGTCTAGGGATGCCCTCGAGGAGATGGTCTTCAACGACGTCACGGGACGAGTAGCGGGTCTGCTCCTGCGCCTCGACGAGCCGAGCCGCGGCGTCGTCGAAGGGTATTCACATCAGGACCTGGCCTCGATGGTCGGGTGCCTCCGCGAGAGCCTTACCGGGGCCCTCGACGGCTTCAAGCGAACCGGCGCGCTGGAAATCGGCCGCAAGCGCATCGACATCATCGACAGGGCGCAGCTCGAGCAGGTCGTCGCGCAGCGCTCCGGCGGCATCGCCTAGCAGCGAATCAGCTTTCCCTCGGCGACCGACCGCTGCCGCAACGCCTTTGCCCCAAAATGCAGTAGAACATATGTCTTTACAAATGCCTATTGCCTTGATATAATGGCGCCCATGAGTCCGCCGCCGTGGTCCGGCCACCAGCTTGTAGGGAGTATATGCCCATGCTAAGATGACCTCGCCGCTACTACCTTCACTAGCGCTTTGTTGCACGTTGGATACTAGAAGGAGTTATGGGTACCGGCACCAGTCGCGCTGCACGTCACGAAATCCCCATCGCGCCGAGCCGGGTCCCGATATGCCGGAGTAGATGAGCATGACGACAGAAAAGGAAAAAGCTAAAGCCCTGGAGCTCGCTATCGGACAGATCGAACGCCAGTTCGGGCGGGGCTCCGTGATGAGGCTGGGCGACATCAAGAACACCGGCCGAGTCGCATCGATCTCCACCGGGTCTCTCGCCCTCGATCTGGCCCTGGGCATCGGAGGAATCCCCCGTGGACGCGTGACGGAGATATACGGCGCCGAGTCTTCCGGTAAGTCGACATTGGCCTACCACATCATGGCGGAGGCACAACGAGCGGGCGGTACCGCCGCCTACATCGACGCGGAGCATGCGCTGGACCCTGGCTACGCCGCCAAGTGCGGGCTCGACGCCCAAGAGCTGTTGATTTCGCAACCCGACACTGCCGAGCAGGCTCTGGAAATCTGCGAGTATCTCGTCCGCAGCGGCGCCGTGGACGTCGTTATCGTCGACAGCGTCGCCGCCCTGGTGCCAAAGGCCGAGCTCGAGGGAGACATGGGCGACACCCACATCGGACTTCAAGCCCGCCTGATGTCGCAGGCACTCCGCAAGCTCACGTCGGCCATCAGCCGATCGAATACCGCAGTCACCTTCATCAACCAGATACGAGAGAAGATCGGCGTCTTCTTTGGGAGTCCAGAGGTCACGCCGGGAGGGCGCGCGCTGAAATTCTACAGCTCCGTGCGCATCGACTTGCGCAGGATCGAGTCCATCAAGCAGGGGACCGAGTTCGTGGGCACCCGCGTCCGCGCCAGAGTCGTAAAGAACAAGGTGGCGCCCCCGTTCCGGGTAGCCGAGTTCGACATCATGTTCAACGAGGGCATCAGCAGGGAAGGCGATATCGTCGATCTGGGCACCGAGAAGGAAGTGCTGACCAAGAGCGGAGCCTTCTATAGCTTCGGCGACACCCGGCTCGGCCAGGGTCGCGAGAATGCCAAGGCGTTCCTCAGAGAGCACAAAGAGATGGCCGAGCGCATACAGGGCCTTATCATGGGAGAAGTCCTCCCAGAGATTCCGCCCGATGAGCCGTCCACCAACGGAGCCACTGCCGAGGCAGTACCAGTTACGGCTTCCAGCGAGGGCAGCTGACCACTGCCGGTTTCTGACGCTCCGCGAGGCGCCAAGCTGCGGCATCGCCGCGAGATTGGCACAGCTCGACCAACAGACCCAAAAGGAGAGCTCCCGGGTCGTTAAGACCTTCCATGAACGATAGCGAATCGTTCCAACGCGCCGCCGCCGCCGCTTCTCGCCTACTGTCCTACAGGCCGAGAAGTGCGGCTGAGTTGCGGGCTCGTCTGAATCAGCGCTTCTCCGCTCAGGTAGTTGACCGGGTCGTAGAGTCGCTGCTGTCGCGTGGCGCCCTCGACGACGCTACGTTTGCCAAGCTCTGGAAGAGCTCCCGCGACGCCCTCAACCCCCGCAGCGCCACCGCCATCAGGCGAGAGTTGGTCGCCAAGGGAGTCTCAAAAGAGCTTGCCGCCGCCACGGTCAGCGGCGCCGACGATCTGGACAACGCCTATCGCGCCGGATCGAAGGCCTCGCGCCGCCTGCAAGAGACCACGGCAGCGGCCTTTCGACGTCGTCTGTGGGGCTACCTGCGCCGGCGCGGTTTCAGCGAGTCGATCACCAGGACTACTATCGGCAGGCTTTGGGAAGAGCGCGACACCCCGAGCGAAGAGCCTGAGGCCTGGTAGATGCATCCCTCTCCCAAGCCCTCAACCCATCCACTGGCAGCCGTGTGGCCGGCCCACACGAGCTAGTCGCGGGAGGTCGATCATGACTGAAAACGAACCCTTGAGCTTCGCGCTGATCGGGATCTTTCTGGTGCTCTCGGCGTTCTTTTCCAGCTCCGAGGCTGCGTTCCTCTCCCTTCAACGGACGAGGATAGCCCACCTTGTGAGCTCGGGCACCCCAGGTGCCGGAAGGGTTGCCGACATGGTCCGCGAGCCCGAGCGGCTGCTCTCCACAATCCTCCTCGGCAACAACCTCGTAAACGTCGCCTTTACGGCCCTGCTTACCGTCCTGATCGTCTCCGCCCTGGGGGAAGACCGCGAGGGGCAAAGTGTTTTGATCGCGACGGGTGTCGGCACCATAGTGCTGCTGTTCGCCGGCGAAATCATTCCCAAGACCCTGGCCCTCCGCCGATCAGAGCGCGTCGCCCTGCTCTACGCCAGGCCTCTGAAGTGGATAGAAACTGCACTGTGGCCTCTCGTCGTCGTGCTGCAGTGGACGACGCGCCGCGTAAACTCGATATTCGGCGATGGCGCGACTAGATGGCACATCACGGAGAGCGAGCTGCGCACCCTCATCGACTTGGGCGAGGCCGAGGGCACTTTTGAGCCCGAAGAGGCCGAGATGCTGGAGAATGTCTTTCGCTTCGGCGATAGGCAGCTCCGGGAAGTGATGACGCCGCGAAACGAGTTCGTCTCCATCGAGCGGGGTGCGACGCTGAGCCAATTCCTAGAAGTCTACGGCGACAACTCCCATACCCGCTTCCCCGTCTACCATGAATCGATGGACAACATCATCGGTATCCTCTCCGCAAAAGACATTCTCAAGGCCATGTCCTCCAAAGGAATCAATCTGAGCGACTCCGTTACCGAGGTCATTCGGGACGCCTACTTTATCCCCGAGACGAAGCGAATCGCCGAGCTGTTCTCCGAGCTCCGCCAGTCGGGTAACCAGATGGCAATCGCAGTGGACGAGTACGGCGGCCTCGCCGGGCTCGTAACGCTCAAGCGTCTTTCCGAAGAGGTCGTAGGGCCCGTAGGCGAGGAGGGAGAGGGACCCGAGGAGGAGTACGAGGCCATCGACCAAAACACCTATCAGGTCGACGGTGGCATGAGCATCGACGAGGCCAACGAGGAGCTCGAAATCAACCTTCCCGAGGGAGAGTTTGAGACCATCGCCGGCTTCGCCCTGGACGTGTTAGGGCATATCCCCGTTCTGGGCGAGCGGTTCGAGTACCGTGATCTCAGCTTCGAGATCACCGAAATGAACGAGCTGAAGATTGAGACGATCAAGGTCACAAAGGCAGATAGCCCCGAAGGCGGTGCCCGGGTTGAGACTGATTCTGGTGCGACACGGCGAGACCCATCTGAATAGAGACGGGCGTATCCAGGGCATCAACGACACCTTGCTCGACGAGGTAGGCAGGTCCCAGGCTTTGGCCGTCGCGAAGGCGTTGTCGCGCGACCTTCCGTTCCCGCTCTATGCCAGTCCCCTCGCTCGTGCACGCGAAACCGCGCAGATCATCTCCCGGGAACTTGGAGTGCCGCTGAAGACGGTCGCGGAGTTTCGCGAGGCCGACGCCGGGGAGCTCGAGGGCCTGACGGGAGCCGAGATGCGGGAGCGGTATCCTGAGTTCGCCGAGCGCTGGGCCGAGGACTCAGGGACGGCGCAGATGCCCGGCGGCGAATCACTCGCTGAGGTGCAGGACCGCGCGTGGCAGGCCGTCAGCCGAATCTCACGAGCACATGGCGAGGGCACGGTCGTCGTCGTGTCTCACAACTTTGTGATTCAGACGGTGGTTTGCAAGGTGCTCGAGGCTCCCCTAAAACACTCCCGGCGGCTTCGGCAAGACCTGGGCTCCATTACGCGACTCGACCTAAGCGGCTCTCAGTGGAGCGTCGCCTCGCTCAACGAGACGGCGCATCTGGAACCTCAAAGCCTGAGGTGAGCCCTGTCCTCGAGCGCAGCGAAGGATTGTCGGACCATCGAAGGGAGCCTGCCCTGAGCATCGCCGAACGGGATGGTCGAAAGAGTTTCCAGCGCCCACCGAAGGTAGTCAGGTTGACGTGAACAACACGCGACACCGCGAAGGCAAAGCTGTTACGCTGGTGCACCGCCGCGTTCGGGACTCCCTTCGACTGAGCGGTCTTGCCGACGGCGCCCGGCTCGTCGTCGCGGTGTCCGGCGGCCCAGACTCCCTCGCTCTGCTCTACAGCCTGCTCCCGCTTCGCGATTCGATCGGCCTCCGCCTGCACGGTGCTCACCTCGACCACCGGCTGCGCGGAGCGGCCTCGGAAGCGGACGCCGCCGCTGTCCGGGACACGTTCTGCCGGCTCGATATCCCGGCAACCGTTCGAAGCGCCGACGTGGAGCAGTTCCGACGTGCCCAAGGACTGTCGCTGGAGGACGCGGCTCGGAGGGTCCGGTACGAGTTCCTGGCCGCCGTCGCCGCCGAGCAGCGCGCGGATGCAGTCGCCCTCGGCCACACCGCCGACGACCAGGCCGAAACGGTGCTCATGCACATCCTTCGCGGGTCG
>JADFIF010000016.1:12865-31839 GCA_022566795.1 Chloroflexota bacterium
AAGACCAAGCTGGCGCACTGGCTCGTGTCGTCCTGGGTGATCGACCGTCCACTGCGTGCCCGGCCCGAGCCCGACGGCTCCGCAGAGAGCGCACTGGAGGCACACCTCGACTACGACAGCCTAGGTGGAGGTCTGTCCGTGCGGCCACGCGCGCCTGGAGACCGATTTCACCCGCTTGGGATGGCGCAGGCCAAGAAGCTTCAGGACTTCATGGTAAATGCTAAGATTCCCCGCGGCCTGAGGGACCAGATTCCCTTGGTCGTGTCCCCCAGAGGCATCGTCTGGGTGGTAGGCTATCGCATAGCCGACTGGGCCAAGATCACCGACAAGACGGCCCGTCAGCTTCAATTGAGGTTCAGCCGAAGCGGATAGCGCCCGAGTCTTGGGTGCCGAGAGACGAGGGTCATGCCAGAGAGACCTAAAACAATGGGGAGTGCAAAGGGGGTAAGCCCCTCTGCCGGGAGTCTGAGAGCCTGCCCTGAGCACCGCCGAAGGGGTGTCCCTCAGCATACAAATTCTTCCCTTTCTTCGCTCCAAAGGGCGCCACGGGGATGGTTTAAAGGGTTTTTCAGCGCCCTGTTAAGGTTCCGGAGCAAGACCCGGCGGAGGTTGCAGACGTCCTGACGATGACCGACCGGCGTGCCGCGCTAAGGAGGCTCCCCATTGGCGAACGACAAGCGGGTACTGATTACCGGCGCCGCCGGTAGAATCGGCATGCTCCTACGGACCGCCCTGGCAGGCAAGTACGTGCTAAGCGGCGTCGACAGGGTCGAAGCGAAAGACACGGCCGTTGCGGACCTGACCGATCTCGATGCCATCCTACCCGCGTTCGACGGCCACGACGTGGTCGTCCACCTGGCGGCCGAGCCAAGGCATACGCCCGACATCGGCTGGGACCTGCTCATGCCGGACAACGTCGTCGCCACCGCCAACGTCCTCGAGGCCGCACGTCTTGGTGGGGCGAGCAAGATCGTCTTCTTCAGCTCCATGCACGTCGATGGCCTGTACGAGCGCGACCACCCGTACTCAGCCATCGCCGAAGGACGCTACGATGGGCTGGACCCGGACCGCGTCGACCTCATAACCCACGAGATGCCGGACCGGCCCGACGGGCCGTATGCGGTCAGCAAGATCTTCGGCGAGGCGTTGGGACGCTACTACGCTGAAGAGTACGGCATGTCGGTCATCTGCATCCGCCTCGGGACCGTCGGCCGCGACGACAGACCTGGCGACGACCCCCGGAGCTACGTCAGCTGGTTCAGCCACCGGGACCTGGCAACGATGGTCGAGCGGTGCATCGAGGCCCGGCACATCGGCTACGACATCTTCTTCGGCGCATCGGCCAACACCTGGAAGATCTACGACACCCCGCGTGCCTGGGAGGTGCTGGGCTTCAAGCCCCAGGACAACGCCGAGGAGTTCCGGTAGGACGAGCCCTTCGTCACCTCCGCCCAGATGTATCGGCGGGTATACACCCCGCGGGGAGACCTCACCTACCCCGCACCTTCGGCATGACGTCGGCGTGCAGCGCCTCTAGGTGCTCCATGTGGTCGAACATTGGGTTGAGCATCAGCATCTCGGCGCCACCATCGACGATCTCCTGCAGTCGCCCGGCACACCGCTCGGCGCCGCCCCAAACGGACACCCGAACACCCAGATCGGCGTTGCCGTAGCGCTGGCCGAACCACTCCCGCAGGCGCCGTTCCGCTCGGGCCTCGTCGTCGTCCAGCGCGATGTAGACCCGCTTGGAGATTGGAAACGTCGACGCGTCGCGTCCCCGGCTCTCGAGTGCGTCACGAAGCACCCCGACGTGACGCTTGAACTCCTCCGTCGTTGTCGAACCCGCGCCCATCCAGCCGTCGGCCAGGCGAGCCGCTCGGCGGAGCCCCGCATCGTGGCGGCCACCGAACCATAGCGGCGGATGCGGCTTCTGGACGGGGCGCGGCTCCATCGCCTCGCCATCTAGCTTCCAGAAATCGCCGTCGAAGGACGCCCGCGGCTGCTCCCACAGCGCCTTCATCACCGCCACGCTCTCCTCGAAGTGGCGCACGCGCCTCTCGGCGGGGCCCCCGAGCAGCGGGTACTGCCTCGGCCGCCCACCGAGGGCGATGCCGACGATTAGGCGGCCCTCGCTCATCTGATCGATGGTGCTGAGCTCCTTCGCCAGCAGCACCGGGTTGCGGGTGGTGGCGACGATGACCGCGGTGCCGAGCCTGATTCTCTGGGTGACGCCCGACACGTAGGACAGAAGGCTCAGCGGCTCCAGGGAAGCCGGGCCCCCGATGATCTGCTCCTGGACCCACAGACTGTGGTAGCCAAGCTCTTCGGCCCGCGCCACGTAAGACCGCACGAGGCCCATGTCGATGGGTCCGTCGTGGAACATCTGCGGTATCGCGATTCCACACTGCACATTCATTGGGCCATTCGACTCCGCGCGCTGTTATGCAACGACCTAAGCGGCAGCCTTACCTGAGTCAATTCCCCCGACCCCGTGCGGCATGCTAACCCGAGCCAATTCCCCGGCCACATGCGGCCTGCTGACCTGAGCCAACGACCGCATGCGGCATGCTAACCCGAGCCAATTCCCCGGCTACACGCGGCCTGCTGACCTGAGTCAACGACCGCATGTCGTTCTGAGGAGCTTGCGACGAAGAATCTCAGGTGTCGATAGATTCTTCGACTTCGCTCAGAATCACTCGTGGTGGCTGCGACCACCGTAGCAGAGAATGAAACTACTGGGCCCGGGTCCACAACTGTCTGAGTGCGCACTGATTCTACTGTCACCGCTTCGGCAATCCTTCGCTGCCCTCGAGGACAGGGCTCAGTGCAGGCTCTGAGGCCGCAGCCGAAGGGTCTGGGGTGGTGGGTACGTTCCATTGGCGGAGTGTCCTCGCATTGCATATATGAGCCACACGCTCGCCCCCCCAGATTCTTCACCCGCAGGTTCAGAATGACCTACTTTCATACCAATGACACATTAGGGAATCACGGTCCGTTCGTCTAAGCCCGTCGACAAGCTCGGGACAAAGGGCGGCTCTGCGGGCATTGGTGGCGGCGCCAGGCATGCCGCACAGCTACTCGTCATGAATCTGGTTGATCGTCGCCGCCAGATACCCGGCGCCGAAGCCGTTGTCGATGTTTACGACGCCGATGCCGGGCGCGCAGCTATTCATCATTGCCAGCATCGCGGCGAGGCCGCCGAAGCTGGCGCCGTAGCCAACGCTGGTGGGCACCGCAATGACCGGCGCCTTTACCAGGCCGCCGACAACCGACGGCAATGCGCCCTCCATTCCGGCCACCGCGATGATCACGCGAGCCCGCTGGAGGGCCGGAAGCTGGTCCAGCAGCCGGTGGATCCCCGCGACGCCCACGTCGTAGACGCGCTCCACGTCGCAGTCCATCAGCTCGGCGGTCACCACCGCCTCGCAGGCAACGGGCAGGTCGGCGGTGCCGGCGCACACGACCAGCACGCCAGGGCGCGTTTTCCGTTGCTTCCGCCGGTCGATGGCGATGGTCCGGGCGGTTTCGTCGAAACGGGCGTCGGACGCGCCGTCTCGAACTGCCGCGTACGCCTCTGGACTCGCCCTCGTCACCAGCACGCGATCGGACCGCTTCAGCAACGCCTCGACGATGGACCTGATCTGCTCGGGCGACTTGCCATCGCCGAAGATAACCTCGGGAAACCCCTTGCGCACCGCGCGATGGTGGTCAACCTTGGCAAACCCCAGGTCCTCGTAGTGTAGATCGCGAAGCTCCGCGGCGACATCGTCCAGGCTGAGCCCGTCGCTCTTGAAACGCTGCAGCAGCTCCTTTAGTCTCGCTTCTTCGATTTGGGGACTCCTTCGGCGACTCGGCTAGGCGCTAGCGTCTGGATGGCTGCCTTCGTTATCCGGACCGTCTTTCGAGTATACAATCCCGCTTCGTACGGCGCAAAGCCGCGCAAGACCGAGCAGGCCGATGAGAAATGGGGGGTGCAGTGCCGGTCCGTCGGGATTGCCGGGAGTTCTTTCGCGTGTCCAAGCGAAGATGCGGAGCCGGCGGGGGGCTGAGAGGGCCCTCCACGCCCTACTGGTTCAAGAGCTTCAGGTAGAGCGCTTCGGTTTCGGGCGCCGGCTCCGTTCCTAGCTCCTCAGCCAGGCGCTCTCGAAGGGCATGGTACGCATCGACCGCGCGGGCGCGGTTGCCGGTGGATGCGTAGCCCTGCATCAGCAGCCGATGGCTTCGCTCCCGGAAGGGGTCGAGGCCCACGGCCTCGATGGCGGTCTCCACGGCAAGATCGGGCTCTCCAGAGGCTATGCGCATCTCCGCCAGGCAGTCCAGCGCGCGCACCAGCTGACGCTCGAGCCTCCTGCGCTGAGAGTCTTCCCAGAATCCGTCCATGCCCGACAGGAACGGACGCCTCGCGATGGTAGCGGCCACCGTCGCTGGACCGAGGACCTGGTCAGTGGCGCCGGACCTCAAGGCCGATTCGGCCCGGTCTATGGCCGACACGCCCGCCTCCAGATCGACCCAGACATCGACGGGAAGGTGGATCTGGTATTGACCCAACCCGCGGGCGAAGCGCACATCTGCGGACTTCAGCCTCGGGGCCGAGAGCAGTCCGCCGAGGCGGCTCGTCAGAGCGCTCAAAGCGCTCTCCCACGAGGGAGCGGTCTCCTCCGGCCACACGATCGTGGCGAGCTCTTCTCGGGACACGGGTCTCGTCCGCTCGCAGACCAGGTACGCGAAGACGAGCCTGCCCTGCCGTCCCCGAAACTGGCGCTCGCCGACCACGACACGGCCGTCGACCTCGATCGCGATGCGTCCTGTAAGGTAGATTCGTACACTCATCTCTTGCCAAGCAAATGCCAAGCGGCCTCCAATGGCAGCGGCTATTATAACCGCACACATATTCCAAGGAGGTTTGACATGGCCAAGGCGGTAAGCTGTCCCTGCGGGGAGACGATAAAGGCCGACACCGACGACGAGCTGGTAAGGCTCGTTCAGGCCCACGGCAAGGCTGTCCACAACCAGGAGGTGTCCCGCGAGGACGCGCTGTCGATGGCGCAGCCGGCAGACTAGGTACTCGCACGCATCGGCGCTTCGAAGGCAGAGGCGGCCGCCTGAGCCGCCTCTGCCTTCGTTTTTCCGCTCGGGGCCGATGAATCTTGGCTTCCAGTCGCCGTGAGACTGTGCGAAACTCGGCTCGCAGCCATGATTGCCCACGGAGCGTGCCGAGCCGCGCACAGCTCGGGAAGGGAGGCCTCGTGACCGCGCCGCAGTTCGTCCCGTTAAGCGGATATAGCGAGCTGTCCACAGAGCTCATGCAGAGGCGCGCCGCCGACTTCTACGGCGACATCCGGCGTCGGAGGACCGTGAGGCACTTCTCGGACCGGACCGTCCCCCGCGACATTATCGAGCATTGTATCCGCGCCGCCGCCACCGCTCCCAGCGGCGCCAACATGCAGCCGTGGCACTTCGTGGTAGTCTCGGACCCGACCATCAAGCAGCGAATCAGAGCTGGCGCCGAGGCCGAGGAGCGTGAGTTCTACGAAAGGCGGGCGTCCCAGGAGTGGCTCGACGCACTGGCGCCCCTTGGCACCGACGCAGAAAAACCCTTCCTGGAGACCGCACCCTATATCATCGTGGTATTCGCGCAGAGCTACGGCCTTTTGCCCGATGGCCGGAGAGTGAAGCACTACTACGCCAGCGAGTCGGTCGGCATCGCAACGGGCATCCTGATCACCGCGGTCCACCAGGCGGGACTGGCGTCGCTCACCCATACGCCGAGCCCCATGGGCTTCTTGAACGAGATCTTGGACCGTCCGTCGAACGAGCGCCCTTACCTGGTCCTGGTCGTCGGCTACCCGGCCACCGACGCTGTCGTACCCGTGATCGCCAAGCGTCCCTTTGAGGAGATCGTCACCTTTTTGTGACCAGATTCGACCTAAACGCGCCACCGCGCCTCATTGCATCTTGGAAAGCGCAGCCCGTACAATGACAGCAACCTCTATGGGTTCTAGGGCCAGCGGGACAGCTCCAAATCCTTCCGAAAGGGGCCTGGAAACGAGATGGCGGAGACACTCCCTCGTGTGATGGTAGTTGAGGACGCCCCCGAGTACCAGGGTGCGGTCGTGCTCGCGCTGCTGCTCGAGCCAGAGTATAAGGACGTCCACCTGTCATCCTCGGGTGAAGAGGCTCTCGAGGACTTCGAGTCGGTTGCGCCCGAGCTGGTCCTGCTGGACTACCGGCTGCCGGGCATCGACGGCCTGGAAACCGCCAGGCGCATGAAGGCGCAGCGTCCGGACGTCAAGGTCGTTCTCGTTACCGCCCACGCCGAGGAGATCGTCGCCCGTGCCGCCAAGGAAGCCGGAATTGAAGAGATCATCCCCAAGTCCCAGCTGAGCGTCAGCCGCCTGCAAGGGCTCCTCGACTAGCGCCCACGGCCGCCGCCGAAGCCGACCCGACCTTTTCGAGTACCGACCTCCCGTTTCTCCCACCGCCGCCAATCCCTTCGGGCGTTCTGCGCGCCGATGGGAGCCGCACCAAGTTTGTAGCTTTCCAGAGGTCCGCCGCATGAGCTGCTACTACTGCGACAAGATCAAGAGCGAGTATGGAACGCGGTAGGAGTTTGCAGAAGTCATCGAAGCTATACCTGTTAGTCGATGGCTCCAGACACATGAATCAGTGACTACAGTGGAGTTAGAATGTCGGTCGCTACATCAGCCTAAGTGGCGGCCTTACCCACTAGCAAAGAGCTCCGAGAGTTCCTCCACGAGTTTCCTCAGTTCGGGCGCCTCTTTCTGGTGAACGGTAGCCTCACGTCCTGCAACGGCCACCCCTAGTCCGCGGCCCTCGCCGGCTCGGCCAGGCCGAGGTGACGGCTCAGGTACTGGCCGGTGTAGGAGTGCTCCAGCTGGGCCACCTCCTCGGGCGTGCCCTCCGCGATGACGTAGCCGCCCTTGTCGCCCGCGCCGGGACCGAGGTCGATTATCCAGTCGGCGTTCTTTATCATGTCCAGATGATGCTCGATGAGCACGACGCTGTTACCCGTCTCCACCAGCCTGTGCAGCACCTCGAGCAGGCGGGCGCAGTCCTCGAAGGATAGGCCCGTCGTAGGCTCGTCGAGGATGTAAAGCGTCTGGCCCGTGGCCCGCTTGGAAAGCTCCGTCGACAGCTTGACCCGCTGGGCCTCGCCGCCGCTGAGCTGCGTGGCCGGCTGCCCCAAGCGGATGTAGCCCAGGCCAACGTCGTGCATCGTCTGGAGCTTGTTGCGCACGCGAGGGATGTTGGCGAAGTAGTCCAGCGCCTCCGTGACCGTCATGTTCAGCACTTCGGCGATGTTCTTGCCCTTGAACTCGATCTCCAGCGCCTCCCGGTTGTACCGCCGGCCCTCGCAAACCTCGCAGGGTACGGTCACGTCGGGCAGGAACTGCATCTCGATGTTGATGTACCCATCGCCGGAGCACGCCTCGCACCGTCCACCCTTCACGTTGAAGGAGAAGCGGCCGGGCTTGTATCCGCGCATCCGGGCCTCTGGGATGGCCGCGAACAGCTCGCGAATCGGCGTGAAGGTCCCAGTGTACGTCGCCGGGTTACTGCGCGGAGTGCGTCCGATGGGGGACTGGTCGATGTTGACGACCTTGTCGATCTCCTCGACGCCGTTTATCGCCTTGACCGCCCCGGGCCGGTCCTTGGCCTTGTAGAAGCGCTGCGCCAGCTTCTTGTACAGGACCTCGTAGATGAGGGTGCTCTTGCCCGAGCCCGACACGCCGGTGATGCAGACGAGCCGCCCCAGGGGAATATCGACGTCTATGTCCTTGAGATTGTTCTCCCGGGCTCCCTTGATGGTGATGCGTTTGCCGTTACCCCGGCGCCGGGACTCCGGCATGGGTATCGACTTGAAGTGGCCCAGGTACTGGCCTGTCAGCGACTCGGAGGTGCCTATGATGTCGCTCACCGTCCCCGTGGCCACGATGTGCCCGCCGTGCTCGCCCGCGCCGGGGCCCAGGTCGACGATGTGGTCCGCCGCCCGCATGATGGCCTCGTCGTGCTCGACGATAATTACGGTGTTGCCGAGATCTCGGAGCCCCTGCAGCGTCTTTATGAGCCGGTGGTCGTCCGCCGGATGCAGGCCGATGGACGGCTCGTCGCAGACGTAGAGCACGCCCATCAGGCCCGAGCCGATCTGCGTCGCCAGCCTGATGCGCTGCGCCTCGCCGCCGCTGAGGGTTCCGGCCGTCCGCGACAACGTCAGGTAGTCGAGGCCGATGTTCAGCAGGAAGCGGAGGCGGGCGTCGATCTCCTTGAGAATCTGAGAGGCGATGGTCATCTCGCGCTCGGTTAGCCTTTGCCCTTCGCCAGCGTCTATAGGCGCCGTGGCGGAGGCGCCGTTGGTCGAATCGGTCACACCCGGGATGTGCGATGCGGAAGAAGCCCCTGAGATGGAATCGATCCAATCTTTACCCTGCGAGATCGACTTGGCCGTGACCTCCATGACGTTGAGACCGCAGACCCTGACGGCCAGTGCCTCCGGCTTTAGCCGCTGGCCCTCGCACGAGTGGCACGGCCGTGACATCATGTAGCGCTCGATCTCCGAGCGGATGTAGTCGGACTCGGTGCTCCGGTAGCGGCGCTCCAGGTTGTTGACGACACCCTCGAAGGTCGTGTCCCATTCGTAGGTCTTGCCCTTCTGGGTATTGTGGCGCATGGTGATGCGCTTGCCCTTGTTGCCGTAGAGGACGATGTCGAGCTGCCTCTTCGTCAGCTTCTTGACCGGCACGGAGGTCGAGAAACGGTGGGCCTCCGCCACAGACGTGAGGAGACTCAGCAGCCAGGGACTCGACGAGCCGGCGCGCGTCCACGGCTGTACAGCCCCCTCGGCGATGCTAAGGTCTTTGTTTGGAATGACCAGGTCCGGGTCGACCTCCAAGCGGTATCCGATGCCCGTGCACGTCGGGCACGCTCCATGCGGATTGTTGAAGCTGAAGGTCCGCGGCTCCATCTCGCCGAGGCTGATGTTGCAGTGGACGCACGCGAACTCCTCGGAAAAGAGCATCTCGTCGCCGTCCATGATCGAGACCAGCACCACACCACCCGCCATCTTGACGGCCGTCTCCACCGAGTCTGTCACCCGGCCGATCTCTGCGCTGTCGCCGACGACCAGCCTGTCGACGACGATCTCGATGGTATGCCACTTCTGCTTGTCCAGGTCAAAGGTCTCGGACAGGTCGTGCACCTCTCCGTTGACCCGCACGCGCACAAACCCGGCCTTCCGCGACTTCTCGAAGACCTCCTTGTGCTCCCCCTTACGGCGCCGGACCATAGGAGCCATGATCTGGATGCGGCTGCCCTCCGGCAGGCCGAGCACGGCGTCGACCATCTGCTGGACCGTCTGCCTCTGGACCGGCCGGTCGCACTTGTAGCAGTGGGGATGGCCTACCCTGGCGAATAGCAGCCGCAGGTAGTCGTAGATCTCCGTGACGGTGCCCACCGTGGAGCGAGGGTTGTGCGACACACCCTTCTGGTCGATGGAGATGGCCGGGGAAAGGCCCTCGATGTAGTCGACGTCGGGTTTGTCCATGCGGCCCAGGAACTGCCGCGCGTATGCCGACAGCGACTCGACGTAACGCCGCTGGCCCTCGGCGTAGATGGTGTCGAAGGCCAGCGAGCTCTTGCCCGACCCCGAGACGCCGGTGATCACCACCAGCTTGTTGCGCGGAATCGTGACGTCTACGTTCTTAAGGTTGTGCTCGCGTGCGCCGCGAACGACGATGTTATCCAGCGGCATTCTTCTTCGTGGCTCCGACAAGGGGGCGGTTGTTTCCCGTGGCTGCGACAGGAGGCGGCCTTCACAAGGCTACCGTCATTCTACCACCGCGCGCGGGTGGATGGCAGGTGGCCTACTGCCATTACGGGGCACCGTTTGATGATGGACACGAACGCGGACCTCTGCCATGTGAGACTGCCGACATCGTAGACAGACGCCCAGAGTTGACTGAGAGGGCGGCGGGGGACCCGCTAGTGGGCTGTGCGCCCTCTTTTCCCCCGCCATCCCCACACCGCGCGTCGCAGGCGGTGGCGAAGCAGTCTCCGCGGCCGCAGGTTCGAGGTGACGTAGCGGACGACGCCGGGGCCGCCGAGGACCATCGACGCGGACCAGCGGCGCAGCTCCTTCATCGCCGGGACGCTACTATCCCAGTTGGGCACGAAGGACTTCATCGGCTCCCATCGCGTCTCGGGTATGAGGCCCCCGAGCCTGTCGCCGCGCCTGCGGCGCATTATGAGGCCGCCCGCCTCCGCGACGAGCACGACACCGCCGGCCACGTCCCACAGGTGCGGGCCGGTCGTCACGGCGTACTGGATCACCCCGCGGGCCGTCATCGCCAGCTCATAGGCGATGCTGCCGGTCACGCGCACCTCGCCTACCTTCCCGCGCATAGGCTTTCGGAAGCGGTATGCGGAGCCGAAGGAGCCGGGGACCGTTACCAGCGAGTTGCCCTGGGGCTCTTTGGCGTCGGAGACCGAGATCGGCTCGTCTTCCGCAAAGGCGCCCCCGCCTTTGCGGGCGTGGAGCACCACCCCACCGCCGTCCGACGGCCAGGGGATGAACACGGCCCCCACGATAGGCACTCCCCGGTGCATGACCCCGACCGACGAGGCGTAAACCGGCAGGCCGCCCATGAAGTTCTTGGTGCCGTCCAGGGGGTCCAGCACCCAGACGAAGTCGGGCGCCGGTGACTCCTCCGCCTCCTTGTCCTCGCCCTCTTCGCCGAGCACGCCGTGGTCGGGAAAGTGCTTCGCGATGGCATGTTCCAGAAGCTCCTGGCACTCCTTGTCGGCGTTGGTCACCGGGTCTCGCTGCTTCTCGTCTTTGAACTCGACCTCGAGCTTCCCTCGGCTGAAGTGACCTGCCAGAATGGCGCCGGCCTCCCGGGCCATCTCGGTGGCGCGGGCCTCGATATCGGCCAGCAGCCCGTCGCTAGGAGCCTCCGTCGCGCCGCCGCTCGTCTGTTGTGGAACCGCCATAGGGCCAGTATACTCCAACCACCCCCGCCGGAACGCCGTGACGGCGGGACGCGAAAGAGATTTTGGAGGGGCAAGTGCGTCTGTTCCCCAAGCGCCAGAAGATTGCCGTCGTCGAGATGCACGGCACCATCGGAGGGAGCGTCAAGTCTCCCGTCTTCGAGAGAATCCTGTCCGGCGTCAGGCGCGACAGGCGAATCAAGGCGCTGGTGCTGGACATCGACTCGCCCGGGGGCGGGGTGCCGACGTCCGGCTACCTGTACCGCGCCGTCGCCCGGATCGCCGAGGAAAAGCCGGTGGTGGCCAGCATCCGCGGGGTCGGGGCCTCCGGCGCCTACCTGATAGCGTGCGCCGCGCAGCGCATCGTCGCATCGCCGTCCGCCATCGTGGGCTCCATCGGCGTCATCTCGATACGGCCGGTGCTCCAGCAACTTCTCGAGAAGCTGGGAGTAAGCGTCAACGTCAACAAGAGCGGCGCCCTCAAGGACATGGGCGCCTTCTGGCGCGACGCGACCCCCGAGGAGTCGCAGAAGATGCAATCGCTGATCGACGACTCGTACGCCGACTTCGTCTCGGTGGTTGCGAAGGCCAGGGGGATGGAGGAGAGCCGCGTAAGGGAGCTTGCCACCGGCGAGGTCTTTTGGGCGCCGAAGGCGAAGGAGGTCGGGCTGATCGACGAGATGGGCGATCTCGACCGCGCCATCGACCTGGCGGCGGAGCTTTCCGGCGCTCCTCGGCGGCCGGTATTCGTCGGGCCCCGGCGCGGGCTACGCCAGCGCATCCTCGGCCCCTTCGCCGAGTCCCTCGTCGAAACCGTCATCGACGAGGCCGAGCGCCGGCTGTGGATGAGCGCCTTCAGGTACTAGGCGAAAGGTTACGCGCTGCGCAGGCCGGCGTCCCTCGATCGCGAGAGGGCTCAGCAGGAGCGCGGCGCTCGGTGAGAAAGCAACCCAGGAAGCATGGTCCTGAATCCTTCGTCTGAGGGAGGTACGCATGTCCGCCTATCTGATCGTGGAGCTTGACATAACGGATCCCGCTAAGTTCCAACGGTACCGCGAGTTGGTGCCGCCAATCATCGAAAAGTACGGAGGCAGGTACATCGTGCGCGGCGGTGGCGCCGAGGTCCTTGAAGGCAACTGGGAGCCCAAGCGCATCGTCATTCTGGAGTTTGAGACCGCTCAAAAGGCTAAGGAGTGTATGGAGTCGGAAGAGTACCAGCCAGTTAAGCAACTCAGGCTGGAATCCGCGACTACGAATATGGTAATGGTCGAAGGCGTGTGATTCGCGCCGGAAATAACTCCTTGCCTTAGATCGTCCCCATAGGCCTGCGGGCAGATCGTTCAGCCTTCCAGCTGCTTCGCCTCCTGCCACAGCGCCTCTTTTTCGCCCAACGATAGGTCGGCGAAGTCGAGCCCGCGTTCCCGGCTGACCCTCTCCATGGCGGTGAATCGACGGTAGAACCTGGCGTTGGCGCCACGGAGAGCGCTTTCGGCGTCTACCTTCAGCCATCGCGCGGCGTTCACGACCGAGGCCAGTACGTCGCCCATCTCCCGCTCGCGCTCCGCGTCCGACTCGGCCGCCCCGAGCTCGCGCAGCTCCTCGGCTAGCTTGTCCAGGACGCCCTGATAGTCGTTCCAGTCGAACCCGGTGCGGGCGGCCCTCGCATGGACCGCCTGCGCGTACGCCAGTGCCGGCATCTGCTTCGGGACGCCGTCGAGCGTCGACTCCTCGGTGCCCTGCCTCTCGTGGCGCTTGATCTCGTCCCAGGTCGTCTCGATCTGCCGAGGGTCCTTTGCCGTGCCGTCTCCGAAGACGTGGGGATGGCGCCGGACCAGCTTCCGGACCACCGCGCGGTACACCTGCTCCCGGCCAAACTCGCCGGCGTCGATGGCCAGCTGCATCTGGAAGACGACGTGGAACAGCACGTCCCCGAGCTCCTCGATGAGCTTGTCGCCGTCGTCTCTTTCGATGGCATCTATCAGCTCGTAGCACTCTTCGACGATGTAGCGCTTCATCGAATCGTGCGTCTGCTCGCGGTCCCACGGGCATCCATCGGGGCCTCGCAGGCGTTCAACTAGCTGAACGAGGCCTTCGTATGTGTCGGCGTAAGCGTCGGTGTGCGCGTCCCCGTGAGGGTTGGAGGATTGCTGCGGGCTCATAGTGGGGCGATTATACTCACCGCGCCGATGCGTTTACAATCGCCGGCGCGATTGCGAGAGTGCTATCATTCAACAGACATGAAAAACCTTAGACTGCTGGCCGTCGTCCTGGCGGTGATGTCGGTCCCAATCCTCTTGATTACGACCAACGTTCGCTGGGTGATCAACGCGCCGGTGCTGTACAGCTACGGCTTCGACCGGTACGACATCCCGACCTACACCGGGCTCGAGCGCAGCGAGCTCCTGTCGGCGGCGCGCCAGATACGGGACTACTTCAACAACGACGAGGAGTTTCTGTCCGTTCGCGTGGTCTTGCGGGGCGTGCGTGTGAACAATCTGTTCAACGACCGCGAGGTCCTACACATGAAGGACGTCAAAGGGCTCGTGAGGGGAGTCTACATCCTCCAGGAGATCGCGTTCCTCTATCTGGTTGCCTTCGCGGTCGGCGGCTTTCTTCTCAGGAAGCGAGCCTTCGCGCCCCAGATGGTCCGATACATGGGTTGGGGCGGAGCCGCCACTCTGGGGCTAGTCGTCTTCGTGGGTCTCGTCGCCCTGATCGGATTCGACCGGCTCTTCCTGGCCTTCCACCTCATCAGCTTCAGCAACGACCTGTGGCAGCTAGACCCTAGCAGGGACTTCCTGATCGCGATGTTCCCCGAGGCCTTCTTCTTCGACGCGACCATGTGGATAGCGGGGTTGACGGTCGTCGAGGCGCTGCTGCTGGCCGCGGCCCCGGTGGTCTTCCTGCGATGGAGGCCCAGGTGGCTGGGCGGCGCCGGACGGTGGTTCGGACGACGGGCTCAGCGGACGGCCGGTTGACGGCCCGAGCGTTAGGGACGGTCGAAAGAGGACTCTCGGCCAGCCAAATACCTACTGGCCGAATTCCGCGTACCGCTCAGTCGCGTGTCGTCGGGAGTCCAGATCCCGACGAGTCGGGATTGGCGGGGGTAACGGGGGTGCCCCCCAGAACCCCCTTCCCCTTCTAGGAAAGGAAGGGGGATACAGGGGGATGGTTCGGTGTGTGGCAGATCGCGACTGCGTCCCCATTGCGGGACAGACATCATGATGCGGTTTCCCGCAGTCAGGTACTAGGTGACTATGGCCACGATCTGGGCCAGCATGACCTCGGCCCTGGCCCGAAGCTGCCCCTTGTCCAGCGTGTCGATTGGATGCTCGGTGAAGATCACAGGGTAGTCGGGCGCGCCCCACATGGCGGCCATCGCCTTGGATGTCTCCACGAACGCGTCCGTGCAGATGGTCGCCGAAGGGACACCCGCCTGCTCCAGATGGATTCCGTCGTGCACACTGCACGCGCTACAGGAGCCTCAATCCCCGACTCCCACGACGACGTAATCGCACTCCTCAGCCATCTCGCGGATTAGCTCCGGGTCCGCCGGTTTCGACGACGAGGGTTTTCGATGGTACTTTACGCTGGCGACGCCGTACCGCTCATTGAGTACGTCCGCGACTTCGTGAAGGAGCTCCTTGGCGTTGACCTTGCTGTCGTCGATGAGCCCAAGCCGCTTGCCGGAGAGGTCGCGGAGTCTGGGCGCGACGGCATAGTCGGCGACATCGGGCTGTGTGGTCGGGTCCACCAGCAGGAGCCGTTTGCCAGTGTCGATGGCCATTGGGTCCTCCGCTAACTTGGGGCGAGCGGTCGATAGAACCCCGGACTTGAAGTCCGGGGGTTGGTTAAGCCCGGCTACGCCGACATGGCGCAGGCGCAGCCGCCGGGGCCACAGCCCCCGCAGCCGCCTCCCGTACCCGCAACCGCGGACATCTGGCCGTCGCTGCCGTTGGAGAAGGCCGCGAATACCGAGAGCTGTCGCTGGGACTCGCTGCCGCAGTCGGGACACGGCGCCGCGTCGTCCATCTGGCTCATCCGCCGCAGCCGGTCGAACCGGTTGTCGCAGATCGTGCAGCTATACTCGTAGATAGGCATCTCTCTCCCCTCCGTCCTCCGTGGGCGTCCTCCGTAGGTGTCTACATTCTAGGCGGCAGGTTACATCCGGTCAACTGGCACTTATAATCGGTGCATCAATCTGATGAGCTGACGGCTGAAACCGAGATAGCTCCTGAAGGACACGCCATGGCTGCTACCCAAAAGCTGCCGGACGAGCTGGGGCACTTTGGACGGTTCGGGGGCAGGTTCGTCCCCGAGACGCTGATGGCCGCGCTGGACGAGCTCGAGGCCGCCTACCACTCCGCACGCGGCGACCGCGACTTCACCGCGCGGCTCGAGCACCTATCGCAGCACTACGCCGGCCGGCCGACGCCCCTCTACTTCGCCGAAAGCCTTACCAACCAGCTTGGCGGGGCCCGCATCTACCTCAAGCGGGAGGACCTGGCCCACACGGGCGCCCACAAGATCAACAACGCGTTGGCCCAGGGTCTGCTGGCGCAGCGCATGGGCAAGAACCGCATCATCGCCGAGACCGGCGCCGGCCAGCACGGCGTGGCGACCGCCACAGTGTGCGCCATGCTAAAGCAGGAGTGCGTCGTCTACATGGGCGAGGAGGATATCCGCCGCCAGGCCCTGAACGTCTTCCGTATGCGGCTGCTCGGCGCCGAGGTGCGCCCGGTCGATTCGGGCAGCCGCACCCTCAAGGACGCCATCAACGAGGCCATTCGCGACTGGGTTACCAACGTCGAGACCACCCACTACCTCATCGGCAGCGTCGTTGGACCGCACCCATACCCGATGCTCGTGCGAGACTTTCAGTCGGTCATAGGCAGGGAGGCCAGGGAGCAGCTTCTGAGCGACCTGGGACGCCTGCCAGACTACGCCGTGGCCTGCGTCGGCGGAGGCAGCAACGCCATCGGCCTGTTCCACGAGTTCATCCCGTACGAGCAGGTCAAGCTTGTCGGTGTCGAGGCGGGCGGCCTCGGCGTCGACACCGGCAAGCACGCGTCGACGCTGGTTGCCGGCGACGTTGGCGTGCTGCACGGAAGCATGTCCTACCTGCTGCAGGACGCCGACGGCCAGGTCATCGAGGCGCACAGCATCTCCGCGGGGCTCGACTACCCGGGTGTGGGCCCGGAGCACAGCTACCTGAAGGACACCGGCCGCGCCAGCTACGTCAGCGTCACGGACGCGGAGGCGCTGGAGGGATTCCAGCTTCTCTGCCACTCCGAGGGCATAATTCCCGCCTTGGAGCCGGCCCATGCCATCTACCACGTGTCGCGTCTGGCCCCCACGCTGTCCAGAGACCAGGTGATCCTCCTGGGTCTGAGCGGCCGGGGAGACAAGGATATGGAAACAGTTGCCGGCGCCCTGGACGTGAGCCTGTAGGCTTTCACCGCGGTGCTACCATCCAGAGGTGATGAGACTCCGGAGGCCCGCCTCGGCTGTTGGCGCAAGTGCTCGAATAGTGATGTCCACATGATTGACCGCATTCGTGTGCGACCCTATAATGCCTTTGGAATGAGGCCAAGATGAGGCGTGCGGACCATCGGCCCGAATAACCCGGCTCCCGAATTCATTGCGCCAACCGTAGAGCCCGCGGGCGATGACATTCCGCGCGAGGCTTGCGGCATCGTCGGAGTTTACGCCAGAGGAGAAGACGTAGCGCGAATCGCCTTCTTCGGCCTATACGCTCTGCAGCACCGCGGACAGGAGAGCGCCGGGATCTCCGCCAGCGACGGCGAGCGCATTCGCGTGCAGACATCGATGGGCCTCGTCAGCCAGGCCTTCCAGGAGGAAGACTTGGAGCGCCTGCAGGGCCACATCGCCGTCGGCCATACCCGCTACTCCACCACCGGCTCCAGCCGCATCAGCAACGCTCAGCCCATCATGTCAAAGGGGCCCGGCGTCGAGCTGGCCCTTGCCCACAACGGCAACGTCATCAATGCGCTGGAGCTGAAGGACGAGCTGTCCGAGCTGGGCTGCACCTTCTCCTCGACGGCCGATTCGGAGATCATCGCCCACCTGGTAACCCATGCGCCCGCGACCTCTTGGGCCGACCGGATCGCGTACTGTATGCGCAAGCTCGAGGGCGCCTACTCGCTGGTCATGGCGACCAAGGACACGCTCATCGGCGTCCGCGACCCTCTCGGCGTTCGGCCGCTGTGCATCGGCAGGCTCAACGGAGGATGGGTCCTGGCGTCGGAGTCGTGCGCGCTGGACCACATCGGCGCGGAGTTCGTGCGCGACGTACGGCCTGGAGAGGCGGTCGTTGTCGACCAAGACGGGCTGAGGACCGCATACCAGCGGGAACCCGACGGCAGGCGCGCAACCTGCATATTCGAGTATATCTATCTGGCCCGGCCCGACAGCGTCATAGACGACAGGCTGGTCTACAGCGCTCGCATGGACATGGGCGCCGAGCTCGCCCGGGAGCATCCCGTGGAAGCAGACATGGTCATTGGGGTGCCCGAGTCGGCGACGGCCGCGGCGGTCGGCTACTCGAAGGAGTCCGGAATCCCCTTCGGCGAGGGGCTCGTCAAGAACCACTACGTCGGGCGCACCTTCATCCTTCCCGACCAGCGCCTGCGCGACCTCGGGGTGCGCCGAAAGCTCAATCCGCTGCCCCATCTCGTGCGGGGCAAGCGCCTCGTGGTCGTAGAGGACAGCATCGTCCGCGGGACCACCATTCCGCACGTCGTCGGCCTGCTTCGCAAGGTCGGAGTCGCGGAGATTCACCTGCGCATATGCGCCCCCCGCATCATGTCGCCCTGTTACTTCGGCGTGGACTTCCCGACTAAGAGCGAGCTCATCGGCGCTAATAGGACCGTAGACGAGATTCGCGATTTCGTGGGCGCCGACTCACTCGGGTACCTGTCCCCTGAACGGCTGGTCCGCGCGGTCGGCAAGGACCGGAGCCAGTACTGCCTGGCCTGCTTTACGGGCAAATACCCCATTCCGGTCCAGCTCGAGATGGACAAGCTCGTCCTGGAGGCGCGCCGGCGGTCTTTGGCGACGGCCACGCCTACCTGATCACCTGCGGCACGGAACGGGCCTCGCGGTTGAGATGGAAAAACGTCCGATTCTCCAACCGAGTTCCGCCGTCGACACGAAATCCGGGGGGTGAGTGAATTGCGATTGGGCGTCCTCGCCTCCCACGGGGGAACCAACCTGCAGGCGATCATCGACGCCTGCCGTGACGGTAGGCTGAATGCCGAGGTGTCGGTAGTCATCAGCAACAACTCTCGCGCCAGGGCGCTGCAGCGCGCTCGGGACGCGGGCATATCCTCGGTCCACCTCAGCGGCCAGACTCACCCGGTCCCCGAGCCATTGGACGCCGCTATCTGCGAGACGCTGCTGGACCACGGAGTCGATCTCGTCGTAATGGCCGGCTACATGAAGCTCCTTGGCCCCAGAACGCTGACCCACTTCCGCAGCCGCATCATCAACACTCACCCGGCCCTTCTGCCCAAGTTCGGCGGCAAGGGGATGTACGGCGACCGGGTCCATGAAGCCGTGCTCGCTGCCGGCGAGAAGCTGACCGGCGTTAGCATACATCTGGCCGACGAGGCCTACGACCGGGGTCCTATCGTCGCCCAGTGTGAGGTCCCGGTGCGCGACGGAGACACGGTCGAAACCCTCCGAGCCAGGGTGCTCGCGCGGGAGCACGAGTTTCTGGTCGAAACCCTCGGGAGGATAGCCCGGGCGGAGATCGACCTTGACCGCCTGGCGTCCGAGATGCCCGCCGCCAGCGGGCCGGCGAGATGAGTACGGCTGCCGGGCACAGCTACAAGGCCGCCGGCGTCGATCTCGATGCCAGCCAGCGGGTGAAGCAGCGCATCAAGTCCATAGCCGCCAGCACGCACGGCCCCGCCGTCTTGTCCGGCGTCGGCGGCTTCGGAGCGCTG
>JADFIF010000118.1 GCA_022566795.1 Chloroflexota bacterium
ATCCACTGGTCAAGGGTAGCGACGGCCACGTTCTGGCGGTCTCCGACCTCACATTTATGATCCCTCCCCAAAATTCCATCATGGACAATGACAGGCTGATCTCCAACATAGCCGATTTCCTGACGGCGAGCGATCGGCGGTTCGACCTTGTGGACTTCCCTCATTTCTTCGACTCCGACATTGACATCCTGCTGGGTCGGGCATCTCTCGTCGGCGTGGCCACCGAGCTGAAGAGTCTGCTATCCACCTTCCAGCTACGTTCGGAGATCCGAGGGGTGGAGGACCTTCGCACGGACACAATTTACGTCGGCCTATACGAAGATTCCCCAAATGTCGTTCAGTACCTCGATGTCGCGGGTATCCAGGTGGATGGTACCCTCCGTACGCCATTCACGCCTGACATCACCACCGACGGCACGACCATCATCTTGCTGCATAGGACACAGGGTAGACACGTATTGGTGATCTTAGGCCATTCCAAAGGCGTCCTGTTGGACACGATCAGTCGGTTGAGCTCAGGCACTTTTAGGAGCGGACTGGTAGATGACCTATTAGGCGTGTACGGGTCTTCATGAAGCCGCAAACTACAGTATTACACCTATTAGGCTTCATTGTTCTCCAGATTCTCATGGGCTGTGGAGGCCCGGAAGCGACCCCTGCCCCGACCCTGGAACCGATTCCTACCCCCGATGTCCAGCCTGCGGCTCAGTTGCAACCGCAGGTCGCACAGCTTGAGTCCCCTACAGCGATCCCTGTGTCCGCACTGGAGAGGGAAGTGGTGCTCGAATTTGTCATCGGCCACCGTACCATCGCTCGGGATTGGGACCAGCTCCACACCGACTTTACCACCTGGAGAGAGGGGCTCATCGCCTGCGATGCCAGCTCAGTCAAGGTGGCTTTGCGTCAGTTCGCCGCCCGTTTCATTGGGATTGCTGAGGCGGCAAGGGGACTCCCTCGCCACCCCGTTGCGAGAGATTTGGCCGACAAGGTTAGCACCGCCGTAGAGAAGGAAGAACAGGCCGTCCGCCAGCTAAGGGATAACTGGCAACCCGAAACCCCAGAGGTTTTCGAAAACGTAGACATGGAACGATCTACGTCGTCGGCTCTCCGAATAGAGGTCGAAGACAACCTTAGCGACCTTCAGGTTGGCGTATCCCTGTCATCCCGGGCCCAAGTCGGGGCTTTCTCTCAGGCCCTCCAGCAGCTTACTTCCGACTGGGACGAGTTCCACCGGCGCTATGACTCCTTTCGCGCTGAAGAACCCCGACTCAGCTCTTCGGAGACAGCTCGACGTTTGAGCCAATTAGTAGAGGAATTCAGTAATGTCGTCATCGCGGTCCGCCAGTTGCCCACATCGGAACCCACTCGCCAAGTATCTCAGATTCTCGCCCAGGCTGCCGAGGAGGAGGAACTGGCGTTACGCAAGCTGAGAGGCTCTTTCGGCGAAGCGGCCCCTGAGTCAGTTCAACAAGCGACCGACGACTTGTCAGATCAGCCTTCAGCACCTCAAGAGGAAGCAACATCGGCGCCGCATGATATCACTCTATTCGACGCCCTTGATGGCCAATTGGTCAGGAGTAACGCGCTAATACGCCATGCCATACAAGAACTAGCAGATGTCTTTAGTAACACCTCTGAGGACAGCGAAGCTGCGTTGGCGGGATTCGCCAGTCAATATCGCTCGCTGAGCCAGGAGTGGGACGACTTCCACAAAGACTATGATGACTGGCGTATGAGTGAAGGTGGATGCGACCGGTCAAAGTCCATTGCCGTACTGGGGCAATTTACCCTTAGGTTTGGAGAACTTGCCGGCGAAGTGCGGGCATTACCGCGGGCGGCTTTTTTGCGGCCGCTAGGAGAGCTCCTCGTAGAGGCTGTCGAACGAGAGCAGAAAACACTGATCGAACTCAGAAATACATGGCGTCCATTTGATTCGGAAGTGTATGAGAACCTGGAGCAGAAGCGGAATGAAGCGAGAAGACTCAGACGACAGGTGACTGCTGGGATCCAGGACCTCTTAGCACGATACGACATCTCTGCCCCGGAGCTCGAAGGGGGGCAGTAGGGCTTTGCTTCTGTGAAACGTTCGATCAGGACGGCTTGGCCGCCTCCGTGCCGCGTGAAAGCGCCCTGGCCAAAGGGGTCAACCTTCGAGGGCCGGGTCACCCACCAGGCGGTGGCGGAGGCGCTGGGCCTCGACTACGTTCCGGTGGAAGAGGCTCTGGCTGCGTGAGCGCCGTCAGTCTACGAGCCGCAGGAAGGCCTTCCGAAGCCGCCGACCCGCCTCGGCGAGGTGCTCGACAGACGCGTTGCTGAACGCCATTCTAACGTGCGAGTCCCTGACGTTCTCCCCATCCGTGAAGAACACGGACCCGACCGGGAAGACCACGCCCTCCTCCGCCGCGGCCCGCGCCACCTCCTGAGCCGGCGCCCCGATGCACTCGACCCAGAGGAAAAAGCCGCCGTCGGGCCGCTCGAAGCGCACGTAGGGCTCGCAGTGCTCCAAGAGCGATCGGCTTAGCACGTCACACTTCTCGGCGTATACCGGCCGCATCCTGCCTACGTGTGCGTCCAGCTTACCCGAGCTCACATAGGGCGCCAACGCGCGATGAAACAGCGGCGGGCCTCCCATGTCGAAGCGAACGCGAGTCATCGCCTCTATGTACTCCGGACTCGCCTGAACCCACCCGACGCGCAGACCCGTGGCAATGGTCTTGCTGAAGGTGTTGAGCCGCAGCACGCCTCGCCCCTCGCCTGTGCCGAAGATCGACGCCGGCGCAGGCCGATCGAAATGGAGCTCGGCATAGGCGGCGTCCTCCAGTATCAGGACGCGGTGCCGGGCGCAGAGCTCGATCAGGGCCAGCCGCTTGCCTTCGGCGAGAGTGGCGCCGGTGGGGTTATGGAAATCCGCGATGGTATAAAAGATCTTGACGCGCCTCCCCGCGGCCTCCACACGCTGGATCGCCTCCTCGAGGCCTGAGACCGAGACCCCGTCTTTTTCCATCGGGACCTCGACGATCTCGGCCATGTAGCCGCGCATCGACCTTACGGTGCCAGAGAAGCTGGGGCCCTCCACGATAACCACGTCTCCCGGCTCCAGAAACGCCTTGCCGATGAGGTCGATGCCGCCGGAGCTGCCGTTGGTCACGATGAAGTTCTCGGGCCCGAGCTCGACGCCTTCGATGCGGCTCTGGCGCTCGGCAATCGCGGACCTCAGGCCCTCAAATCCTGACCAGCCCCCGTACTGCAGGGCCTCCGCGGGCTCGCTGGCCAAGACCTCTTCGAAAGCGGCACGGAGCTCGGCGACCGGAAGCGTAGGGGCGTCTGGGATTCCGCCGGTGAGAGCTATCGGGTCCGGGTGCTCGGTCGGACGCCGCCACGCGCGTCCCGCGTCGGTCGGGCTGCCCGCCCCAATCGACTTGGCGGAAGTTGACAGCAGGTCTCGAACGTCGACGTTCTGCCAGCCCTTTCGCGTCTCCGAAGCGGAATCGCCAACTCTAACCAAAAGTGCCTCCTCAAGAAGTTTGTCTATCGCTCTGACCGGGCCACGCTCGGGACTAACAGAACGCCGGCAATCCCACGGACCGGGACCGCCCTTTCCCATTCTTCATATGACCGCGAATGAGGCGTCCGTGCGGGCTGGCGGTTGGGGAGAGGGGGGAGAGGATTCGGCGTGCGGCCACTACCTTCGCGTTACGCCAGTCCCTCGGGGACCTTGACGGTCATTCGGTTGTCGCTTACGGAGACGGCCAGGACCACCTCCGCCAGCGCGGGAATCAGAAGGTCCCTCTGGCCGGGGCGATCGATGACGTACACGTCGTTGACGCCCGTCTCGATGATCTCTTTGACCCGGCCCAGCCTATCTCCGGCCTCGTCCCAGACATCCATGTCGATGATCTGAAAGTGGTAGTAGCGGCCACCGGGCAATGGGGCCACGCGCTCCTGAGGGACGGTCAGCACCTCGCCTCGCATCGACTCGGCCTCGGAACGATCGGCGACGATATCGAACTTGACTACGAGGCCTCCTCTCACGTGACGGGACCGCTCCACCGTGGCCACGTGGCCCCTAAGCGTCAAGGTGCTGCCCGTGGAGAATCGACTGGGGGAATCGCTGAGCACGTCGATCCTAAGGTCTCCGCGTATGCCCCAGGCCCCCATGATCCGACCCACCACTACGTCGTCCTGCTGTCCGGGCGCGGAACCTTCGCCTTGGGGGAGAGCGTCGTGGGCCACGGGGAGAAGGCGGGAGGTGTCGGCTCTGAGCGGAGCCGTCAGACAATCTCTAGATTGGCCCGAGTCCCCCGTTTCACCGCGGCTACGCGCAGCAGCGCTCGGATGGACTGGGCAACTCGGCCCTGGCGGCCTATGATCTTGCCCTTGTCATCGGGCGCCACTTCGAGTAGCAGCACCAGGCGCCCGTCTTCTTCTTCCTCCGTTACCTTGACCTCGTCTGGAGAGGTCACGATGGATTTGGCGATATACTCAACCAGGTCTTTCATTCGTCGTCGACCTTGTCCAGGGTGCCCAGCTTCTTGAGCATGTGCGCTACGGCGTCAGAGGGTTGAGCGCCCAGCCGAATCCACTTGAGGGCCTTTTCCTCATCGATCTGGATGGTTGGAGGGTCTGTGCGGGGATTGTAGTGGCCGATCTGATCTACGAACGCGCCATCTCGAGCCGCTCGCGAATCCGCCACGACAACCCGGTAGCTCGGCTGATGTCGCGCGCCTACGCGCCTGAGTCTCAATCTGAGCATGTCTCACTGCTTTCGTAAGATGATTTCATGAACTATTCCGAAATAGTAATCCGGATCCGCCGGCGATGTCAACGCCGCAGCTGGTGACGCAAAGACCTCTCTGGGAGCGCCGGTCGGCGGAGGACGCGGCCGAGAACTCGCCAATGGCAGCCCATCCTATCGCGATTTCGCCTCGTGGAGCTGCCGCATGATCCGCGACTTCCGGCGCGCCGCGTTGTTCGCGTGAAGAGCCCCCTTCTGCGCCGCGCCATCGAGGGCGACTACCGCATCCTTCACCGCTTGCTCGGCGGCCTCGAGCTCGTTGGCGGTCATGAGGCGTCGCGCCTTGGCGACGAAGGTCTTGGCTCGCGACCGAAGCGGCGTGTTCCCCTGCCGCCGCCGTTCGGACGCTCGAGCTGATTTTTCACTTGGCAATTTCTGGCCTCTCCCGCTACTAGTTTACTCTTTTGCTCCCGGACTGTCGCTCAGGGCGGGCTCTCAGACTCCCGGTAATCCCGCCGGATCGGGACCGTACTCCCCATTTCTTATCAGCCTTTTAAGGCCGGGCCCTGGAAACGCTGGTCACGCCCTTGACTCCCTCCAGTTTGGAGAAGAGCAGGTTCAGCTGGTCTGTCCCATTGATGTACACCGTGAGGGTTACGACGCTAACGTCATCGCGCTCCTCCGACACACAGGAAGCTATGTTAACACCTTCGTCGGATACAAGGGAGGTTATGTCCCGTAACAGCCCAACTCTGTCATAGGCCTCAATCTGGATTCTAACGGGGTAGAGGTGCTGTGTTTTTCCCCAGGCAACCGGCACGAGGCGCTCGACCTCCGTCTCGGCGACGATATTCGAGCAGGTCCTCCGGTGCACCGTGACGCCCCTGCTCCGTGTGATGTATCCAATAATCTCGTCGCCATAAATCGGCGCGCAGCAGCTTGCGATTCTGGTCAAAAGGTCACCGACGCCGAGCACTTCAATCCCCGACGCCGGCCCGTACGTCGAGACCGGAACGGCGCGCTCCTCCACCTGCTCGGGCCCCACATCTTGAGAAGCAAGCCCGCTGGCCAGCCGCGAGACGCTCACCGTGCCGTTGCCCAGGGCCGCGAAGAGCTCGTCGGTGCTATCGAACTTCATCAGCCGAGCAACTTCCACATCCTCGGGCCTCACGCTCAGCCTGCGAAGCTGTTTGCGGAGAAGGTCCTGACCCCTCTCGATGTTGATCTTCCGCTCTTGGCGATTGAACCACTGGCGGATCTTTTCGCGGGCCGAGGTCGTCTTGATGTTCCCGAGGTTAGGGTTAAGCCAGTCGAGGCTCGGGCCTTTGACCGTCTTGCTGGTCATTATCAGGACTGTGTCGCCGTTTTGGAGCTGGTAGTGCAGCGAAACCAGCTTGCCATTGACCTTGGCGCCTATGCAGCTGTGTCCGACGTCGGTGTGGATTCGATAGGCGAAGTCCAGGGGCGTAGACCCTGCCGGCAGCTCCTTCAGGTCTCCTTTGGGGGTATAGACGAAGACCTGGCTCTGAAAGACGTCGGTCTTGAAGGACTCTACGAACTCCTCCGCACCGCTCACGTCGCGCTGCCACTCGAGGAGCTGACGCAGCCAGGTCATCTTCTCTTCGAAACGCTCGTCGGAGGTCGAGCCTTCTTTGTAGAGCCAGTGGGCGGCCACGCCGTACTCCGCCACCTGATGCATATCGTGGGTACGTACCTGAACCTCCACAGGACATGCATCCTCGCAGAGAATGGTCGTGTGAAGGGACTGATACAGGTTGTCCTTGGGGTTGGCGATGTAGTCGTCGAACTGCCCCGGCAGCGGATGCCACAGGGTGTGCACTACGCCGAGGGCCGCGTAGCAGTCCTGGACCTCGTTGGCCAGAATGCGCAGGGCGAAGAGGTCGTATATCTCGCCGACCTCCTTGCTTTGTTTCGCGTAGCTCTGAATCTTCTTGTGGAGGCTGTAAAGGTGTTTGGGGCGGCCCGTGACCTCGGCCGCGATGCCGGCACGGTCCAGCTCGGCCCTGAGAATGCCCAACACCTTCTCGATGTACTCTTCGCGCTCGGCACGCTTTCCGTTAATCAAGTTGGCGCACTCGCGATACGCCACAGGGTCGAGGTGTTGGAAGGACAGGTCTTCCAAACTCCACTTGATCTCCCATATGCCCAGGCGGTGTGCCAGCGGAGCGTAGATGTCCAGCGTCTCCTGCGCGATGGCGATGCGCCGGTCCTCGGGCTGGGCATCCAGGGTTCGCATGTTATGGAGCCGATCGGCGAGCTTGATCAGCACCACTCGGATGTCCTCCGCCATCGCCATCAGCATCTTGCGAAGGGTTGCTGCCTGCGAGGGGCTATCCGTGGTGGAGCTCCGCAGGTCCTGGCTCTGATCTGATGAGACGAGCTCGGTCTGAGTCAGCTTCGTGACGCCGTCGACCAGCTTCGAGATCTCGGGGCCGAACCTCTTTTCCAGGTCTTCGGACTGCACGTCGCAGTCCTCCACGACATCGTGGAGTAGTGCCGCCGCCAGGGCGCTTGCGTCGAGGCGAAGGTCTGCCAGGAACAGCGCCGTCTGCACCGGATGCTCGATGAAAGCCTCACCCGAGAGCCTGACCTGGCCATGATGAGCGCTCTCGGCGAAGGCATAAGCCTCGGAGATTACGCGAAGGCGCTCCTCGGGAATGTACTCCCTCGCCTTGTCCAGCAGTAGGTCTACGGCCATGCGACGCCTATCTCTCGGTCGATGCTCACAGACCCAGTATAAACAACCATCTGTGCCCGTAGCAATCGGACGGCCTTCGGCGCCCGTATCTGGGGCCCATCGCTTCGACAGGCTCAGGGCAGGCTACCAAGGTCACTTGCCGGCGGGGACTCGCCTGGGCCTCCGGTCCGGGCGTCCCCCAGCTTCGTGCTGCGTAAACACGCTCACGACGCCTTGGGGCCCGTTTACAGCTTCAGCCCGTTGCGTTATGCTGGCTCATCCCACACGGCTGCGAATACCCTCACGGGCGCATTACCACCTGTGGGAGAAAATGGGAGGACTGCTTGTTTCAGGCGCCCAGGGGAACGGCGGATATTCTGCCAGAGGAGCAAGGCTACTGGCGGTTTTGCCGCTCCAAGGCCCGCGAGACCGCGACAAGCTTCGGCTATCGACGTATCGATACGCCGCTGTTCGAGGACGCGCGCCTTTTCGTGAGGGGCGTCGGGGAGCTCACCGACATAGTCGAGAAGGAGACCTACACCTTCGAGGACCGGGGAGGCGACCTCCTGACGTTGCGGCCCGAGGGCACGGCACCCGTCTGCCGCGCTTACCTCGAGCACGGGATGAGCAATCTACCCCAGCCTGTGCGGCTGTACTATGTCTGCCCCGCCTTTCGATACGAGCGACCGCAGTCCGGCAGGTCCAGGCAGCATCATCAGTTCGGCATCGAGGTTCTGGGCGACGGCGACGCCATCATCGACGCGGAGGTCATCGAGGTCGCGTGGCGCTTCCTCGGGTCGGTCGGGCTGTCCGACCTAGAGCTCAGCATCAACAGCATCGGAGACGGCGAGTGCAGGCCTCAGTACATCCGCACGCTGCAGGACCACTATCGCCAGCACAGCGGCATCCTATGCCACGACTGCACGCGCCGGCTGGAGCATAACCCCCTGCGCCTGCTGGACTGCAAGGTCGACTCCTGCCAGCCCGTCATCGGCGGCGCCCCGCACAGCGTCGACTACCTGTGCGACGCGTGCGACGCGCACTGGTCAAGCCTGCGCGGCCATCTCTTCGCGCTGGGACTCCCCTACGCTGTGAACCATCGCCTGGTCCGCGGATTCGACTACTACACGCGCACCGTGTTCGAGGTCACGCCGCCCGTTGAGGGCTCGCAGACGACCATCGTCGGCGGCGGCAGATACGACGGGTTGATCGAAGAGCTCGGCGGCAAGCCGACTCCGGGCATAGGCTTCGGCATGGGCATCGACAGGGTGATTCTCAACCTCAAGCGCCAAGAGGTAGCCCCGCCGGAGTACCGCGACACCAAAGTCCTTGTGGCTCACCTCGGCGAGGCCGCTAAGGCCGAGGCCGTCAAGCTGGCGTCGAAGCTACGGCAGGCCGGAACGGCGGCCCTCGTGGGTCCCGCCGAAAGAGGGCTTCGAAGCCAGCTCCGGTACGCGTCCGCCATCGACGCCACTCACGCCGTCATCATTGGGGACGATGAGCTCGCCAAGGGCGTCGTCGTGCTGCGGGACCTTTCCAAGAGCGCGCAGCACGAGGTAGACCCGGACCGCCTGGTCCAAGAGTTGCAGTCGGCGGGTGGAAACGGCTGCTAGTACTTGAAGTCAGAAAGAAAGCGATACGTCCGTTTTCCCCACCCGCCCGCCCATGAGGTTAGGGTCTGGGGACACCCCCAGACCCCCGGGAGGCTCGTCCCCCCAGAGCCTTTTCGAGGGTGGCGGGCGGGATGTATCAAGACTTATGCAACCAAGCGCTAGTGGCCCGGGCCGCCCCAGGAATAGGCGGAGCGTCTGCTATAATTCCACTGAGGTGCCGGGCTGGCTACCCATATCTTTCGTTCCTGTACTCCTGAACCCAGACGATGCTAGATAGGCTTGCGGCCCTAGAGCGACGGTTCGACGAAATCGAGGGGCTGCTCGCAGACCCCGAGATTTCGGCCGACTACTCACGCGTTCAGGACCTGCTCAAGGAGCAGGCCTCTATGCGAACCGTTGTCGGGTTGTCGCGTGAGTACCGGAGTATATTAGGGCAGATCGAGGATGCCCGCGCGATGCTGCGAGAGTCGGACCATGAGATGACATCCCTGGCAAGAGAGGAGTTGTCTCAGCTCGAGCCTCGCCTGGAGCAGCTCGAAAAGGAGCTGCGGCTTGCCTTGATTCCCCGGGACCCCAACGACGAGAAGAACGTCATCATGGAGATACGGGCGGGCACCGGCGGGGACGAGGCGGGCCTGTTCGCCGCCGATCTCTA
>JADFIF010000119.1 GCA_022566795.1 Chloroflexota bacterium
TGTCATTCTGAGCGAAGTCGAAGAATCTACGGACGCCTGGGATTCTTCGTCGCAAGCTCGTGAAAAATGGGCCGTGCGGAGAGGCTAAGCCCCTTCGCCGAGAGTCTGAGCGCGTCCCTCAGCCTCTGATGCGGGCCAGTCGGCCCCGTGAACGTGAGTAACCAGAGAACGTGGTTGTCGAGGTAGCAGGCATAGTTCTTGCCGGAGGGATGAGCCGCCGGCTGGGCCGCAACAAGGCCGTGGAGCCGGTAGGCGGTGAGTCGCTCGTCCGCAGGGTGATTGGGCGGCTCTCCAGCGTCGCCGGCCAGATCGTCGTCGTCGTCAACGACGAGCGGCGCGCGACGGAGCTACTGCTGCCTCCGGAGGCGAAGGTCGTCCAGGACGCCTACCCCGACTGCGGCTCCCTGGGCGGTATCTTTACCGGGCTGAGAGGCGCAGACATGGGCTGGGGGCTGGTGGTAGCCTGCGACATGCCCTTCCTTAACGTTAAGCTCCTTCAACACCTGGTTGGCTCGACGGACGGCTTCGACGCCGTGGTCCCGACGCTGGAGGGACGTCCCGAGCCCACGCACGCCCTCTACTCCAAGGCGTGCCTTCCGTACATCGAGCGGCGGCTGAAAGACAACGATCTCAAGATCGCTCGCTTCTTCGACGACGTCAGGGTCAACCTCGTTCCGGAAGACGAGGTCAGGCGTCTCGACCCCGAGCTCCTGAGCTTCTTCAACGTCAACACCCAGGCGGACCTCGATCGCGCGCTGGCACTGGTGGCACAGGGGAACTAGCAGGCTGATGAAATAAATAAGGGTGTGCAGAGGGGCTAAGCCCCATTGCCGGGAGTCTGAGGGTGTCCCTCAGATATAATTTCTTCCCCCTTCCTGGCCAGGAAGGGGGTCAGGGGGATGGTCGAAGGGCTTTTTCAGCAACCTGGTAGTGCTTTTCAACGCGACGTGCACATAAGACTCTGGCGCTAACCCCTGTCTATCTCCCCCAAGGGGAAGAGGGTTGGCTGCTCTCGGCATCAAGCTGGAGGGAAGGGAATGGTATATGCTAAGCACGACCGGAGGGTCGGCGGGTGATATCGCCCTTATCGGACTTGGCTTGAAACGGAGCTAGAGATGGTGGCCGAGGGTCGCCGAAATGAGGCGTGTATCGTCATCCGCGTGGAGCTCTTTGGCCGCGCGCGATTGCTGTGCGAGCGCGGAAGCGTCGAGGTCGAGATATACCCGCACGCAGAGCCGGGCGCCCTTGCCGCCGCTCTGGCCGCCTCATGTCCTGAGCTTGTCGGCGAGGCTATCCGGGAGGACCGCTCCGGCCTGCGCGAGAGCTACACCTTCAATCTGAACGGCACGTCGTTCATGGGCGACGGCCCGACGACGCTGCGCGCTGGAGACAGCGTGCTGCTCTTTTCGAGTCAGGCGGGAGGCTGATAGTAGATTGTTCGGATACCACGGAAAGATCCTTCTAATAGACCTGTCCAGCCGGGAGGTACGCTGCGAGCAGCTGGAGCAATCGGTGCTTCAGGCGTTCATCGGCGGGACCGGGCTGGGCGCCTACCTTCTTTACAGGTTCTGCCCGGCCGGAGTCGAACCCCTGGCCCCCGCCAATCCGCTGATATTCGTCACCAGCCCCCTGGTCGGCACGCGGCTGACGACCTCCAGCAAGTTCGCCGTGGTCACCAAGTCGCCGCTGACCGGATTCATCGGTGACTCCCTCTCCTCCAGCTTCATGGCCACTGAGCTGAAGAAGACCGGCTACGACGCCCTGATCGTGACGGGCAAGAGCTCGTCCCCTACCCTGCTCTCGATAAAGGGCGGCGAGGTCGAGTTCCTCGACGGCCAGGCCCTCCTCGGGCTGACCACCTCGGAGACGGAGAAGGCGGTCAAACAGAGGCTGGGACACAGCACGAGGGTAATGTGCATCGGGCCGGCGGGCGAGCGGCTCGTGCGCTTTGCCAGCATCAGCAACGACGGTGGCAGGCAGGCGGGCCGGACCGGGCCGGGCGCCGTCATGGGCTCGAAGAATCTCAAGGCGATTGCGGTCCGGGGGAAAAGTCCCGCCGCGGTCTACGACCCAGAAGCCCTCAACACGATTGGGGACGATCTGACCCGGCGGAGCCTGGGCCCGGCCACCGAGAAGTATCGAACGCTGGGGACCGTCGCCAACGTCTCGGTTTTCAACCGGCTTGCGGCGCTCCCTGCGTACAACTTCCAGCAGTCGACCTTCGACGGCGCGGAGGACGTGGGCGGCGAGCGTCTTCACCAGAGCCACTTCGTCAAGACCGACTACTGCGCCAACTGCACCATCGGGTGCGAGCAGATCGTCGTCACGACCGATGGCGGACCGAAGTCCCAGGGACGGATGGAGTACGAAAGCGCCTTCGCGTTGGGTCCGTTGGTAGGCGTTTCGGATCCCAACGCCATGATCAGGGCCTCGCATTTTTGCGACGAGGCAGGCATCGACACCATAAGCGCCGGGGTCACCATCGCTTGGGCCATGGAGTGTTTTTCACGCGGCACCGATTTTTCACGTGGCACCGACAATGGGTTCTTGGGTGGCGCCGGAGTCTCTGGACCACCCCTGCGGTTCGGCGACGGAGACGCTCTGATGGAGTGCCTGCGCCAGATCGCCGAGCGTCGAGGGCTCGGCGACCTCCTGGCGGAGGGGAGCCGGCGGGCCTCCGAGATCGTCGGAGGAGGGTCCGGTGACTGGGCCATGCACGTCAAGGGCCTCGAGATGCCGGGCTACGAGCCCCGCAGCCTCAAGACGATGGCGCTGGGGCTGGCCGTCAGCACCAGAGGCGCCTGCCACAACCGGTCTTCGGCGTACGAAGCCGACTTTTCGTCCAGAGTGGACAGGTTCCGTGTGGATGACCTGCGCGGGGGTATTACCGCCGACGGCGAGGACTTTTCGGCGGTGCTCGACTCCCTGATCTGGTGCAAGTTCCTGCGCAAGGCCTTCAACGACCTCTACGCCGAATCGGCGGAGATATACGAGAGGGTAACCGGATGGTCTATGACCGCGCAAGACCTGAAGGTCGCCGGCGAGCGCATCAATAACCTCAAAAAGCTGTTCAACATCCGCGAGGGATGGCAGCGGAGTGACGACACCCTTCCCGCCCGAGTGCTCGAAGAGGTGCTGCCCACGGGTGTGGCCAAGGGCATCGGCCTCACGCGGACCGACCTGGACATGATGATCGGCGGCTACTATCGCGCGCGAGGCTGGGCCGAGGACGGCACCATTCCTGACGCCAAGCTGCGACAGCTGGGGCTGGAGGCGCTCGTGAGCAAAACGGCTCAGCCGAGCACCACGGTGGCCGCTCCCGGGTGACTGCGGTCCCGAGGCACTTTCGCACTCCGCGCCCGCGCTGAACACTGCCTTGCAACGAGCGACCAAGTCACTGCCAGCGCCGGGCATACGCAGCTCCGATGGGCCCGAGCGAAGTTTCGACGAAAGGTGCCTTAGACGGGGCCTGCTGTGGAACCCAGTTTTTTCGGCGTTAGGTGGCTTCTGCACGCGTGATCGACGGACCAGATAGAATGCCGCCGACAGTATCCTGTGACCCTTCCGACCACAGAAGCCGCTCTATTGACAGACCTAAGGCTCAGCCGCCTGACATGTATTGCCGTAAATGCGGCGCCCGACTAGAGGTTCGCCGTATTGGAAGGCGCCGTGTGAGAGGTCTCCTGGGCCCTCGCCAGTGGGAGGCCGATACGGTATGCCCGAGGTGTGGGACCAAGAGTGGCGTGGGATGGACCACCGTGGTGGCAAGGCATCCGCCTCGTAATCCTGTCATACGGCTCCTTCGGTGGCTGAGATATGGCAGGCGGAACGTTAGGATGGCTGCCGAGGTGCACCGCCGCTCCCCATGGATCAGCTCGGAGGGCCGCGTCGATGTGGCGCAGCTAATAGCGGCCGTTCCTTTCCCAGTGTATGGACTCAGAGGCGGGTCACTTGCGCTCCGGCTGCGAAGCCTGGGATGGGGTAGCACGGGTGACCCAAAGGCAATCAATCGTGTCAACCTTGGCTACGTGCGAGGACATCCCCACTCGCCAGAGACCGCGCTGTCCATCTCTCAAGGCCCAGGCATGGAACTCTCCTATGACGCTCTTCGAGAAGTGGAGTCGTTGCTTCGAAATTATGCCCCACAGGTGCAACTGGAAGCGTGGCGCAGTCAAGGGAGCTTCCATCGAGAGTGGAACATTGAAAGAGTCCGGCAAGGACTCCGCTATCAAGCCGCCATCGACGTTCAGGGATTGTCGGTCGAGACCGAGGTAACCTACTGGAGCGACCAGCGCGTCGCTTTAGCACGACTGAGCATCGGAACACACTGGCTTTCCGCGGCTTCATTGGGTTTGGCGCGCGAGGAGCTAGTGCGGGCTCTCGGAACGCTGGTGTTACTCAAGCAAGATCACGAAGTCCTTGACGAGCATCAGCGTGGCCATGATGCGGCCCGCGCTGAAATGATTGAGTATTACCAGGAGCACCATAAATAGTAACGCAAAGGTTCATTCCCTTAGCCGGACGGGCTGCGGGCTCATCGTGCTTGGAGAGAACCCCACTATCGAAATCCGCGCTTAGGCCCTTCGCGGAGTTTATCCTCAGCGTAGCCGAAGGGCTCAGAGCAGCATGGTATCCGTCGCGGCTCATCCGCTACCGACGAGCGGCGTCACGGGCGCTCAGGTCGACACTCCTGTGCTAAACTACGCCTGCCGATTACGGTGCCCTGGGCAGGGAAGCTTGACCACTGACAGAAATGCACTCCGCGCGACTCTTCGCGAGAAATTCCCCAGGGATCATGGCCAGCTGTTGCCTGCCCTGCACTACCTCCAGCACGAGTTTGGGTATCTTCCCGGCTGGGGCATGGAGGTGGTCGGCTGGCACCTCGGCATCCCGGCCAGCGAGGTCTACGGCGCCGCCACAAGCTACTCAGAGCTCAGGACAGTGCAGCCGGCGACTCACCTGCTTCGCGTCTGCACCGGACTCGGCTGCCGAATCGCGGGCGCTCTGGACATGCTGGCCACGGCTGAAGTCGAGCTCGGCGTCGCGGTGGGCGGGTCGACGTCGGACGGCGTCGTGACCCTGGAGGAGACGCCGTGCGGCTTCCTCTGCGGAATGGCGCCCGCGATCGAGATCGACGGTCAGTGGCGCGGCCGCACCAGCATGGACGCTGTGCGGGATATCGTCCGGGAGTGGCGACGATGAGCGGAGGCGTGGCGGTCGAAGCACTGGACCGGCTGAGGGCGTCGGCGGAGCGGCGGAAGCCTTCGACGGCGACCAGAGTCGTCGTGCAGCAGGGGCACTGCTCCCAGTCGGTCGGCGCCGCCGATGTCGTCGAGGCGTTCAGAGACGCCCTTCCTGACGACGCCCGTCTCGTGGTAGCGGGGTGCGACGGCGCCTGCTTCGACGCGCCGGTGGTAACCGTCACCGACCCCGCTGGGGAGAAGCGCCGATTCGGCCGGGTGACCGCGGAAGCCGCGGGGGCTATCCTGAGCGGCTCCGCGCCGCACACCGACGACACCGCACAAGAGTTCTTCGCAGGGCAGCGCCGGCTGACGCTGGACCTCTCCGGCGAGCTCGACTCTACGGACCTGGACGACTACATATCCCACGGCGGCTACCGGGGCCTTGCGAACGCCCTCGACGCCACCCCGGAAGAGGTCATCGAGCAGGTCAAGGCCTCCGGTCTGCGGGGCCGAGGCGGCGCGTACTTCCCCGCCGGCGTAAAGTGGGAGAGCGCACGAGCGGGCGGCGGCTCGCCCCGGTACCTGGTGGTCAACGCCGAGGAGGGGGAGCCGGGCATCTTCAAGGACCGGCACCTGATGGAGGGTGTGCCCCACCGCCTCGTCGAGGGCGCCATCATCGCGGCCTACGCATCGGGGGTTGAAGAAGCCTACGTCTACATAAACGCGGAGGCGAATCTGTCGGCCGAGCGTATGCAGCAGTCGGTCGACCAGGCCTACACGGCCGGGCTGCTGGGCGATGACATCCTCGGCTCGGGGTATAACTTGAAGATGAGCGTCCAGCGGGGCGCCGGCGGTTACGTCTGCGGTGAGGAGACGACCCTTCTCAACACCATGGAGGGCTACCGCCGCGAGCCCCGTCTCAGGCCGCCGTTCCCCACCGTGTCCGGCCTGCGGGCCAGGCCAACGGTCATCAACAACGCCGAGACGCTGGCCAGCGTGCCCTTCATCATGGCCAATGGCGCCAGTGCGTTCGCGGACATCGGCACCGACGATGCCAAAGGCACGAAGATCATCAGCCTGAGCGGCTCGGTCAGGCGTCCGGGCCTCGCCGAGGTGCCCATGGGCACGACCCTCCGCCAGATCGTCTTGGATGTCGGCGGTGGCCCGCATGAGGGGCACACCCTGGCGGCGCTGGCCGTCGGCGGACCCTCCAGCGGAGTCTTGCCGCTGTCGATGTTCGACACGCCGATTCTCCCCGGCCTCCTCCACGACTCGGGCGTCATGCTCGGGGCCGGCGGGGTGATCGCCATCGACGAGCGCGTCGGCGTATTGGACGTCGTGCGAGGCCTCGCCGCCTACAACGCCGCGGAGTCCTGCGGCAAGTGCACGCCCTGCCGCGAGGGGACGCCGCGTATGGTGGCGCTGGTGGACCGCCTGATGTCGGGCGAGGGCTCGGCTTCGGACCTCGACGAGCTGCGCTATCTGGCGGAGGTCGTGAACTCGGCCTCGCTATGCGGATTGGGCCAGGCGGCGGGAAACCCCATCACCAGCGCCCTGCACTTCTTCGGCGACGAGCTGAAGTCACTGGCCACGCGTAATTCCTGAGCAAGGGGGCCTAACAGGCTGATGACAAATGGGGAGTGCAGAGGGGCTAAGCCCCTTTGCCGAGAGTCTGAGGGTGTCCCTCAGATATAACTTTCTTCCCTTTCCTCACTCGAAAGGGCGTCGGAGACCCTGCCCTGAGCATCTCGAAGGGGATGGTCAAAAGAGTTTTTCGACGCTCTGCTAAGGGAGACCTATGAACGAGTACACAGCGGTGATCAAACGGGATGGCGACTCGTGGATTGGCTGGATCGAGGAAGTCCCCGGCGCAAACTGCCAAGAAACATCACGTGAAAGCTGTTGGAAACTCTGAACATTACTCTACGCGAAGCGCTAGAGTTCAACAGGCGAGACGCCATAGCCGCAGGTGAAGGGGACTAGACGATGGCACGGGCAAAGAAGCAATTCATAGTAGATGAACAAGGCAGAAAAACCGCCATCATTCTGCCGATTAAGGAGTACGAGGAGTTGCTGGAAGACCTGGCAATTATTGCCGAGCGCAGGCACGAGCCGACAGAGCCTCTTGAGGTAGTGATAGCGCGGTTGGAGAAAAAGTGGCGGAATACAGGGTCGAGGTAACGCGCGCTGCTTACCGCGACCTCGACAGGTTGAGTCCTGGCATAGGAGGTACAGTTCTAACGGCGATACGCGGACTTTCGTCCGACCCAAGGCCAAGGCAGTGCAGAAAGCTGAGTGGGAGTGAAAACCCTATCGCCTGAGGGTCGGAGACTACCGGGTGCTCTGCGAAGTGGACGACAATGGGAGGCTGGTAACGGTCTATGCCGTCGGTGATCGGAGAGACGTATATAGACGAAGGCGCTAGCCAGCACTTCTTCGAGAGAGGAGAGTACCGTTATCGCGGTGAAAGCGTCATTCTGAGCTCGCAGGCGAAGAATCTGGGGCTGGGGGGCCACGCAGTGATGGTGCGAGAGTACTACTTCTACCTGATGGCCAGCTACCGTGGGGCTCTCTACGCGGGGGTGACCAACGATCTAACCGTTCGGGCCTATGAACATAACAGAAGGTCGTAGACGGATTCACGAGGAAATACAACGTCACGAAGCTCGTCTACTATGAAGCGACGGACAGCATCGAAGCTGCGATTGAGCGTGAAAAGCAGGTCAAGGGCTGGCTTCGGAGCAAGAAGATCGCGATTATCGAGTCGGTGAATCCATATTGGGAAGACCTGGCGAAGGAGTGGTACGAGGAAACCCCCACGACCCCAGACCCTTCGTCCGCGGCCTCAGGGTGACATTAGAATGGCCTCGCTCAGGATGACAAACCTAACGGAGGGTGCACGTTGAGTATCACCCTATCGATCGACGGCAACGATATACAAGTGCCCGACGGTGCTACCGTCCTCGACGCCATCAACACCGCCGGCGTCTACGTGCCTCAGCTCTGCAAGGACCCCGACATGAAGGCCATCGGGGCCTGCCGCACCTGCCTGGTCCAGGTCGAGGGAGCGAGAGGCATATCGGCCTCGTGCTCCGTGCCGGCCAGCGACGGCTTGAAGGTGTGGACTGATACCCGCGACGTGAAAAAAATACGCCGGGGCGTGCTGGAGCTGACGGTGGCCATGTTCCCGGATAATGGCGCCGGTACCGAAGGCTACAAAGAGCTGTCCATTGCCGCGAAACACCATGGCATCGACACGCCGCGATGGGCCGGCCGCGAGCGCGAGCCGGTAGACGACAGCAACCCTGTGTTCAACATCGCCATGGACGACTGTATCCTGTGCGGACGCTGCGTCCAGGCGTGTCAGGATGGCCACCAGTTCATCGGGGCCATCGACTTCCTCGGCGCGGGCCAGGAGAGCCGCATCGGCACATTCATGGACCGCCCGCTCCTCGAGTCGGTATGCACCACCTGCGGCCAGTGTCTTTCTGTGTGTCCCACCGGCGCCATTTTTGCGAAATCCACCGGCGCTATTTCTGCGAAACTCACCGGCGCCGTCGATTCGAGCAGTCGCTTTGGCGCCGCTGTGAGGAGCGTCACGACGACCTGCCCATACTGCGGCGTTGGCTGCGGCATCAAGGCGCAGGTCGACGAGCGCGACCGCATCCTCGAGATGCTTGACGACCCCGACAACCAGTCGAGCCTCGGGATGCTGTGCGTCAAGGGGCGGTTCGGCTACACCTTCGTCCACCACGAGGACCGCCTCACGACGCCGCTCATCAGACGCGACGGGGAGCTCGTTCCCGCCTCGTGGGACGAGGCTCTGGACTACGTCGCCGAGCGCCTCGCCCGGTACCGTGGGGATGCCTTCGCGACGCTCTGCTCGGCCAAGGCCACCAACGAGGACGGCTACATCCAGCAGAAGTTCGCCCGGCTGGTCATGCAGAGCAATCACATCGACCACTGCACGCGCCTGTGCCACGCGCCTTCGGTCGAGGCCATGCTGACCGCGCTGGGCAGCGGGGCTACCAGCAACTCGTACATCGACTACGAGGAGGCCGGCTGCCTGGTCATCATCGGCTCCGACGCCAACTCCAACCACCCGGTCGCGGCGTCTCGGATGCGCCGAGCGGTTATCGAGCGCGGCGCGAAGCTTATCGTCATCAACCCTCGCCGCATCGAGATGTGCGACTTCGCCGAGCTCTGGCTCCGGCCGCGCCCCGGCACCGATGTGGCCCTCCTTAACGCGATGGCGAAAGTCATCCTGGACGAAGGCCTGTCCGACGAGGGCTTTGTCACGGACCGGACCGAGGGGTTCGACGAGTGGAAACAGGTGGTAGAAAAATACGGCC
>JADFIF010000017.1:0-23714 GCA_022566795.1 Chloroflexota bacterium
GATGACCAGGTCAGCGCCTTCCCCGCCCGTCAGGTCCAGGACAGCCTCCGTCGCCCGGCGTCCTGTGACGTCGATGGCCTCGTCGAGCCCCATCGCCCTGCCGGCCGACAGCCGCTCGGCCACCGGCTCGATGCCGATGATGCGATGGGCGCCCACGCGCCTGAGCATGAAGTCATGGAACAGCCCGACCGAGCCCTGTCCGATCACCGCGACCGTCTTGCCGACCAGCGTGGGAAGCCGGCGGCAGCCGAACACAACCGTGCCGAGCTGCTGCGCCATCAGCAGGTGCGCCTCCGGCACGTCCCGAGGAAGCTTCAGCAGGAATTGCGGCCTGATGAGTTGGTAGCCGGCGAAGACTTTGGACTCCCAGATGTTGGGCACTGTCAGAACGAGGTCGCCCGGCACGAACTCGGTACCACCGCCGTCGACGACCTCTCCGACGCCCTCGTGGCCCGGGTAGCCGTAGGGCAGCGGAAACTCGTAGGCATTCCACCCCATGTAGACGATGTGCAGGTCGCTCCCGCAGATGGAGGCCAGGCGGGTCTTGACGAGCACCATGCCTGGCGCCGGCTCGGGCACGGGTATCTCGTCGCAGCGGATTTGTTTGAGCCCCGTCGCCAGGGCCGCAGGCATGGTCGTCATGGGCTCTCTCCGGAGTGGGCGTGGGTAGTACCTGGCGAATTCTCCACGGGCCAGACGTGAGTGTCAAGTTAAGAGCTGCCGCTATGTCCTCAGCCGAAGAGGGGTTAAGTGACTATCTCAAAATCCCGTCCGGGGAGTCCAGACCCCGACGAGTCGGGACTGGCAAGGGGTCTGGGGAGCCTGCCCTGAGCCTGTCGAAGGGATGTGCCCCCGAGAAGCTAAAGCCCCTGTGGGCGGGTGGGGGGGAATAAGGCCGTTGCCTTTTTGAGATAGTGTCCAAATATTGGCCCATCCACCTCCGGAACGCTACTCGCGCTCAACGAGCCGGTATATCCCTCCGTCCAGGGACACCACGAGTAGCTCTCCGAGCCGGTCCTCACCGAAGGACGAGATGGAAAGTCCCGAGTCGACGATCAGCCTGTGCTCGGTAACGCGCGTGCCGTCGTGTCTCAGCGCCCAGATCTTGCCGCTGCAGAAGTCTCCGTACACGTACGCGCCCAGCAACGATGGCAGGCGGCTTCCTCGATATACGTAGCCGCCGGTAATCGAGCAGCCGTCTTCGCGCCCGTACTCTATGACCGGCGGCGCGAGATTCGCCTGATCGCAGCCCCTTGATACCCGGAAGCAGTGAGATGCCTCCACCACGTTCCAGCCGTAGTTGGCGCCGGGCGTGATGATATCGACCTCCTCGTACCTGTCCTGGCCGACGTCGCCCGCCCACAACTCGCCCGTCTTGCGGTCGAAGCTGAAACGCCAGGGGTTTCGCAGGCCATAGGCCCAGATCTCCCCGCGCCCTGCGCTTCCATTTCCGGCGAAGGGGTTGTCGGGCGGAACCGTATACGTGCCCTTGCTGTCGAGGGTGCCAACGTCGATGCGGAGGATGGCCCCCAGCAGCGTGGACGGGTCCTGACCGTTGCCGGCCGAGTCGCCTCGCCCGCCCCCGTCGCCGAGTCCGATATATAGGAAGCCGTCCGGGCCGAAAAGTACCTGACCGCCGTTGTGGTTGGCGAAGGGCTGCCGCACCTGGAGAATCGGCATTTCGCTGGCGGGGTCAGCCTTGCTGGGGTCCTCATCGCTCACCGCGAAGCGGGAGACGACAGAACGCCGAGGGTCGCCGGCGGTGTAGTAGACGTAAAAGTAGCCGTTGCGCCGATAGTCCGGGTCGAAGGCCAGCCCTAGCAGCCCCTCCTCGTTGCCGCGGTCGTTGACGCGCTCCCGGATGTCCAGGAACTCTTGGGCCGTCGAGACCTCCTCGTCGTTCTCGAAGACCATGATCCGGCCGGCCTGAAGCGTCACGAAGAGCCGGTCGGTGCCGTCGGGCGGGAATGTCAGGTGGACCGGACTGCGGAAGGCCAGCGCGGGGAAGGCGGGCTCGACGGCCAGGGCTTTGAGGCCAGCGCCGGCTGTGGCCGAAGCTACCGCCGTCGGGACGGCCTCAGAGGGGCCAGGGCCAGTGGCGCCGGCCGAGGCTGCCGGCCGCCCGGCGGTGGGAGCAGGCGTCGCCTCGCGCTGGACCAGCGCATCCCCGCCCGAGCACGCGGCGAACACGAAAGCCAGAGTCGCCGCCTTCGCCAACATTCCCGCCGCCCGCGCCCGCGTCGGCGAGTCATGCCGCGACCTCGTAGATTGGAGTCGCTGGCCGGAGGCTGCTATCATAGGCGCACTCCGAATCGAAAGTGAGGTCTTCATTCCATGATCACCGGCATGAATCACACCGGATTCGTCGTGCGCGACCTGGACGCGTCGGTCCATTTCTACCGTGACATCGTCGGCCTAGAGATCGTCCGCACCATGGAGCGGGAGGGCGCCCCCATCTCTCAGGTAATCGGCTACGAGAACACCCATCTCAAAGGCACTATCCTGTCGACGGGAGATGGGCACTCGCTCGAGCTCATACAGTACATCAACCCCGCCGCCTCGGAGCGGCCAACGGATGAGCGGAACGTGCTCGGCGCCAGCCATCTGGCCTTCAACGTCGACGACATCGAGAAGACCTTCGAGCGGCTCGTGAGCAACGGGGCCCGCCGGCTCAATCCGCCGGCGACGATGCAGCCGGGCCGAAAGGCCTGCTACATGCAGGACCCCGATGGCAACTGGATCGAGCTCATAGAGGCCTCCGAGTAGCGTCTCCCCGTCGACGGGGGATACGCGTCCGCTAGGATGCCGGTACGTCCCCGATGAGCTCCAGCGGATTCGCCTTGACCAGCGTCGACACCTCATCGGTGGTCATCCCGACGCGCAGAAGAGAGGCGATTGCCATTCGCATGCCCTCGGCTGCGGGAGGGTTCATCCACTGCCCGAAGTCGGTCGTTACGACGCAACGCCCGACGCCGAAGCTCCTCACCGCGGCGACCAGCTCGTCAACCGTGGTTCTGGCGACGCTCGGCATGCACGCAAGGAAGGTGTACTCGAGATAGGCGCCTAGAGACGCCATTTTCCGCTGCTCTTCGTCGGTGGCGATGCCTGCGGGGTGGGTGGCGATAATCCGCCGCACGCCTCGCTCCTTCGCGGCCTCGAACAGGGCGATGGCCTCGACGGGTGAGACGTGTCCCGATGCCAGCACCATGTCGTGCTCAGCCATGATGTCGAGGATGTCCACCACTTCCCGCACAAGTCTCTCGCTATCATCGGTGAGGCGGATGCCGGGCCCGCGTCCCTGGCTTCGCAGGTAGAAGTCGGCGTCGAACGTGGGCATCCAGACGACGCGGGCGCCGAGCCCGGCGGACACACTTACGGCGTCCGGGTTCAGACCGCCCGCGCTTCGGTTCAACGCGACCGAGCCGGCCACACTCAATCCCGGGTACATCCTGTTGAGGGCTTGGGCCAACGGCGCCGTCGGATACTCGTGAGACTTCAGCACGAACCCACTCATCTCCGCCTGATACGCCTCCCGCGCCGTGTCCATGGCGTCGAGCCGTCGCTCCTGCGATGCGTCCGGTCCGGCGTGCACGTGAAGGTCGAAGGAGCCCTTCAGGATGTCGTCTATCTCTTCATTCATGTCGCGGCGGCAACGTAACACAGCCCGACCCCCAGTTCAAACTCGGGCATCGGCTAGACGACAAAGCGGCCAAACGGCCGCACTCCTCACCAGGGCCTTTTCAAAGTGAAGCGCCGCGGACAGCATGTCCCTCCACTCCTCTTGGCCTTCGTACCTGCGGCGCAGAACACTGGTGTACAATTGGTATCGGACCCGCGACATCAGTGGAGGATTGTGAATGCTAAGAAAGCTCGGCCGGACGCAAACGATCAGACAGGATCAAGAGGGACTCGAAGTACCTCCCGGCCAGTTCGTCACCGAGAAGTTCCCGGTGCTGACCTTTGGTCCGACTCCCAAGATAGACCTCGAGACGTGGCGCTTTAAGATCTTCGGTCTCGTCGAGGAAGAGGTCGAGCTGGACTGGGACCAGTTCACCGACCTCGCCGAGCTGAAGGTGGAGGCTCCGTTCCACTGTGTCACGCAGTGGAGCCGCCTCGAGAATACGTGGGAAGGCGTTGCGTTCAACGAGGTCATGAAGCTGGTCAGCCCGAAGCCGGAGGCCACTCACGTAATGGTGCACTGCTTCGGCGGCTACACGACCAACCTGCCGCTGGACGTCGTCACCGATGACGACGTGCTATTCGCGTATCGCCACGATGGGGAGCCTCTCCCACCCGCGCACGGCGGCCCGTTGCGCCTCGTAGTCCCGAAGAGGTACGGCTGGAAGAGCGCCAAGTGGGTTTCGGGCGTGGAGCTCATGGATAAGGATGCACCGGGGTTTTGGGAGGTCCGCGGCTACCATATGAGGGGGGACCCCTGGAACGAGGAGCGGTTCTGGGACGAGCTGACCTAGTCGCCCGAGTGTTGCTCCCCGTTGACGATGGCTGACGTGCCAGCGATTCGCGGGAAACACGGAGACGGGCCCTGAGGCCAGGGCCCGTCTCTTGCCGTTAGGCAAAATCGCCGAGCGACGCCGGCCGCCTCTACGCGGCCTCCCTTTTCACGCGGGAACGTGGCAGCGACAGCGCGCCCTCGGGCTTAGCGACGTCAACCATGTAACCGCACTGGAGACAAACCTTATAATGCCCGTAGATATCCCGATTCGAGTTCACGTCGCCGCCACACCGTGGACATGCTTTCAAGTTCAACATTAGACCTACCTCCTAGATTCACCGCCACCATCGCGAACTAATACGTTTGATGCACCGACACAGATTTGGGATTCCTCGCCGGCGAATCCAGACGTATCATGGTACATGAGACGGAAGTGTTATAAACCTTGACACGGGATATATCAATGTGTACCATGAGTATGCATATAAGCGATTGGGGGCTATTCCCCATTTTGGACCTGCAGGAGCCCATTGAAACTTACGACACACGCCGTTTCCGCCCAATACAACGAGTCTCGCGGGGTACCCGTTAGCTCTGGTAGACGGTCGGGCGTGGCAGCGGTCGCCTGAGCCAGATTCGGGGAGAGGCTACACACATTGCACCCATCGGATAACCCAGCGCGGAGCGTTCACGGCGTATACATCATCAGCGTCGTCGCGCGCATGCTAGAGATGCACCCTCAGACCCTGCGCAAGTACGAGCGCATGGGCCTTCTGTCACCCGCGCGAACAGGGGGCATGCTGAGGCTCTACTCCGAGGAAGACATCGCAAGTCTGTTGTTGATTAAGCACCTTGTTGGTAAGCTCGGCCTCAATCTGGCCGGCGTCCAGTTGGCGATGCACCTGTTCAACAAGCTCCTGGAGACGAAGGCCGCGGCACGTGTGCTTGAAGGACGCGCGCTGAAGGGTTTCGTAGAGGACAGCGTCGACCAGATGCTCGCGCTGATGAAGGGCGAGTAGACTTGACAGGCTGATGAAAAATGGGGAGTGCAGAGGGGCTAAGCCCCTTTGCCGGGAGTCTGAGGGCGTCCCTCAGATACAATTTCTTCCCTTTCCTTACTCGAAAGGGTGCCAAAGGGATGGTCGAAAGAGTTTTTCAGCGCCCTGCTAAGAAGGGAGCGGAGGACGTGCTCGATGGCTGAAGACAAGGCCCCGGAGACCCCTGATGTGCCTGAGCCGGCGCAAGTCGAGGCTGGCGAAAGCACCCCGGCGGAAGCTGAGCTAGCTGAGCTGGAGGAGGCGCTAAGGGAAAAAGATCAGTTCAGAGCAATGGCGCAACGGGCCCAGGCAGATCTGATCAACTATCGGCGTCGTGTCGAGGACGAGCGGGAGGAGCTCCGGCGCAGCGCCAACACGGGACTGATCTTGAGAATTCTCACCGTCGTCGACGACCTCGAGCGGGCCCTTGCCCTTGTGCCGGATGACGCCGTAGCCCCGGGATGGCTGGAAGGATTGCAGCTCGTTCAACGCAATCTGCAGAACCTCCTTGACGCCGAGGGCGTGACCAAAATCGAGGCGGAGGGCAAGCCCTTCGAGCCCTGGGAGCACGAAGCGGTTCTCTACGAAGAGACAACCGAAAGCGAAGAGGGTCTAGTGGTCAAGGTGTTCCGCGACGGATACCGGCAGCATGGCCGAATCGTTCGGCCGGCACAGGTTTCCGTTGCCAAGGCTCCCGAGCCTCAACCCCAAGCAGAAACAACACAGCCAGAAACAGCACAGCCAGAAACAGCACAGCCAGAAACAGCACAGGAGGAGGCCTAAGAGATGCCCAAGGTTCTGGGAATCGACCTCGGGACAACCAACTCGTGCATGGCCATCATCGAAGGTGGTGAGCCGCGAGTAATCGAGAACGCCGACGGCGGACGGACTACGCCCTCCGTCGTGGCCATCAATGCGCGGACAGGCGAGCGCTACACCGGCACGACCGCCAAGCGGCAAGCGGTAACCAATCCGGACAACACCGTCTTTTCCGTCAAACGATTCATGGGACGACGGTTCAGCGAAGAAACCATCCAGCACGACATTGGCCTTGTTCCGTTCAAGGTCACCGAGCACTCCAACGGCGACGCCTACGTCAAGATGGGCGATAAGGACTATGCGCCGCCCGAGATCTCCGCGATGGTGCTGCAGAAGCTGAAGCAAGACGCTGAGGCCAAGCTGGGCGAGAAGATCACCCAGGCGGTGATCACCGTTCCGGCCTACTTCAACGACAGCCAGCGGAATGCCACCAAGGACGCCGGCCGCATCGCCGGTCTCGAAGTGCTTCGTATCATCAACGAGCCCACGGCCGCCGCCCTGGCGTACGGCCTCGACAAAAAGGCGGACGAGATCCTGGCAGTCTTCGACCTGGGCGGCGGCACCTTCGACATTACCATCCTCCAGCTGGGCGACGGCGTTTTCGAGGTCAAGGCTACCAACGGCGACACCCACCTCGGCGGCGACGACTTCGATCAGCAGATAATCGACTGGATATGCGAGGAGTTTCAGCGCGAGCAGGGCATCGACTTGAAACAGGACCGGATGGCCCTTCAGCGCCTTCGTGAGGCCGCCGAGAGGGCCAAGGTCGAGCTCTCCACGCTGATGCAGACAGAGATCAATCTCCCCTTCATCACCGCCGACTCGGCTGGCCCGAAGCACCTGGTGATGACGCTAACGCGGTCCAAGCTCGAACAGCTCGTAGACGGGCTCGTAAAGAGGACTGTCGGGCCGTGCAACCAGGCGCTGGAAGACTCCGGAGTGTCGTCTAGTGACATCGGCGAGGTCGTTCTGGTGGGTGGCATGACGCGTATGCCCGTCGTTCAACAGACGGTGCAAGACCTGTTCGGCAAGGAAGCCCACCAGGGAGTGAACCCCGACGAGGTCGTGGCGATGGGCGCCGCCATACAGGCTGGCGTCCTCACTCAGGACCTCGATCAGGATATCGTCCTGGTCGACGTCACGCCGCTTACCCTTGGCATAGAGACCTTGGGCACCGTCTCGACGCCGTTGATCCCCCGCAACACGGCAATTCCAACAGCCAAGAGCGAGACTTTTACGACGGCAGCCGATGGGCAGACCAGTGTCGACGTACACGTGCTTCAGGGCGAGCGCGCGATGGCCGGTGAGAACAAGAGCATCGGTCAGTTCCGCCTCGACGGCATATTGCCGGCGCCCAGGGGCGTCCCGCAGGTCGAGGTTACCTTCGATATCGATGCCAACGGCATCCTTAATGTATCCGCCAAGGACAAGGGTACCGGCAAGGAGCAGAAGATTACCATTACGGCGAGCTCGGGGCTGTCGCAGGGCGAAATCGAGCAGATGGTGAAGGACGCCGAGCAGCACGCCGACGAGGACCGACGGCGCCTTGAAGTGGTGCAGGCGCGGAACAACGCCGAGAGCGCCGCCAACGCGGCGGAGAAACTGGTCAGCGACAACGTGGACAAGGTCCCCGACGACCTGAAATCGGACATCGAGGCCAAGGTGGCGGAGGTTCGCTCGGCCCTCCAGGGAGAGGACGTCGGCAAGATCAACGCGGCCGTTCAGGAGCTGCAGACGACGATTCAGAAGGTCGGAGAGGCAGTCTACAGTCAGACGGGCGCGCCCGAAGGCGGGCCAGGGCCTGATGCGGGGTCTGATGCCGGTGCCGATGGCGGCTCCGACGAGGAGCCACCTGAGGGTACGGTCGAGGGCGAGTTCCGCGAGGTCTGACGAGACGGCTGGGGGCGGAGCCCCATGGCTCGTTCGCCTACTCTATGTCTTAAGCCGCTAAGCGCAGCGGAAAAGAGAGGGGGCGCTCACGGGAGCGCCCCCCTCTTTGCGTTCTGCGCGGCCGCCCGTCTTACAGGACGTGGTACATCAGCAGGTGCTCCCGCATCACGTCCGAGGCGAAGTCGTTCTCGACGTCCCGCCAGACGGAGTGGATGTGGTTGGCGCCGTTCTGCCTGTTGTCGTACTCGATGACGAAATTGCCGCCGTGGATGCGGTAGTAGTGCTCCTCCCCAGCCTTGGCGGGACCGGCCCAGGCCCAGTGCAGCCGGTCGTAGCCCTCTTCTTCCAGCTCGGCCAGCTTCTGCTCCGCAAGGTCCGAGCGGACTTGATTGACGTACTCGGCCACCAGCGTCTTGAGCATCTGCTTCTGGGTCTCCGACATCTTGGCGGCCTTCAGGCCCTGCTCCCCGGGCAGCGACACCTTGGAGGAGTTGTACGTGAGTATGTCGTAAGGCGCCTTGTCGTAGAGGAGGGCTTTCGAGCGCTGGCCCGCATCCAGGGAGTTCATTAGCTCCAGGGCCATGTCTTGCCTGGCGCCCAGGATGCGAAGTCCCGACTTGGGCCCGCTCCTCACGTCAGCGGGGTTTGCGCCGAAGAAGAACGGCGTCATCGAGATTACCTTGCCGCCCCAAATGCTGAAGTGCAGCGAGACGTGGTGTCCCTCCACGCGCCAGCCCCAGGGGTCCGCGCCGCTTGGGTCTCCAAACACGGTGAAGTAGTACAGCTCGGGGTCGCGGACGAAGCTCACCACCCCCTGTTCCTTCTCCAGCGGGCCGAGCACGGACTCGTGCTCGATAATCAGCTTGGCCTTCTGGTAGGAGTCCGCGGTCAAGCCGCTGGCCATCACCGCGTAGGCCAGCTCCCGCTGACCCGCCTCCATGTCCCTGATCGCCAGTCCGTGCCGGTTCATCGGCGGGTAGTACCAGAAGACCCGCTCGCCGTCCAGATAGTCGAACGTCGCCTTCGCCTTCTGCTCCGGGCCAAGGCTATCGAGAAACCTCGAGCTTGCCTCGGCCATCTGACGGGCGCTGGTAGTTGCAGTAGTTGTCGCCAAAGTTAGCCTCCTTCTGAGCCCAATCCTGCCTGCGCTGAGTATAGCATTCCGCCGCACCGGTTGCCCGCCACCGACGATGGCGCATGCGGGGGCCCGCGAAGCCGCTATGGTAGAATCGGGCCACTCCGGCAAGCTGAGAGGTCTGACAGAGAGGAAAAAAAGATGTCCAGCACAAAGATCAACGGCATCGATCTCCACTACCAGGTCCACGGGGAGGGTGACCCGGTAGTCTTTGCCCATGGCGCCGGAGGGAACCTGTTAAGCTGGTGGCAGCAGATCGCCTTCTTTTCCCGGTACTACACCTGCGTCACTTTCGACCACAGAGGGTTCGGCCGTTCCATCGATCTGGCAGACGGCCCTTTGTACGCGGCCTTCGTCGACGACCTCGTAAGTCTGATGGACCACCTGGACATCGACTCGGCGCATCTCGTCGCGCAGTCCATGGGAGGCAGGTCAGCTCTCGGTGTCGCCGCGGCCTACCCACGGCGCGTCAAGAGCCTGGTCATGGCGGACACCCACGGGTGGCCACAGGACGCCGAGCTTCAGGGGATGACGACGCGTTGGAGGGAAGGACACCCCGCGAGAGACCTGGCCGTGCGCGCGCTGGCCGACGGATTCCAGACCCGTAGGCCGGACCTGGCGATGCTGTACCTCCAGATCTCGCGCACGAACCCACCGAGAGGTGACGCCGCGGGCGTGACCCGCCTCGACGGGCCCGCTCCCGCCAAGCTCGCCGCAATGAACGTGCCGACGCTCTTCATCGTCGGCGAGGAAGACGACATCATCCCGCCTCACGTCATCGAGAAGGCGGCGACATTCATTCCAGGGTCGCGGGTAATCCGCGTCCCCGAGGCCGGCCACTCCGTCTACTTCGAGAAGCCCGAGGTCTTCAACTTCGAGGTCCACCGCTTCATCCAGGGCTGTGGCTGACGCCTGGCCCACGCAACCCGGCTCACCCTGTGTCGGAGGCGACCGCGCTACGCCGCCTTCACCAGCTTCTGGAAGCTGCGCACGCCGTCCGCCGGTTCGCCCATGTTTCGCAGGTTGGTGTAGGCCACCTCGCCGACGTAGATGCTGTCCTTGGAGTCGAGGCAGATGCCGTGCGGGGCCATGAACTGGCCGACGTCCGCGCCAAATCCCATGTGGCCGATGGCGGCCAGCCTCTCTCCTTTGGTGTTCATGACCGAGACCCTGGGGCCAATGTTGGGATGATTGGCGTTGACGGGCCCGGCGGACCCAAGCTCACCCACGTAGACGTGCTGATCCTCCGAGATGTACAGCGCACAGGGCCGGTGCACGTTGTTCCACTGCGTCTGGTAGTTTCCCTTCGAGTCGAAGATCTGGATGCGGTGGCTCTCACGGTCGGCGACGTAGACATAGCCGTCCTTGTCCGTGGCGATGTTGTGGACGATGTTGAACTCGCCGGGCTCCATGCCCGGCGCGCCCCAGGAGAACAGGTGCTTGCCGTCGGGCGAGAACTTATGCACCCTGGCGTTGCCGTAGCCGTCCGAGACATACAGATCGCCGCTGTTCGGGTCGATGGCGACGTGCGTGCAGCGGTTGAAGGGCTCGCCGCTGTATAGCGGGGCCGCCTTCCCAGGCACACCTATCGTCATCAGGACCTTGCCGTCGAGCGTGCACTGCCGCACGGTGTGGTCGCCGTCGTCGGTACAGTACAGCGTGTCGTCGGGACCCCGTGTGATGCCGTGAGCCCTGGTGAACACATCTTCGCCCCACGAGCTCAGGAAGTTCCCATCGCTGTCGAAGACGATCATCGGGTGGTCGCCGCGGTTGAACACGTAGACACGGTCCTTCGAGTCGGTGGCGACGGCGGCCGCGTCGGTCCATGAGTACCCCGGCGGCAGCTTCTCCCAGCCGACGTCAACCTGGTAGGTAAACCGGCCGCTTCCCAGCTTTACGGTGCTTATCATGGCTGTTCTCCTCCCATTCTTCGGGGTTACGGTGACGGTCCCTTCTCCTCCCTGGAGCCTGTCCCAGAACTGGCTTCGGGAGCCCATTCTTCGAGACAGGTTCCCGGGACCCCGCTGGGCCCTTCTGAGACCTCCGGCAGGTTCCGAACAGGCCCGCCGGGAGGGGGTTGGACACATGCGCGATTATATCATCGGGCCTCGGTCAGGGGCAGCCGGCTCTGCCTCCGCGGGCGAAGGGAGCGAGCGTGAGACACGCCTACGAGTCGACCGCGGCCTCCTTGCCTCCATGGCCCTCGCGGTGTATCTTGGGCAACAGGCGGAGCAGGAGGGAGACACGATGGTCGTACGCTCACACATGGGCGCTTACATAGTTTCGTTGCAGCTCTGCGTTGGCCATAGGGAGCCCATGAGCTCAGTAGAGAGCGCCAGGGTAATCGTGGGGTTCGGCATAGAAGGCGACCGGCACGCCACCGGCGAGGGCGTGCGCGCGGCCCGTCAGGTCCTGCTCATGGACGAGGAGACGCTGGAGGCCTTCGGCCTCGTCCATGGCGAGGTGCGCGAGAACATCACCACCTCGGGCCTTGACCCGACGCTCTTGCAAGAGGGCCAGAGGCTCGCGCTGGGTGGCCAGGTTGTGCTCCAGATCACCGGCCCCTGCGCTCCGTGCGCCCGCATGGACGAGATACGGCCCGGCCTGCGCCAGGAGCTAGACGGACGGCGTGGCATGCTGGCCTCGGTGGTCCGCGGCGGGACCATCCGCGCGGGCGACGCCATCGAAGTGCTGGAGGGCGCCGCCGCCTCATAGTAGGCCCTTCACCGCTGGCCGAGGCAAAACTCCTGCCGCATCGCCTCGGCTCCCGCATGGCCTCCGAGTGTCGCTGGACCTATGAATTATGCGGGGCTGGCCCTAAGGTGCACTCCACCATTACCTTCCCGCTTTCAACCAAACGCGCGGCCCGGCGTTCTGAAGCATCCCGACATGGGAATAATTCTCACTTTGGATGGCCGGGCGGGCGCATACGTCATGCGGCTACCGCTTTCCCTTAGGGCACGAAAGGCAAGTCAGGGACCGGCTCGCCGTGGCTTCTTCACGCACAGCCATGCGGTTGGAATACACCATTACTGTGACTCGGAGGGACAAGGAAGATTATCTAGGGGAATTCATCCGGCAGCCGAACCAGACCTGTCCGCAGAGCGTGTAGGACGGCCTGGGTCCTGTCGTTGACCCGCAATTTAGCGAAGATATTGCTGATGCGATTCTTCACCGTCTTCTCGCTGAGGACCAACCTATCCGCGATTTCCTTGTTGCTCAGCCCTTCTGCCGCCAACCGAAGGACTTCAAGCTCTCTCGGCGTGAGCTCATCGTAAGGGATGCCACCCTGGCGAGGCTCGCCCGCTCGGTCGAAACGGTGCACCAGCTTGGCGGCAATTGCCGGGCTTAAGAGCACCTCTCCGCGGTACGCGGCCTCAATGGTGTGCCTCAGTTGCTGGGGTTCCGCACCCTTCAGCACATACCCGCGTGCGCCGGCCCGCATCCCGGAGAAGACCGACTCCGCGTCGTCGAACATGGTTACCAGAACGATGCCGATATGTGGGTTCTCCTGAAGTATCCGCTTCGTCGCTTCGATCCCGCTCATGCCAGGCATCTTTATATCCATCAGCACGACATCTGGAACAAGCTCTTCGGCCAGGGTCACCGCCTCCGAGCCGGTCCCTGCCTCCCCCACAACTTCCATGCCCGTTAGGTGCTCTAGCAGGGAGCACAGGCCTTTGCGGAAAAGAGTATGGTCATCGGCCACCACAATGCGTATGACGTCCAAGACCTACCCCCTCGCGGGGACACGGAGGACCGTCTGACAGCCTTGGCCAGGGTTACTCTTGACCGTGAAGCTGCCGCCGACCAGCTCAGCCCGCTCTCGCATGCTGATGAGACCTATGCCGGTACCTGGGTGAGTGGCCGTCTGCTCCGGGTCGAACCCTTTCCCATTGTCAGCCACTATGACTTCCAATTTATCATCCCATCCGCGCAGCGTCACTTGGACGGAAGTCGCCTCACCGTGCTTCCGTACATTGGTCAGACTCTCTTGCACCACACGATACACGGTTAGTTCCGTGAGGGGGTCTGACGAGAGAGAACCTGGGGCTGTGATAGAGGCTTCGATCCCGGACTCTTCGCTAAAGCGGTATGTATATTGCCGTAGGGCTTCAACTAACCCCAACTGGTCCAAGCCCAGGGGCCTGAGCTCGCTGATCAGTTCACGAATGTCTTCGATATGGCCCCTCAGTAAGGCAGAAACCTCATCAAGTCGTGTCTCGGCCACTACAGGGTCGGATCTGACCAGTTGCCGACAGACGCTGAGGCGATTAGATAGGTCTGCCAGCGAGGGGCCCAGGCCATCATGGAGCTCCCGTGAGATCCGCCTCCGTTCCTCCTCCTGCGCCAGCGTTACCTGGACCACACGTTCTTGGAGGGATCGAGCCCGCTCTTCCGCCAGAAGGGCATCCTGGAGCCTCGTCAGGTCTTGGGCCGCATTGTTAAGGCTTTTGGCCAGCTCACCCAGTTCGTCCCTATTCGACACGTCTATGGGCTGCGAGAAGTCGCCACTGGCGATCCTGCGAGTCGCTTCGCTCATCGTTTCGAGCGGGCGGACCATTGACGACGATAGGGCGGCCCCAAGTGCAACGGCGATCAGGCCACCCACGAAAACGATCGCAGGAATCCAGGTCAGGATGACATGCTGCGTGTTTTCCAAGCGGTCGAGAGCGGCAGGGACCTGCCTCAATCTAGCCTGCATCTCCTTGAGTAGTTCGCTCTGAGGACCCTCCGCCTCTCGGATTATGCCGGTCACTGCGGGCAGGGGCGCCGACGTCTGGAGTTCCTGAATGGCGTGGATCTCATTATGCGTGAGCTGGCTCGCTGCAAGGGCAACGAGGGACGCCGCCAGCAAAACTCCGAGCATCAGGAAGATAGTTCCCGAGATTTTCCACCGTAAGCTGATCTGGGCCCGCATACTCAGCTCGGCGAGGATTCCCATGCCCAGTATGACCGCCAGGTAGATGAGCGCCACGGCTAGGAATGGTGCAACGGCCCACAAGCCGTAAATGGGATATAGGACCGCTGAGCCTGTCACGAGTCCCGACCCGATTAGGAGGACCCGTCGTTGGCGGTTCACTATCCGAGGCAGCACAGCGACCTCCTTAGCGCATAAGATTACCCCAGTTCCCGGCGCCAGCCGAGGGCCTAGAGACCTGTTCGCCTGGGACCAGAGACCCTAGCAGCGTGTGACTTCAGGGATTACACGCAACAGTATGGGCCCAACGAGTCCCGGTAGTCTAGGGACCTTGTCCTGAGGAGAAGGGACCGCAGCCTCATGACATCCTGCGGTGGGACCGACAGACTATTGCCAGTGGTGATCAGCACTTACAGCAACAGGAGGGGCTCATGAAGCTTTATGCCCTGGTCGTTCTCAGCGTTGCGGCTATCTTCTTCCTTGCAGCATGCGGCGAAGCCGAGCCTTCTCCCACGCCGACTTCCGCACTGCCGCCCACGCCTACCTCAACGCCATCACCTGCTCAAACAGCGGCGTCCCCGGTCACGTCCGAAGAAGGGACGCTGGAGATCCGAGTTACCGATCAACCAGCCGACGGTGTGACCAGCATTCTTGTGACCGTTAGTAACATCGAGGTGAGTGTCTCAGGAGATAGCGAGGACGCCGGATGGCGCACGGTCATTGCCCAGCCTCGGCAGTTTGATCTGCTGAAGGTACAGGGTGTCGAAGAGGTTCTGGGCAAAGCGACGTTGGAGCCTGGCCGCTACGAGCAGTTGCGTCTAGAGGTTACGGAAGTCGTTCTCACCATCCGCGGCAACGTCAGGATGGCCGAGGTCCCAAGCAAGAGGCTGCGGCTCGTCGGAGGGTTCGAATTGATCGCGGGCGCGACGACGGTCCTAACGCTGGATTTCGACGCCGAAAAGTCGATTGTCTTCCGGCCTGGGGTTGGGCCGCAGTTAAAACCGGTGGTCAAGTTGCTGGTCCGCACCGAAAGCCAGTCCCTGGCCGAGGCCAGAACGGTGGCCACATTAGGCGATGAGGTGGCTCCCTCTCCAACCGATGTCCCCGCCCTCTCATCCGCTAACGCGGTCAGGGTGGCGCTTCCTGTAGCTGATAATCTTCAGTGGATGAATTTCTACGTGGCCCAGGGAGCCGGGTTTTTCGAGGATGAGGGTTTGAACATCCAAATAGTGGTGCCACCCATGCCCGATGCGGCAGCGCGGTTCATGGTGATGGGAGGAGCAGACGTGGCGCTCCTGCCCCGGCCTCTATATTTGGAATCCATAGGACGAGGGGAGCCTCTGCTCATCTTCGCCAACCTGTTCAGCAACGATCCCATCAACTTGGTGGTCCGGGAAGAGGTTGCAGAAAAACGTGGGATCTCCGCTGACATGCCTCTGGCCGAGCGGCTCAATGCCATGCGAGGCCTGAGAGTGGGCGTAGCTCCCGGGCCACCTACTCGGCTGCGCGTGCTCTTCGAATCAGTGGGACTGGACGCCGACAGCGACATCGAGATGGTTATCCTACTCGGGGATCAACAGAACGCGGCTTTTGGCAAGAACGAGGTTGACGCCTTGTACGCCCACACGCCATACCTGGAGAGGTCCCTGTTGAAACAGGGGGCCGTGATGATAGTGAACCAGTCGGCGGGAGAGGTGCCTGAGCTGACAAATCGGCAAATTCACACTCTAGTGACGACGCATGAATATGGCGTCTCCAACCCTCAGGTATTGGCAGCCCTGGCCCGAGCCATCTACCGCGCCCAGCGGCTCATCCACACAGACCTCCAGGCCACCGCCGATGCGATACGTTCCTCCGAGGTGCGGCTACAAGCACCTGAAGGTCTGGACACCATCATCGCCATCTACGAGCCGGCGATCCCTCAGACTCCCGAGGTCTCAGTGGAGGGCGCATTACGGGAACTTGGATCGTTTTTCCCCGCCCACCGCACTCCACCAGACCTCAGTGGGATTGACCTGACGAGCCACATCGACAATCAGTTCGCGTTGGAGGCGATAGCCAGCAGCCCCTGACCGTCGCAGGCGCCCGCGGACTGACAAGCATCACGGGGTCCCGCCGTGTTATGTAGAGACTCAGGGGGGCCCCGGGTGTGAGCTAGGGGGCGCTGCCGTCTCGTTCCAACGTGCGCCTCGTGGGCGGGGCGCGAAAATCAGCGCGCTTTCGCCGTGCGGCCGGCAACCTCAGCCCGCCCCGACAACCTCAAGAAGCTCCGTCTGCCCGCCCGGCGCAGCCAACAGCACGTTGTCACGAACGTCCTCCAGATGTTCGCGCACCGCCTGCTCGCCCACACCCTCCGGCGCGTACACCGTGAACAGCGTGCTCCGCGTGCCGGGCCCGATGCGAGTACGCCGGTCCGGCCCGTAGATGATGCTGGAGATCACTCCGTGAGAGTCCGAGATCGTCATATCGCCCTCGGCCGTCTGCTGCTCGCTGCCGCTCATCAGCTCGTACCGCTGAGTGCCATCGCTCACGCCCAGCGTAACCGGCCCTTCCACCGCGTCGAGATCGTGACCGGCGGTCAGCAGCAGGTTCTTCAGCTCGGCCATGAACATCGACTCCACCAGCGCCGCCACGCCGGGTATCGGCCGGCCCTTGAGCGCCACCGACTCCAGCTGGAGCTGCACGTGGTACGTCTTCTTGAACCTTTTATAGTATTGGGTGTAGGCATCGATGACGGGCAGGGAGCGAATGGCGGCGCGATCGCCGCCGGCCCACCGCGCGCGCAGCTCATCCTCGAGCTCATGCTTGCGCTCGTCAAGGGCCGCATGCTCCGCCGGGTTGACGACGTTTCGCATCGCCAGCACCCCGACGTGCGCGCCGGGGTAGGCTGCTTTCCAGGCGTCAGTTACGGCGAGCATGCAGCTGGAGCTCCGTCACAGCGGGCTTAACATTGAAGCAGGAGAACGCACCTTGGCCCAGTGGTTACTTGCCCACTATCTTGGACTTGGCCGCCTGGAATTCCTCATCAGATAGAGTCCCTTTCGTGTGAAGTTCTACTAGGGTCTCTAGGTTAGTTACCAGATGGTTTGACTTTTGACGCCTTACGCTCGCTAAAGATTGAATGGTGTCGCGCAGGAATGCCACTTGTTCCCTGACATGGGCTGACTGAATTGGACCAAGCCCCCAATTAGAACCGTTTAGGATAACCTTCGTTGCGTAAGCTGCGTCACTGGACAGGGTAATTACAACCTTCACTGGGAACGTTGTCCACCCGATAAATTTCGCCTCCTTACATATCAAGCGGGTCCTGCTGTGTTGTAACACTCGCCAACCACTCGTTGCCGCGGCCTCTAAGCATGCACTCAAAGTATCGTCCAGCGGTAGGCTTAGGTTGAATTCTTCTCGCTGTTTTGACATGAACGCCTCTGTAGTCCTGCTTGCCCTGTTCTATGACACATGCGAAAGATACGCAGTTCTTCAGACTAACCGTCTAACCCCCCATCAAACACGAACACCGCGTCGCAGTTGACGGAGAACGAACCCCTAATACCTCGCCCGGCCACCGCTGATGTCGAAGACCGCGCCGGTGCCGGGCACTACCACCAGCGCAACCTTTTTCAGACCTGCGTCACTCACGCGCTCCTGCTAAGATCGTCTGATCATAAAATCCTGCGGCCCCATCTCGAGTCGCCCTAATGCGATGAGGCTCTCCAGGTCATCCATCTCCTCTGGAAGAAGCTGACCGAACAGCTCTCGCACGGAGTCGAGCAGGTCCTCGCCGGCCTGGCCGAGCATCCGCGTAACGTCGGCCAGGTCCTGGACGCGCCCCGCCTGAAACTTCATCAGCACCAGGTGGCGGAGGGGCAGCACCGGCAGGCCCTGCGCGTCCAGGTTATGCTCCGCCTCGTCCAACGCTTCGGCAAGCCACGGCTCGTCCATCTCCACCACATCCACTGGCGTTCCCTCGCTAGACAGCCAGGAGGAACCGCCGATGGTCAGCTCGCCCTGGTACTCGAACCCAGCTTCGGACAACGCTCGCCGTACCGCCTCGGCCTCCTCTGCCCGCACCACGATATCCAGGCCGTGCGTTGCTCTCTCCGGCATATGGAGGCGCGTAGCTCCGGCACCTATCATGGCCCATTCAACAGAGTGAAGCACGGGCGTAAGGTCGGGGAATCGCATTCGGGCCGTCCTCTCTCGCAGGCCTGCCAAAGAGCTACCCGAGCCGGGCCTCTGCCGTCTCTGGGCCAGGGCGATGATCTGCTTACGCACCCTCTGCTTGGCGTTCACGGCCTTGCCCTAATACGTTGCGCGGCCCCCGCTGACGTCGAAGAAGCCCCCGGAGCCCAGAGTACCGGCATTGGGATGCTGCTGCACTCGGCTCACTCCCCTGATCCCTGTAATAGGGCACTCTCGCGATCTAAAGCCGATAAGGCCTTCTGAATCACGTCCACTTCGCGCGACTCAAAGTATGACTCCCCGCATTGGCTGCAGACCCACGCGGGAATGGCGTCCCAGTAGACGTGGTAGTGGTCACGATCAGCGCTGAAAGGCGCGGTGGCCCTCTTCATTCTGCCCTTACAGTGGATGCACTCCAACCTACAGCCTCCTTTTGAAATCGGACGACCATTGTGCCGGATCAGGCATATACGCGGTAATTATCGCCAGGTAGTCGTCTTAGGCGTGCATACTAGATGAATTGGCCGTCCTCCTTCGCCAAATCCAAGCACAAGGCAGCTATGCCCCCGAACGTCTTCAGGATAATCTTCCACCAGCTCACCCGTTCCTATCACGGTCTCAACTTCCGTGGTTGTTATCATCCTACCAGGACGTGACATTTGTCGGATCGCATGAGGTAGGAAAAGCAACCGCCTTGTTGCCGCGCTTCTCACCCCCCCGAGAATGCTGTCTGGCATGGACTCTGTTACGCCCTAATACGTCGCGCGGCCGCCGCTGATGTCGAAGACCGCGCCGGTGCTGAAGGAGCACTCCTCCGACGCCAGCCACGCGACCAGGGCGGCGATCTCGTCGATCTCTCCGGTGCGCCCCATGGGAATGCGGTCCACCATGTACTGCACCTGCTCGGGCGTGAACTCGTCGAGGATGCGCGTCTGCACCACCGCCGGCGTTACGCAGTTGACCCGCACGCCGGTCCGGGCAAGCTCCTTGCCGACCGACTTCGTGAGGCCGATGACGGCCGCCTTGGTCGCCGAGTAGGGCACCATGCGTGGGTTGCCCTCCTTGCCGGCGATGGAGGCGATGTTGACGACGCGTCCGTAGTCGCGCTCGATCATGTGGGGCAGCACGGCGTGGCAGAAGGCGAAGACGCCGCGAAGGTTGGTGCGGTAGACGCGGTCCATCTCCTCGACGGACAGCTCCCAGATGTTGCCGTTGACCCCGCCGATGCCGGCGTTGTTGACCAGAACGTCGATCCGTCCCCAGGCGTCGATCGCCCGCGTCACGGCCCGGTCCGCCGTCGCCTGATCGCCCACGTCGCCGATCTCCAACCGCGCGTCGACGCCACGGGCCGCAAGCTCGCTCGCCGACTGCTCGCCCATCGAGCCGTCGACGTCGACCAGCAGAATCCGGGCGCCCTCGCCTCCCAGCCTCTTGGCGATGCCGTAGCCGATGCCGGTCGCGGCCCCGGTGACTATGGCTACCTGACCGTCGAATCGCGACATCGGCTGCTCCCTAAGCTGAAAGCTGGCGCCTACAGATTCCCCTCTTCCCGAAGCTCCTTCAGCGACTGGGAGAAAGCCTCGACGGTCCGGTCGATGACCTCCTCGTCGTGCGAGGACGAGACCAGGAAGGCTCGGCCCCCCATCATGTCGACGCCGTTGACCAGCATCGCCTGCCTGACGCGCCGGGTCTTCGATACCGGCATGGTCTTGTAGATCTCGTCGTAGGGCATCGTGCAGAGCCCGCGATCGCACCCACAGTCGGCGCCGAGGTTGACGTGGACGATGGAGGCGATGCCGTGGGAGTGGCCGGTAACCTCATTTCGGATGAAGGCCTCGTTGAGCCCGTCCTTCAGCCGCTCGGCCATCGAGTCGGCCCGCGCGTTGACTCCCTGGTCGGCGATAGCCTGGAGCGTCGCCAGGCCCGCGGCGGCGGTCAACGGCTGCGCGTTGAATGTCCCGCCCTGCGCGACGCGCCCCGCGTTGTCCCACTCGGAGTCATCTCTGAACGCCATCAGCTCCATGATGTCGGCGCGCCCTCCGACCGCCGAGCCGGGCTGGCCGCCGGCCACGATCTTGGCCATCGTCGTCAGGTCGGGCTCGAGGCTCCACCGCACCTGCGCCCCGCCCTTGGACAGCCGGAACCCGGTGATGACCTCGTCCATGATGAACACGACGCCGTGCCGGTCCGTGACGTCCCGCACATCCTGAAGGAACTGCGGGTTCTGCAGCGGGAAGGTGCCGTAGTGGGCCCCGTTGCACTCGACGATGACCGCGGCGACGTCGTCGTCCTCCGACAGTATTCGCTCGAGGGCCGCGGCATCCGGCGGCGCCACGATGACCGAGTCGAGGATGGCCTGGGGAACGCCGCCAACGGACTGGCCGGACTCCGGGGTCGCATAGTCGTGCCAGCCGTGGAAGTGCTCGTGGAACTTTACGATCTTCGTCTTGCCGGTGTGCGCGCGAGCCAGGCGCATCGCCAGGTACGTCGACTCGGTGCCGGAGCTGGTGAAGCGGATGCGTTCGAGAGAGGGCATGAGGCTTTTGACCGCCTCAGCGTAGCGCACCTCGTGGGTCGTGGCGCCGCCGAGATGCGTGCCTCGCTGCGCCTGAGCGCTAACCGCCGCCACCACTTCCGGCGGGCTGTGCCCCATCAGCAGGGAGCCGTTGCCCATTACGTAGTCGATGATCTCGTTCCCGTCCACGTCGTACTTGAAGGGGCCCTGCGCGTGCTCGAAGTAGGCGGGGAAAGGAGACGTGAACCTGGTCTGGTGGGTGATGCCGCCCGCGAACAGCGACCTGCCGCGCTGGTACCAGTCGACTGACTTTGCGAATTTTTCTGCGTAGCGCTCTTCAATCGTGGGCATAGCTCACTCTCCTCCTTGAGACTGGGCCGATGAGTCTGGGTCGATTTCGACGGCCGCCGCCGAACGCACCGCTATCCGCGAGCTGTCCCCCGCGCCGCGGCGCTTCGTATTATATCGCCAACCCTCGGCGGGTCAATCGACCTCGACGAAGCGTCAAGAGCGTCGCCAAGAGTGTGCTGGGCGGATTGCCGGAGAGTGGCGGCAGGTCGCGGCCGAGCTTCGCAATCGCAGGGGCAGGCTCAGCGCCGGTCACCCTCGCCGTGGATGAGTCTCCGGATCTCCCGCGCGCTCTGGCGGCGTTTCCGCCGGCGGAGGGCCCAGCGGGCCGCGAAGTACAGAGGAAACAGCATAATCTTGAGCAGCGTCCAATACAGGCGTACCTCGGGGAGGTTGCCTTCTCTGGAGATATCCTTGTACCGGGCCTCGACTGCCCAAAACCTTGGATCGCCCTTTAACCGCATCTCCACACCACTCTTGCATAGGGTATCGCCAGGAGCCTACCGTCCCCCTATCGCCTGAAACCTTCAGTGCAGCGGGCAGACCCATATCGCGGCACTCTCGTACCAGTCGTGCTCGGAAGTCTGGGCCGGCACCGACGAGCCGCCTCCGACGAGCCCCGCCGTCAGCACTTGGCGATCGTCGCGCTGCACGTTTTCAGAGACCGCGTACGCTCCAGTGAAGAACGTCAGGACAACGATGACCACCAGCGCGATCGGAAATATCAGAGGTATGTCTCTCATGCTCGAAGCGTTAGACGCTACCCTCCCGCGAGCGATCGGCTGGCGGCGGCCACTCCGGCGCCGGGCCCAACCTCGAACCCCTCGCGGGGCAGGATGCTCTCGAGCGCCGAAAGAAGCGCCAGGACGTACTCCGACTTGCTCGACTCGCCCATGAGCCCTACGCGCCAGACCTTACCGGCGAACTCTCCCAGCCCCTTGCCGATCTCGATATTGTACTCCCGCAGCAACATTCCCCGCACCCGATCGTCGTCGACCCCCTCGGGTATCCAGAACGGTGTGATCTGGTCCAACCGGTGCTCCTCAGGGGCAACCAGGTCCAGCCCAAGCGCCTCGAGGCCGGCCCACAGCGCCAAGGAGTTGCGGTGGTGGCGGGCGAACCTCTCCTCCAGCCCCTCCTCCAGGACAATTCTGAGGCCCTCTCGGAGCGCGAGGATCATGCTGACCGGCGCCGTGTGGTGGTACACCCGGTCGAACCCCCAGTAGTTGGCGTTCAGCGCGAGGTCGAGATACCAGGAGGTGGGCTTCTTCGCCCGGCTCTTGACAGAGTCGAGCGCTCGGGGACTCAAGGCCACCGGCGACAGCCCGGGCGGGCATCCAAGGCACTTCTGCGTGGCCGAGTAGCAGTAGTCGATGTCCCAATCGTCGACCGCGACCTCGTTGCCTCCCAGCGACGTGACCGCGTCGACCATGAAGAGCGCGTCGTGGGCCTTCGCCAATCGGGAGAGGTCTTCCAGCGGTTGCCGGACGCCCGTCGACGTCTCCGCGTGGATGGCTGTGACCAGCTTGACGTTCCGGTGGTTCTTCAGCTCCTCCTCGAGCATCTCGGCCGGGAACGGTCCGCCCCATGGGGCGCGGATGGGGACCACGTTCGCGCCCAACCTGCCGGCCATCTCTACCATGCGCTCGCAAAAGAAGCCGTAGATGCACATTACCACAGTGTCATCGGGCTCCAGGAGGCTATTGAGGCCGGCTTCCATGCCCGCCGAACCGGTGCCTGACAGCGCCAAAGTGATGCTCTCGTCCGTCTGAAAGACTCGCTTCAGCAGCTCTGAGACTTCGTCCATGATCAGCATGAAATCTGGGTCGAGATAGCCGATCATGTTCGACATCATCGCCTGGAGCACTCTTGGGTGCGCGGCGCTCGGGCCAGGGCCCAGGAGAACTCTTGGCGGTACCACCGGCATCTTCGACTCGGGTAACGAGGTCTGCGTCATCGATTCTCCCCTGTGGACGGCCAGTTTGTGGAAAGCCAGCGAGGCCGGGCTCTCGCCGATGGGGCACAGTGACCATCGCCCTGGGCACAACAGCCTGAAGCAAGGCGCGTACGGGTCAGCGCCTATTCTACATCCTCTGCCGGTTCAAATCCCGGAGTTGTCGATCGTGTCCGTCAACAAAGGCCCCCAATCGGTTTCAATCGCTGAAATAAGGATCACACTTTGGTGTTGAGCCATCCGACTACTCTGTCGACGGTTGAAGCCAGGATACGTCGATTTTGTACCAGACCCCAATGAGATGCTCCCTCTACACTCTTGAAATCGGCCTCTAACCATAGACCATCGTAGCGTGCTAGTGGCCACGCTGTATCCTCAGTGCCGGTAACGATCAAAAGCGGGCACGGTAACGAGCCAAGCACGATACCTGCTTTCCTTTCGTCTCTTGCAAGCCGTGACTCCT
>JADFIF010000017.1:23812-31184 GCA_022566795.1 Chloroflexota bacterium
ACCATAGACCATCGTAGCGTGCTAGTGGCCACGCTGTATCCTCAGTGCCGGTAACGATCAAAAGCGGGCACGGTAACGAGCCAAGCACGATACCTGCTTTCCTTTCGTCTCTTGCAAGCCGTGACTCCTTAGCACCGGAGGATAGGGCAATCTTGCGCTCTTCTAAGTCGAGGTCGAGCATAGCTGGCTGATCCTCAGGGTCATCTCCAACGATGCCGTATTCTTCTGGGCCGAACTCCCCACATCTTAAAGGCACCGATGTATCCCGGGCCCTCGCCGGCATACTTGGAGCAAGTGCGATGCAGGCCTTGGAATCGCCGGAAGCGGCCACCATCATCGCAATTAGCCCACCCATGCTCCACCCCATCACGACCGGAGCGTCTTGCAGACTGGTGATGACAGTTCGAACGTCGGCCTCATAGTCTCGCATGCTCGTTTGAGACAAGTCTTGCTGGCCGCTCTTTCCGTGCCCGCGCAAGTCAATTGCGTGAGAAGTCCAGCCCTGTGAGGCCAACTCCAGCTGCCAGAACTTCCATACTTCCGCGGAGTTTGCCGCTCCATGGATCAAGATTATCGAGGAGTTCGGGCTCGAATCGCTCGGATAATTCGAGATAACAGAGATTGAATGACTCACATTACTTACTTCCCGAACCTATTGAGCGAATTTTAGGTAGTGTTTTAGTTCGAGGTTAGCCCAAGAGGTTTGCTTCTGAAGTAGTAGCGCCGCGACACCGGCTCGAAGTCTGGAAACAGCCGGACCTCAGCTGGACGGGGGGTCACCTCGATGTCGGTCGTACCGGTCCTCGAAGCGTGTGATGTCGTCCTCGCCCAGGTATGATCCCGACTGGACCTCGATGAGCTCCAGTGGAATGGTTCCGGGGTTTTCCAGCCGATGGGTCACGCCGACGGGGACGTTCGTAGACTCGTTCTCCGTGAGCAGGAACTCTTCGTCACCCCTGGTAACCTTCGCGGTCCCCTTGACGACGACCCAGTGCTCGGCCCGATGGTGGTGCATCTGCAGGGACAATGCGGCGCCGGGGTTTACGGTGAGGCGCTTGACCTGGAAGCGCGGGCCCGAGTCGACCGTCTCGTAGGTGCCCCAGGGGCGGTGCACCCGGCGGTGATTCCGTTGCTCTGGCCGCTCCTCCGCCTTGAGCCGCGCCACCAGCTCCCTGATGTCCTGAACGCTGTCCTTGTGCGCCACCAGGACCGCGTCGGCAGTCTCGACTATGATTACATCCTCCAGCCCCACCGCCGATAGCAGCCGGTGCTGGCCGATGAGCAGCGAATTCCGCATGGACTGCGCGTACACATCGCCGCGAATCACGTTGCCCTGCGCGTCCTGCTCCCCCTCCTCCCACACCGCGGACCAGGCGCCGACATCTGACCAGCCGGCGTCGAGGGGTAGCACCACACACTCCGGCTGACGGCCATCCGGGGACCCGCCGCGCTTCGGGTCGACGACTCTCTCCATGACCGCATAGTCGATCGAGTCGCTGGGGCAGGACCGGAAGAGGTCTGCGTCAGGTCTGAAGAAGTCGCCGTCCTGGGTGCCCTGCGCGTAGGCGTCGCGGCACGCCTCCGCGATATCGGGCCGGTGGCGCTCCAGTTGGTCCAGCCAGACCGACGCCTGCATCATGAACATCCCGCTGTTCCACAGGTACTCCTCGGAGTCGATCATCCGCCGGGCGGTAGCCTCGTCAGGCTTTTCGACGAAGGCGCCGAGTCTGAAGGGGGCGGCGCTCGCTGAGCCCCGCCTGCGGGTGTCCATCGATAGCTGCTCGCCCTTGCGGATGTAGCCGTAGCCCGTCTTGGGCTCAGTCGGCACGATGCCGAAGGTGATGAGGCAACCCCGCGCCGCCAGCACGGACCCCTGCTTGACCGCCGACCGAAAGACGCTCAGCTTTCGTATGACGTGGTCGGCGGGCATTACCAGCATGACCGGGTCGTCGCCCATCGCATCGTCTTGCCGGTGACCTACCAGCGAAAGCGCCGCCAGCGTGAGGGCGGGAGCGGTGTTCCTTCCCTCCGGCTCGAGGATGATGGACGACGTTGCGGCTCCAAGCTGTCGTGTGTGCTCGGCCACGAGAAACCGGTGCTCCTCGTTGCACACGATCACCGGCAAGCTCATTTTTCCGATGCCGCTGAGGCGAGAGATCGTCTCCTGGAGCATGGAGCGCTTCCCCGTCAGCGAGAGAAACTGCTTCGGATAGAGCTCCCGCGAGAGCGGCCACATGCGCGTCCCCGCACCACCGGCCAGTATTACGGGCTGGACTGTCAATCCCATCCTCCCACGCCAGCGCGCGAACCGTGAGGGGCTCCATCTCATCTGGAGCCCGCTTGGGAGCGGCTCCGTGGCTAACGACTCTGTTCGGCGTCGGCGTGATTATAGGCCCGCGTCTCAGGCTCGGTCAACGGCGCGCCGGTCCACCTTTGGGCGTCCTAACGTACTAGCGCACCCGCGCAATCTTCTGCAATAACCCCTTTGGTACCTGTTGGCTTCAAAAGGCTGCTTCAAGCTTGAGGGCGCTCCAGGCTGCCCTAGGGCCTTTTCAGAGTGCGTCGCGCGGGACAGCATGTCATGCTCGAGCGAAGCGAAGCATCTCTTCCTGGCTGGGCGCTGTACACCAGAGCTTGAGATTCTTCGCCTGCGGCTCCAGAATGACATGTCTCACGAGAATTACATTTTCATACCAGTGACAATCAAAAGGCCCTGGGGCTAGCGAGGAATCCTTGACCGGAGCTGCGGGCGCGGGCGAGAATAGGTTCATGCCTCCTGCAAGCGCTTTCGGCCGGCGGTGGTCGGCGTTGGGCTTCGCCCTGACTCAGACGGTAATTCTCGCCGCCGTGGCCTGCTCGTCGGGAGCTGCTACGGCGCCCGACCCGGTCCCGCGACCGTCAGGCGACGACCGGCCCGCCACTGCTGCCTCCAAACCGCCTGAAGCCCCGCGGGCGGTTGCTGACGATGTGGCGGTCCCTGTCAAGGTTGGCGGCTCCGTCGGCGAGCACATCCCAGACTTCGAGCTGCGACTCAGCGGTGGAGCGGGCGTCTCTTCGGCTGCCCTACTCGCTGACCGTCAGCCCGCCTTCCTCTTCTTCTTCGCAACGTGGTGACCCGTCTGTCGCGTCGAGTTGCGGCGCATGAAGGAAATCTACCCCGATTACGCCGACGCCGTTGCCTTCTACGCCGTGGGGACGGACCCGTCCGAAAGCCTGGAGGATATGGAGAGGTATCGCGAGCAACAGGGTTACCCGTGGCCGGTCGCGGAGGCTGACCGAAGCGTTCTTTCAGGCTTCTCCGTCTTCAGCCAGTCTACCAAGGTGGCCTTCGACGGAGATGGCATCATCGTCTACCGTGATGGCTACGGGGCGGGCGACGAAGAGACGTGGCGGCATGTGTTTGAAGAGCTGAGTGCGAGTAAGTGAGTGCCGGTGCCCCGGGCGGCTCCCTCGGGACTTTCGCCTAGTACCTAGTGGCCGAAATCAGCGTAGCGTTCAGTCGGGAGTGCAGATCCCGACCAGTCGGGATTGGCGGGGGCACTGGGGGTGCCCCCAACCGGTCTGCAGGAGACCACGGGTGCGTCCCCGATGCGGGGCAGACATATGACGCGGTTTTCCGCAGTCAGGTCTAGAGTCTTTTGAGCCGCTTCGGGTCGGGCGTGTAGATCGAGCCCTCAGGGAACACCGGCGGACCGCTCCGCCTTCCCAGAAGCCTCCCAACTATCGTCGTCGCGACGACGGCGCCTGTGATGCCCAGGGAAACGCCCTTGAGAAACTGCCGGCGCGTATAGCCGCGCCCCGAAGATTTGGACTCGTTCATATGAGCTGTGCTCCTATCAGCCGCCGGAGGATTGGGCGGCCTCCAGTATATCGATCTTCGCCGGGTCGGGCAAGCGCGCGAAACGCACGGCAGCCTCCAGTAGGTTGATGAAAAATAGGGAGTGCAGAGGGGCTAAGCCCCTTTGCCGGGAGTCTGAGGGTGTCCTTCAGATAAATTTTTTCTTCTCTCACTCGAAAGGGCGCCAGATGGATACTCGAAAGAGTTTTCAGCACCCTTCTAGTTGACCCACGGCATCAGCGTGACGCCGTAGAAGCATGTGGATGCGACCAGCACGCCCTTTAGGGTCTTGCCAACGAAGACGATGCCGAAGAACCTGGCCACCGGAAAGCGCGCCCCTCCCGCCGCAATGCCGACGAGGTCGAAGACCGGGTTCGGAATGACAGAGACCAGGAACAGGACCAGCGTCCCCCGGCGCTTCATCCACACCTCGAGCTTGTCGATGATGCCGCGGAACCGGCTGTTCTCGAATACGCCGCGACCGCTATACCCGAGGCCGTAGCCGGAGATCTCGCCGATCGTCTCCCCCGTGCCGGACAGCAGGCCCACTAGCAGCGGGTTCAGCTCGATCCCGCCGGCCCCACAGACGGCGATGAGCCCCGGCACCGGCAGCACCATTGCGAAGCTACCCAGGAAGCTGAGCAGAAAGACCCCCGGATAACCCAGACTCTCGATGTCCGACAGGCTCCCGCTTAGCAAGAGCAGCGCCGACACTCCGCCAATGAGAGCAAGGGCGAGGATGAGCAGCGCGACCTGCAGCCGTCGTTGCAACCGTGACAGCTGGCGCGCGAAACCTGCGACCACCGATAGGGCTTCGTTGCTCATATGGGCTGTCAAAACCGCCTCAGGTGACCAACCCTGGCTCTTCGGAGAGCCAAGGGACCGGCAGCGATTCTCAAGCGTCGCAGGCACAAGCCGCGACCCGGTGAAGTCGATCCGATACGGTGCGCGCGATATGCGGCGCCGACGACGCGCTAGTGGAAATGACCACGAGTGGGAGCCGGTGCCTTCCCGTCGCTCGCGCTAGACGCTGCCAGGACTTGATGCTTCAAAATCAGCCCCATGATAGCACCTCGCGGCCCCCGCCGGCATGTGCCCAGATTCACAACGTTCGAGAGCGGGTGCGCGGGACGGTAGCGTCCGCTCGTTGGGAAGTGAGTCAGCCTTCAGCGGGAGAGGAACTTCGTCACGGCCGAGTTGAACGCCGTCGCCTTTTCCATGTGAGGCCAGTGGCCGCATTCCTCGAAGACCTTGAGCACGGTTTGGGGCGAGGAGTCCGCAGCACGGTAGGCATGAGACACCGGGAAGATTCGGTCCTCGGCGCCCCACACGATCATAGTCGGCATGGGCAGGTCCTTCAGCTCGTCGATCCGCACGTACTCATCCCGCACGCCCCTTAGATTGACGACGTTGTGAATGACCCGGACGACCGCCTCCTTGGCCCCCGGCATCTGCCGGCTTCGGTAGAGCTCCTCGATCAGCTCGGGCGATGCGAGGCTGGGGTCGTGAAAGACGTTGTGCAGCATGAACTTCGTGCCGTGAAACTTCGGGCTCTCCAGCAACCGTCCCAACAGTGGAATAGACGCCAGCTTGACGTAGGTCGAGATTTCCTTGCCCAGACCGGCGCTGCCCACCAGTACGAGGCCAGACACCAGATCGGGGTATGCCAGCGCCACCATGAGTCCGAGGGCGCCACCGACCGAGTTGCCGACGATGGCGGTCTTCTCGATGCCTATCGCCTCCACAAACCGCGCGATAAGCCGCACGATGGTCGGGGCGGCGTAGTCGATGTCTGGTTTGTCCGAATCCCCATGGCCGGGAAGGTCCAGGGCTATTACGCGAAAACTCTCCGCGAGAGGGCCGATGTTGTCGCGCCAGGTCACCACGGAGGCGCCCAGGCCGTGAATGAGAAGCAGGGGCTGGCCGGCCCCTGCTTCCACGTAGTGAGTGTTTATGCCGTCGACGGCGACCCAATGAGACTCGCCGGGCAGCTCTATCATGCCTCCGCCGCCACCTCGACGGCGGGCTTCGTCTTCGCGAACGTCAGCTCTTGTTCGCCAGCATCGACGACTATCCGGTCGTCCGCCTGAAACTCGCCCGCGAGAATTTTCTTGGAAAGAGGGTTCTCGATGTAGCGCTGAATCGCGCGTCTCAACGGCCGCGCCCCGTAGATCGGGTCGAATCCCTCTTTAGCCAGCCACTCTGTGGCCTCGGCCGTCACGTCGATAGCGACCTGATGCGCGGCGAGCCTTTCCTCGACCTCCTTCACCATGAGCCCGACAATCTGCTGAATCTGCTCCGGGGTCAGCGACTCGAAGATGATGATCTCGTCGATCCTGTTCAGGAACTCTGGCCTGAACGTCTTCTTAAGCGCATCCTCAATCGATGAGCGCAACTTGATCGACTCGTTCGGCTTGCTGGACTCCGTGGCGAAGCCGAAGGCCGGACGGCCCAGCTCACCGGTCCCCAGGTTGCTGGTCATTATGACCAGGGTGTTGGAGAAGTCGACCGTCCGCCCATGGCCATCGGTCAGCCTGCCGTCCTCCAGGATCTGGAGCAGGACGTTGAAGACGTCTGGATGGGCCTTCTCGATCTCGTCGAACAGCACTACCCGGTAGGGCCTCCGGCGTACCGCCTCGGTTAGCTGGCCACTATCTTCGTACCCAACGTATCCTGGAGGGGCGCCGATCAGTCTCGACACCGTGTGGCTTTCCATGTACTCAGACATGTCCACTCGGACCATGTTGGCCTCATCGTCGAACATGTACTGGGCCAGTGCCCGGGCGAGCTCGGTCTTGCCGACCCCGGTAGGGCCGAGAAAGATGAAGCTTCCGATGGGACGCCTTGGGTCTTTCAGTCCCGCGCGTCCACGGCGTATGGCGTCCGACACCGCCGCGATCGCCTTCTCCTGGCCGATGACGCGCTCGTGAAGCCGCTCCTCCATATGGAGCAGCTTGCCCGCCTCGCTCTCCAGCAGCCGGTCGACGGGAACGCCGGTCCACGTCGCCACCAGCCGGCCTATGTCCTCGGCGTCGACGACCATGTCGATGTCCTTCTCCTCCAGAAGTGCCGACCTGCTCCGATCGAACTCTTCCTGCAGTCTGATGCGCTCGGAGCGCAGCTCCGCGGCCTTCTGGTAGTCGGCCCTCTGCGACGCCGCTTCCTCCTCGTCTTCTAGGTGGCGTATCCGCGATTCCTGCTCTCGCAGGTCTGGCGGCAGGAGCTGGGCGTCTATGCGAAGCTTGCTGGCCGCCTCATCGATAAGGTCGACAGCCTTGTCGGGCAGCAGGCGCTCAGACATGTACCGCTGGCTCAGACGCGTCGCCGCCTCCAGAGCCGAGTCGTCAATGAGCACCTTGTGGTGGGCTTCGAATCGCGGGCGCAGGGCCCGTAACATCTCGACGGCCGTCTCGGCGTCCGGCTCCTCGACGAGGATGGGCTGGAACCTGCGCTCCAGCGCCGCGTCCTTCTCGATGTAGCGCGTGTACTCCTGCTCCGTTGTCGCGCCGACGCACTGGAGCTCGCCCCGGGCCA
>JADFIF010000189.1 GCA_022566795.1 Chloroflexota bacterium
ACCACGATTCTCGATGGGCGTATGGACTCGACGACGAAGACATCTTGCAAATAGCCGGATTGATGGTTCTTCCCGTCGACTCGCCCACAGCGATGGATACGCCTGGCGGCTTCCTCGTGTTCTGTATGGATAGCGAGTTAGTGCACGGTGGTGTTTCCTGAACTTGACCACGGGCTATCACTCGATCAGCGAAGCCTTCGGTTAAGACCGCCCCCAAGTTAGACCTCACGTCAGCGGCCCGGCAGCCGCTGCCAGGTAGCTAGCGGACCGTTACCGTTAGCTCCCAACCCCATCCTCGTCTCACTCAAACTGGTGCAGGTCCCGCATGACCCCGCAGTTTGGGAGCCACGGAGACATTATATAAGCGCGGCTCCCAAGTTAAGGCGACATCGGTGACCTCGTACCGTTCAGGCCCTAATACCCTATTAATAGCAGGTGAGTGGAATCCAGGCTTGGCCGAAACCGCACCCGGCAGCGGTCAGGCAAAATACGGGGTGTGCAGAGGGGCGAAGCCCCGGCGCCTGTCCTGAGCAGAGCCGAAGGGCCGGGAGTCCTGAGGGGCACATCGGTGAGTGCCAGATACAATATCATCCCCCTTTCCTGGCTTGGCCAGGAAAGGGGGATGGCCGAAAGGACTCGTTAACTACCTGTTAATGTGCGGGGCGAACACCGAAGCTCCGCGGTCGACATTAGTTTCCGAAGCGTTAAGCCAAGCTCAGGAGTCGGGCGATGCAGACAGCCGTAGATGAGCTGACGACCAAGGCCCGGGCGGCGAAGAAAGCGGCCCGGGAGGTCGCCAGGCTATCCGGCCAGGTGAAGGACCGCGCGCTGCTCAACATCGCTGACAGCCTCAAGTCGCGGCAGGAAGAGGTCCTGCAGGCCAACGAGAAGGACTACGAGGCCGGCAGGCGAGACGGCCTCAGCGAAGCCCTGCTCGACCGTCTCCTTCTGACCCCCGACAGGCTCGAAGGTGTCGCTGCCGACGTTCGCAACGTGGTGACGCTGCCAGACCCGGTGGGCGAGGTGCTCGACATGAGGACCATGCCCAACGGCCTCCAGGTGGGCCGCCGGCGTGTGCCCCTCGGTGTCATCGGCGCTATCTACGAGAGCCGCCCCAACGTCACCGTGGACATCTCCGTGTTGTGCCTGAAATCGGGCAACGCCATCCTCTTGAGAGGTGGTAAGGAGTCGGTGCACTCGAATACGATCCTGGCTGGGCTGATCAAGGAGGCCATCTCCGACGCCGGGATGCCCTCCGACGCGGTCCAGATCATCGAGTCCACCGACCGAGCGCTGGTGGGCCGAATGCTCAAGGCGAAAGAGTACATCGACCTGATCATCCCCAGGGGAGGCCAGGAGCTGATCCGGCGCGTGGCGGAAGAGGCGTCGATGCCGGCCATCACCGGCGGTGTCGGCGTATGCCACACCTACGTCGACAGCTCGGCCGCCGTGGACATGGCCGTGGACATCGTGTTCAACGCCAAGGTCCAGCGCCCATCGGTCTGCAACGCCATGGATACGATGATCGTCCACTCTGCCATCGCGCCGAAGTACCTGCCCAGGATCGCCGAGCGGTTCGTCGAGGCGGACGTCGAGATGCGCTGCGACCCCCGCGCCCTGAGCGTCATCGGACCTATGAACGGCGTACGCGCCGTGCCCGCGACCGAGGAGGACTGGAGCACGGAGTACCTGTCGCTCACGGCGGGAGTCAGAGTGGTAGATTCCTTCGACGAGGCATTGGACCACATCGAGAGGTACGGCTCCGGCCACTCCGACGCCATCGTCACCGAGGACTACGCCGCCGCCATGCGGTTCCTGAACGAGGTCGACTCCAGCGCCGTGTTCGTCAACGCCTCCACCCGATTCAACGACGGTGCGGAGTTCGGCCTCGGGGCCGAGGTCGCCATCAGCACCGACAAGTATCACGCGCGTGGCCCCATGGGCCTGCGAGAGCTTACCTCCTACAAGTGGACCGTGATCGGCGGAGGCCACATTCGTCAGTAGCGGAATATCTTCCGGATAAGACAACTGTGAGGTACTGGTCGGGTGGAATCCGTCGCGGACGGTGGGGCTCAAGCCAGCCGACACTCGGAACAGGCTCTGTCAAATCGTTGAACGAGGGGTGTGCAGAGCAACTGTGTTGAAAGTCAAGGATTCAGACGGGTAGTGCGGTAGTCTGGATGTGTGGTGGACTCCAGTGAGTGCGACGTTTGAGCATGCAATTGAGGATGACGAGCAGCTTGCGCATGCAAGCGGTGAGGGCCACCTTAGTGGGCTTGCCTGCCGCGAGTAGACGGTGGTAAAAGGCTTTGATGACGGGGTTGAATCTAGTGGCTGCCAGAGTGCCCATGTACAGCGCCGCTCGCACTCGAGGCCGTCCGCCCCAGATGGTACGCTGGCCGCGGAAGG
>JADFIF010000120.1 GCA_022566795.1 Chloroflexota bacterium
TTATGTACCAGGGAGTCCGATGGTGGCTTGCGGGGTAGCGTTCGCTGATCCTCACGCGGTCGCCGGGACCAAATATCGCGCTATCGCCAGATATCGCGTTATCGGAGGAGTCTGGGCTCATCCCCAGCGCGCCTCGACTTCCTTCATCTTCTCGTCGATCTCCGCGGTGGTGAGAACGCCCTTTTCGACGAGGAGGGTCTCGAAAGAGGCGGACCAGCGCTCGAAGTACGAGAGAGCCTCGTACTCCGGCGCGGGTATGGACTCGATGCCGCGGCGCATCTCGTCGGTTACGACGATGCCCTTGCTCCCGAGAACGCGGGACAACGCCTGTGTCCGGTGCTCCCAGTCGGCCCACTGGTGCTCGCCCTGGTCTATGGGCTCTTCGGTGGCCCAGCCTCCCCGGTCGTGCGCGGCGGGCGCTGGATTCTCTCTCTCGCTCATGGCTATCCTCCGGCAACCGAGCTTAGCGGATTGACCGTTACGCGGCTGAGGGTGACGTCGCCGGTGTTGGCGAAGTGATGCTCGGACCCCGGCGGGACCAGGACCGCATCGCCCTGCTTGATTGGGTACTCCTTGCCGTCGCACCACAGGATTCCCGAGCCCTCGACGATGAACGCCTGATGCTCCCAGGGATGCGTGTGGTGAGCGCTGGAGCCTCCGGGTGGGTGCTGGACGTACAGCATCACGTAGTTTGGAACGCCGTCGTCCGGTCCGAGAATCGGGTTGGTCTGGCCTTCGTGGTTTTTGATGACTGGGTCCAAAGTTTCCTCCCTTAGCTTCGGTATCCGTCTAAATGGGCCCGTTCAAGGTCACCCTTCGTAGTCGGCGGCGATGGCCTGTGGGGGCTGACCCTCCCAAACGCCCTTCATGTTCCGGTAGGCGAACTCGGCGCGGCGAAACCAGGTGTTCCAGGTCGTGCCGGCGCTGTGCGGCGTGACCACGACGTTGTCCATGGTCAGGAGTGGATTGTCCGGCTCGACCGGCTCCTTTTCGAACACGTCCAGGCCGGCGCCCGCGATCTTCTTGTGTTGAAGCGCGTCGATCAGCGCCGCCTCGTGAACGACAGGGCCGCGGCTCGTGTTGATCAAGATCGCCGTCGGCTTCATGAGGGCCAGCATCTCAGCGCTTACGATGCGGTGAGTCTCCGGCGTGAGGGGCGTGTGACACGTAACGATGTCCGAGGTGCTGAACAGCTCTTCGATGGTCACGCCCCGGACGTCAAGCTCGCGTTCTCGCTCCGGAGACAGGCCGTACTTGTCGTAGTACTGAACCCTGGCGTCGAAACCCTGAACGCGCCGTGCGACACGCCGGCCGATGTTGCCGATGCCAAGGACTCCTACCAGCTTGTCCGCCATCTCGAAGGTGTTGGTGCCGTCGATGGGCTCGTTCCACCGGCCGTCGCGCGTCGCCATGTCAGACTGGACCAGCCGCTTGTACAGCGACAGCATCAACAAGACGGCGTGGTCGGCGACGGCCCAGGAGTTCGCGCCGCCGTTGTTGGCGCAGGGTATCTCCAGCTCCCGCATTAGCTTGAGGTTCATGGTGTCGTAACCGGCCGACAGAAGCTGGACCATGCGCGCCTTCGGGGCGGCCTGCAGCACGTCGTCCGAGAGCTCGGCGCGGTACACCATGATGAAGTCGGCGTCGCTTACCGCTTCGATCTGCTCCTTCTCCGGCTGCCGGCCGTCGACGACCGTCGTAGTGAAGCCCGCGGGGCTATACGACGTTACCACGTCGACGATGACCTTGGGCAACCCGGTCAGGAACACGACCTTGGCATCGGACATGAAGCCACTCTTCTCGTATCTCGAACGTAGTGCTTAGTCAACAAGAAAGCGATACGTACTTTTCCCCACCCACCAGCCCGTGAGGTTTATGGTCTGGGGGACACCCCCAGACCCTCGCCGGTCCCGACTCGTCGGGACTTGGAACCCCCGGAGAGCCCGAGGGGCTAGTCTCCTCGCGGCCCTTTCGAAGGTGGGCGGGCAGGATGTATCAAGACTCATGCAACCAAACAGTAGTCCCACCTTCTGTCTAGTTAGGTGGGCTCGGCTCTTCAGTAGCGGCCGGCGAGCAGCTCCTTCAAGCCCTCAGATGTGAAGCTTGAGGACCGGCAGAAGTCGATGATCCTGCGCTCGCCCTTCTCGACCTCTTCCACGGCCTTGGGGATGTCTGCGGCAATGTCCTTCGGAACGGTGAGGACACCGTGCTGGTCGCCCATGACGATGTCGCCGGGACTGACGGTAAGGCCCCCGATGGTCACGGGGACCCCGTACTCCACGATGTGAACGTAGGCGTGCGACACGAGAACCTCGGTGGCGAAAGCGAAGAAGCCGGCCTCTCTCATCTCATCGAGGTCGCGGACGCCCCCATCCGTGACGGTGCCCACGCATCCGAGCGCCTGGTGCACGTTGCTCTGCACCTCGCCCCAAAACGACCCCAGAACGTCCGGGTAGTCCAGGTCCTGCAGCATGATGACTCGAGGCTCGGGCACGCTGAGAACGTAGTCGACCCACTCAGACCTGGGGATGCGCATGTGAGAGGTCGGCGGCGTCTTGGCGCTGATCACGCCCGTGACAGCATAGCCGATCATGCTCCCGAGGCCGGGGAAGATGCTCCTGACCGCGGGGCGCATGAACCCCTGGTTTCTGGGCATTACGTCGAAGGTCTCGATGGCATTGGCCACGGCACACGTCTGGATTTTTCCAAGGGTATCGAGCTGCTGACGGGTCAAGTCTGCCAAGTCATTTTCTCCTTATGATGCTGCCGGACGCTGCCGGCCGGCCCAGTGGGGCGCGGAAACGCCGCTCGGCCATCCCGCTGATGACCCCCGGCTACTCGGGCATGCCCTGGTCTATCCAGCGGACGACCTCCTGGACTTCGTCCTCGGTCAGGAAGGGGCCCCCCATGGGCATCTTTGGAATGCTCCCCAGCCCACGTCTCAGGGCCATCACGAGGGCCGTCTCGTCTGCCGGCACGCCGGGCTCGATAAATCTCTTGCCCATCGCCTCGTCGCCGGCAAGCTGCTGAGGCGTATCCCAGTAGTAGTCGTGAATGCCGGGCAGACCGCGCCTGCCCTGCCGGCGCTCCCAGCGCGCCATGACTACGCTCAAGATCTCCCTCACGCGGGGCCATCGGACGGTCTCGTCGCACACTACGCAACCCGGTGGTCGACAAAGGATGAATCTCCGCTGGCAAGTCGACGCCGGTATGTTATCGGTCGCCCGGCACCACCGTCAATCCCCATCGCCTCAGCCCAGAGATCGTCCATGCGGGTTGCCGCCGGCACGCTGGAGGATGAAAGAGCGCCCGGCCGTGTTACTCTTGTCCGAGTCCGCCCTCATCCTAATGTCACCACTTCGGCAATCCTTCGCTGCGCTCGAGGACAGGGCTCAGTGCAGGCTCTGAGGCCGCTATTACTGTCACCACTTCGGCAGGCTCAGTGCAGGCTCTGAGGCCGCACAACTGTTCGGGCTCTGGGAGCTTGGGACGTGACGATCCTGCTGAACCACGGTCTAACTTGACCAAGAATGAACCGATCTGCCACGTCCACAATCAAGATACAAGAATGACCTGTTCATGCCAATGACAACCAGGGTGTTGGCCGTTCTTGGCCTAGAAACTGTCTAGACAGGCCAACGTCCTCCTCCCACCCACGCGCCCTCATGGTCTCCCCAGACCCTCTCCCCGGCGAAGCGCCGCCTTCCGAGATGGTCACTTAGGCCCCGCCGCCAAGTTGCCGCTCTCCGTCCCCTCTTTATCCGAATCTTTATCGCCCACGGCTACGATGGGACGGGTGTCGCAAACGCGCACCTTCCTCCAATCACGAGGAGCCGTATGGGTCCGTGAGAACTATCTTGAGGCGTCTGACGACACAGAGGGGCGGCGTCGCCCTGATCATGTTGGTGGGGTTTATCGGCCTGGCCGTCCCTATCACTATCGCCTCCATACAGACGAGCGCCCAGCTCTCGCGTAACTCTCGGGTCTACGACAGTCGCCTCAGGTCCATGTACGGGGCGGGCTCCGGCATCGAGGTCGCCATATGGCAGATCCTCACCGACGCTGGCTACTACGGCGCCCTGACCCCGAGCAATCCCAGCGCACAGTTAGTCGTAGACACCAACGGGGACACCGTCGAGGTCACGATCAACAGGATCTTTACAGGCGGCGACACATCGGGACAGGGTCTGGTCGTCACAAAGACAGTCTCGCCCTCCAGCGCTCCGCCGAACATCCTGACAACGTTCACCTACAACGTCAGGGTACAGAACGAGGGGACTGGGACGGCCGATATCGAGCGAATATGGGACTACCTGCCACCCAGGTTTGCGTACGTTCCGGGGTCCGCTCGCGGACTTACTACCAGCGCCCCATTCATCTCGGATGGCGAGGTAGCGACGTGCGGGGCCACTCCAAAAGAGCTCCGGTGGGACCTCGAAGACGAGAACCTCCAGGTCGGTGCCGGCGAGGAGCTGACGCTCACCTTCGAAGCCTGGGGGACGCTGCCGGATGGAACCTACTACAACCAGGCCAAGGCACGCTACGAGCCCTCTTGGGACGATGACGACCTCGAGGCCTGGACCCCGTACACGGCCGAGGTTACCGTCGGGAGCGGCGACCCCAAGTGTGGCCACGGCATGGATGTCTTGGTTAAGAAGTCGGTTGACCCGGACACCGCGCAGCCCGGAGTGCCCACGGAGTTCACCTACACGATTAGCGTGGAAAACGTCGCCTCGGAAATCCGCTACGTGTGCCGAGTCGAGGATCTGCTGCCCCCGGGGTACACCTACGTGTCAGGCTCCAGTGAAGGCTATGCGGGCAACCTTTCTACGTCTACTCCAGAGATGTCATGGCAGAGCGACTCGGAACGATGGAGGCTCAGGTGGCAGAAGCCGGGAGAGGAACCGCCGCCCATAACGGGTCTTGCCCCAGGCGAGAGCCGCACTCAGGTGCTCAAGGCCACCGCCACCCTCTCGGCAGGAGCCACCTACTACAACGACGCCTACGGGACGTGGTCGACCGACGACCCTGACGAGTGTGAGGACGCCCTTGAGGGTGAAAAAGGCGGAATCACGGCGGCGGGTGCCGCAGTCGAAGCCCCCGTCTATTTTGATGTATCCACGGTGGCCTCGAACGGCACTGTACAGGCTCGCGTCCTTCTCTCGTGGCCAGACGGCACGGTCGAGATCGTCTCCTGGCAGCAGCAGTAAGCAGCCCTATCTCACGTACCGACCTCCCTGTTCGACAGGTACACGGGATGTCGCCCTGGCGCCAAAGAGGTCCCCGGGAACACACGTGGCTCCCTGGTACAGAATTACTACCGCACTAGGTACTTTTGGCCGTGTGATTGATAAGGCGCCATGTATTACATTGAGGACATGAGCGTCAGAGCCGCCAAGACCATTCGCATGCGCGAGGATATCTATCATCAGGCAAAGGTAGCGGCCGTCGTCTCTCGAAAGAGCGTCGGACAGTGGATTGAGGAGGCCGTGGCGGAGAAGGTCCGAAGGGAAGCCAAGTATCCTCTTTTGGAAGCCATCGACTCAGAGAATCCCTCCACAGCCGGCCAGACAGCGGACCGGCGGGCCGGGTAGCCATAGGACGATCACTTGGTAAACGCCAAGAAGCGCACCCTCTGGGGCACCGAGTTCGATCTCGTCGAGGTTGGACTGGCCGAAAATCAGGTCGTGTCCTTCGTGGAGGATGTTCTGAGGCGATTCGCAAAGCCGGCGAACGGGGGACACGCGACCGCAATCCTTCGCTCATTGGACGAGCGGAAGCTCCGCGAAGCCGAGCGTCTGGCGGCGTTCCTAGGCAATGAGGCCAAGTCCAAATGCGCCGAGAACAGGCGGGGCGCCGGGGCAGCGCCTACCGCCGTCAAGGACCGGCCGGAGTCCGTCGGACCTTGGAAACCCAGGTCTTCGGAGCGGACCGGCGAGCCTAAGCCCAGTCGAGCGAGTCAGCAGCTCGACCTCCTCTTGCAATCCCCCGATATCGACTCGGATCCGTCCCAAATGGACAGTCTGATAACGCACCTCGACCAGACCTCGGCGGTAACGGTAGAAGGTTACGCGTGGTCTCCCTCGTCAGGTTGGGTTATCAGCGTATCGGTCACCGGGTCTACGCCGGCCGTGCCGCTGGTCCTCTCCATGCCAGAGGTCGAGCGCGTCGCCGACGGCCGATCAGCCGTCATCGCCCCCATCGATTCGCCCTTCAACAAGCGGCGGGAGGCTTCGACCGAGCCGAGCCGGATCCCGAGGCAGCGCCTTCTCGTCTGGCTCAGTGGTGACGAACCAAGCCGCCAGACGGCGGAAGTTTGACTCACTTCGTGCTCAGATGCTACATTTTCGGGTAACGGGCCGAGTGCCTCACCGCAGTATGGTCTCCCCCACGCCGGAGGCTTATATCGCTCGGGCAACGGCCGACGAGCACCGTCTCCCCTCTAGGATGAGGTAGATAGATGGCTAACGACGACAGCGTCAGGTTGTGGGGCCGCGACTTCACCCGCGTTCGCGACGGGCTCGACGAGCGGCAGGTCAGAGCCTTCGTGGATGCACTGCTTTCCCGGCTGAATAGCGACGAGCCTGCCTCCGATGCCGGGGCTCACTCGGCGACGCTCGACAAGCTGGCGCAGCGGACGGTCGTCGAGGCCGAGAAGCTCGCCGACCAACTAAAGGAGGAAGCCAGGCAGGTCCGCATTCAGGCCCAGGTGGAGGCGGAGCGCCTCATCGCCGAGGCCCAGGCGGGCGCCAAGGAGCAGGGCGACGCTATCGCCCGACTGGCCACTAAGGCGTCTGAAGAAGCCCAGATGATCGTTCAAGCGGCCCGCGAGAGGGGCTCGAATATTGAGAAGGAGTCGAAGCGGAGGGCCAACGAGCTGGTAGAGATCGCCAAGAGACAGCTCGAGTCCCAGATCAGACGGGACGTCCGCAGCGCCTCGCAGAAGCTCGTCGGCTACGTAGACGATATCTCCAAGCAAGTGCAGGCGCTGAATGTGACCTTCGAAACCTGGGAGGCTGCGACGGTCGAAGAGGCCGACCTTGCCTCTGAGCCCTCTCTCAAGGCCGACGAAGCAAGCGCCTCAGTTCCTCGCCAGCCACCGGAGCCGCCGGTGGAGAGCGTCGAGGGCCCACCGTCGGCAGCGACGGCACCGCCGGCCCCACCGGATGCGCTCTCAACGCCAACGCCCGCCCCAACACCCGCCCAGGAGCCTGCGACGGCGCCATCTCCGCGCGCAGTCCACGCGGGACCGCTACAGCTCGTCATACGAGCGCCCGTGAATCTGGCCGGCCTGGGCGAGATCTACGAGCGCCTAGTCCAGCTGGAAGACGTCACCCTCCGCGACACGCGCAAGTCCGATGACGGCTCGTACGTCATCAACCTTACCCTTGGCAACCCTACCCCTCTGATCGACATTTTGAGCCGGCTCGACAATGTAGCCGAAGCCGAAGCTGGCCCGCCTCCGCTGCGCGGGGCCGACGGCGACGGCTCTGTGTTGCCCGCGGGAGCCGACGGCGACGCCACCACGCGGATCGTCGTGCGGCTCAAGTAGGCAGCTTCTTCAGTCCCCTGCCGCCTATTCGGATACGGCCCGATGCGCCTGCCTGGAAATTCTGGCCGCCCGGGTACCGGCAGAAGCGCCTTGCCGGACCACTTCTGAGCCGCTGAGGAGGCGTCCTCCCTCGGCCTTTGCGGTCGAGCTATCGCCTTCGTAAGCGCGACGAAATGAGCAGCGACCCGACGACCGTCCCAAGAAGCATCAGATCGCCGAGCCCGCTTGCTGAAGCCGACGAACCCAGAAGGGGCGCGGTACAGCCCATGCCCCCTTGAGGCTGCGCCTGTGGTGGGCCGGCTGTCGGCTCCGACCCCGCCTGCGACGCTTGGACCTGGACCTGTGCTGCCGAGGGCGTCGGTGGCACGGCGCCGGGCTCAGGAGTGCCCGCGACCTCCGGACGTTGTGGAACGCCGGCGACCTGCGCCGCCAAAGGCCCGGGCGAGGCTGCCTCCTGTGGCTTCTGTGCCTCTGTGCCTACAGCGGGCACGGGGCTGGGCTCCGGTCGAGCCGGAGTGGAGCTGGCCGCGGGCGCCTGGGTCGTTGGCACGGCCGTGGGGCCGGTGGCGACTTGACCGGCGATAGGCGTCGGTGTGGGCTCGGGACTGGTCGATTGCACGGGCTGTGGCGTGGCGGCTGGAGTCTGTTGCGCTTCGGGCGTGACGGCAGGTGACAAGGGCGCGGGAGCCGGCGTCGGCGTCGGCGTGTCGGGCACCTCGGTTGGCGCTGGTACAGGGGTCGAAGCCGGGACTACAGTCGGGGTGGCCTCCGCCTGTTGCGCCTGAGATATCACGGTGATGCTCCCGCTAACCGATGTTGCTGGTATGGCCTGCGAGGGGTCGGAGCCGTCACCTGCGGCAATCGCCGCGAAGCTAAGCGATGTGGAGGCTCCAGGCTCGCCCACCACCCTGAAGATGAGGTTGGCGATGTCCACCTCGGCGACCCCTACCGGCGCTTGCACGACGAAGACGACGACGATTTCGGAGGGCGTCGTCGTGTTCGCGGCGAACAGCGCCCCGGGCTGAGTTTCCGCCAGCGAAACATCTACAACCTCGACGACCGCAGGGTTGTACGCCAGCGTGAACTGTAGGCCCTGCATGGCCTCGGCTCCGCTGGCCCTGATGGTCATCGTCACCGTGTCGCCGGGTGCCGCCTCGACGTCGCGAGCCCCGGTAGCGACCTGCACGACTGTCAGCGTAATCTGGTCGGCCGTCTGAGACGATGCGGTCGCGGGCAGCAGCATCATCGACGCCAGCGCGAAGAGGCCCGCGGCTGCGACGGCTAGCATCCGGCGCGTCACGGCGGTCCGCACTCGTAGGCCTCGCTTAGGCTCAAGGCTCTGGACTCTTCCAAACTCGGGGCCCTCCCCGCCAATCTGCGCATCAACCCACAGGTTAATCCGTCCCGATCAGATTGAACGAATGTCGGCGGCCTCAGACCGGTGAAGAATTTGCTCATGCTTTGAGGGCGCGCCGTAGTCGCTTCGGCTGCGAGCGCGTGCGGGAGCCTAAAAGCACAGGTCCGCTTCTGCGCATGCATAAAGCGGACCTGTGTCCATCGATTCAGGATAGTCTGACTACGCCGTCCGTCGCCGCATCGCCAGGAATCCGCCGCCCGCTACGACGATGACTCCGATGATGCCAAGAACGACAATCAGCGCGATGATTCCGCCGCTCAGGCCGCCGTCGTCCTCGATTGGGAACGCCGCTGGGATCGGCGTGGGCGGCGGCTCCAGCGTCGGCACTGGCGCGACGGCAACCGGCGCGGGCGGCACCGCCGTCGCGGTTGGCGCTGGTGGCACCGGCGTCGCCGTCGCGGCTGGCGCTGGCCCCGCCGTTGCGG